>JAJDZQ010000124.1 GCA_022824565.1 Anaerolineae bacterium | reverse complement strand
GATTCGCTGGGCATCCGCTTGCAGATGGTGGGTGTGGGTTTCCCTGTGCAGTTTCTCCAGATGGTGCCCTACGCAGTGACCTTGGTGGTGCTGGCTGGCTTCATCGGGCGCGCCTCTCCGCCGAAGGCTGTCGGACAACCGTATGTGAAAGAGTGAGAGTGTCTGGGCTTATAATTTCGATATACAAAGAAAGGCGCGCCAACTATGCTAATTGAAGTGCCCGATTCTATCGCCGCGCAGCTGCAAAAAATGGCGGATAAACGTCACATTACAGTCGGTCAGATGGTAGACATTCTGATTAGGCGCGACGCCTGTATGGGCAAACACGAAAGAAGCGAATGGGCACAGTCGAATCCTCAGCCGGTCGAAGCGCCTGCCCCAAGTGATATCCAGCCTGGTGATGAGGGCTGGCCGCCGCCGGGTTCGCTGGCTGCGCTGGCTGAAAATGCCCGTAGAGCAAACCTGGGCTCTATCAGCAGCCAAAAGACCGATACATCTGCCCGCAGCCGTGAAATCTTGAATGCCGAATTCGCCGAGTATATCAGACGGAATTGTGACTGGTGAGCATCATCGTCGATACCAGCTATGTATACGGACTGTACTATCCTCATGACGCCCATCATCAACAATCAATGGCATTTGCAGATGTCAACACGGAGCAGATCCTGTTGCCGGCTGTCGTTTTGCCAGAGTTGAGTTTTCTATTTCGCCGCGATTTGGGTTATGCAGGGATAGCGCAGTTTCTAAAGCAATTCAAAGATATAGACGCGAGAATTGAACCAATGCTGAATGCGGACTTAGGGCGGATTTACGAAATATCGGAGCAATATGCCAGCGCCGAATTTGATGTAGTAGACTGCTGCATAATGGCTATGGCAGAGCGCCTGAAAATCACCAAGATTGCGACCTACGATAGGCGCGATTTCGGAATATATCGTCCGCGCCATAGCGACTATTTTGAGCTATTGCCCTGACAGCCTTGTCCGCGCGACCGTTGAAAATCACACGGCGCAATAGTACAGTAGTCGTTAGCAATTGACCCCGGCAACCCACGCTTTTGAGGAGAAAATCGCATGAAAAAGTACATTGTCTTGTTGAGCCTGTTGGCGCTGTTGGCGCTTGTTCCAGCCGCAGTCGCGCAAGATGCCATTGAAACCCTGTGCCTGGTGACAGACCTCGGGCGCGTCAACGATGGCACATTCAACCAGTTCGCCCACGAAGGCGCGCTGCAAGCCGCTGACGAATTCGATCTGGAATATCGCTGGATCGAAACCCAGGCTGAAACCGATTACGAAGCCAACATCCAGACCTGCATCGACGAAGGCTTTGAAGTCATCATCACAGTCGGCTTTTTGATCGCCGATGCCACCAATGCCGCAGCCGCCGCCAACCCCGATGTGCACTTCCTCGGCGTCGACCAATTCGTCATGGGCGGACCCAGCAACTATGTCGGCATCCAGTTCCGCGAAGACCAGTCGGGCTTTTTGGCGGGCGTGCTGGCGGCGCAGGTGGCTGCTTCGGTCGGCTCGGACACAGTCGCTGGCGTCTATGGCATCGACATCCCGCCGGTCAAGAAGTTCCGCAACGGCTTCGAGCAGGGCGCGCGTTATATCAACCCCGATATGAACCTGCTAGGCGTCTACATTGACAACTTTGTCGCGCCCGATCGTGGCGCATCGGCTGCCGAGCAATTCATCGGCGAAGGCGCTTCGGTCATCTTTGGCGCGGGCGGTCCCACCGGCACGGGCGGCATCCTGGCGGCGGCGCAGCAAGGCATCTATGTCATCGGCGTCGACCAGGACGAATATGTGACCAGCTTCGGCGGCGGCGAGACTCCTGGCAGCGAATACATCATCAGCAGCGCCATCAAGCGCGTCGACCAGGGCGTCTATGACATGGTGGCGGCGCTGGCGCATGACGATATGGCAGGCTTCCCCGGCGGCGGCATCTACCTGATGGATGTGGCGCTGAATGGCGTTGGCCTGGCGGAGAAGCATGATGCCGATATCGACGATGCCTTCTTCGCCATGGCGGATGAAGTCGCGGCGATGATGGTAGCGGGCGAGGTCAGCACCGGCGTCGACCCCGTCAGTGGCGACCTGGCCATGGACGACATGCTGGACTCTCAAGCCGATGACATGGGCATGGGCATCGAGACTGTCTGCCTGGTCACCGACTTGGGGCGCGTCAACGATGGCACATTCAACCAGTCGGCGCATGAAGGCGCGGTGGCTGCAGCCGATGAATACGATCTGGAATACACCTTCATCGAAACACAAGCCGAAACCGACTACGAAGCCAATATCCAGACCTGCATCGATGAAGGCTTCGAGGTCATCATCACGGTCGGCTTCCTGATCGCCGATGCAACCAACGCCGCAGCAGCCGCCAACCCCGATGTCTACTTCCTGGGCGTCGACCAGTTCGTCATAGACGGGCCAACCAACTATGTCGGCATTCAGTTCCGCGAAGACCAGAGCGGCTTTATGACAGGCGTGCTGGCGGCATTCGTGGCCGAGTGGCAAGGCAGCGACATGATTGCCGGCGTTTATGGCATCGATATCCCACCGGTCAAGCGCTTCCGCAATGGCTATGAGCAGGGCGCGCGTTACATCAACAGCGACCTGACCATCCTCGGCGTCTACATCGACAGCTTTGTCGCTCCCGACCGCGGGGCATCGGCGGCGTTACAATTCATCGGCGAAGGCGCGACCGTGCTCTTCGGCGGCGGCGGACCCACCGGCACCGGCGCGATCCGGGCTGGCGCGCTGGAAGGCGTCTATGTCATCGGTGTCGACAAGGACGAATGGCTGACCAGCTTCGGCGCGGGCGAAACCCCGGGCAGCGAGTTCATCATCAGCAGCGCCATGAAACGGGTCGACCAGGGCGTCTTCGACATGGTAGCCATGTTGGCGGAAGGCGATATGAGCAACTTCCCCGGCGGCAATGTCTTTTTGATGGACGCAGCCATGAACGGCGTTGGCCTCGCGCCCCCGCACGAATCCGATATCCCGCAAGCAGTCTGGGATCAGGTGAATGAGGTCAATGCGCGCCTCATCGCTGGCGAGATCGAAACCGGCGTCAACCTGGTCAGCGGCGACCTGCTGGAATAGTTCGCAGCAAGAAAACGCAATAGTTAGAACAGCCTCATCAAACGATGGGGCTGTATTGCACCAGTAACCTGGCGCATATGTTCTGTAGCAAACTAGCTATCATAAACGGGGTTGTGGTAGACTCCACTGTAGGGATTAGTAGATTGACAGCAGTGGGGACGATATGGCGGAAATTGGGCACGACCATGAAAGACGCATTTCCACCATTGAGGGCGAAATGAAGTCGCTGGCGACAAAAGCCGACCTCGCGGAATTCAAGGCTGAAATTATGCAGTATGTGCAATCGGCCATACAAGACCAGACGAGTTTGTTCATGACTGCAATGGAAAAGCTGGGCGAAGAGGTTCGCAATCAGAGCGACGAGATCCAGAACCTGCGTGAGAAAGAAAGCCGCATCAAGGGCGCTGTCGACATGCTGAAGTACGCGCTGCCCTTCCTCATCAGCATCATTGCGGTGCTGGTGGCGGTCTTGAAATGATTGACCGCGACATATAGGAATCAGGCAGATAGCACGCCGCGAGAGTAACACAGCCCCGTCGTTTGATGGGGCTGTCTTTATTTGAGATGGAACCGGCAGCCTAGCCGAGCGGCGCTTGTGAGTACTCCCCATCCACCATGCGCAGGATGCCCAGCGGGTTGGCGTCTTGCAGCGGCGCGGGCAGCAGCGCGTCCGGCACATTTTGGAAAGCGATTGGCCGCATGAAGCGATAGATGGCATTCGTGCCCACAGAGGTTGTGGCCGGGGCGGTGGTCGCGGGATAGGGTCCGCCATGCTGCATGGCTGGCACGACCGCCACGCCCGTCGGGAAGTCGTTCCAGATGACGCGCCCGGCTTTTTCGCGCAGCAGACCCAGCAAGTCATCGACCGCTTCGTCCGCCTCGGCATGCAAGGTGCTGGTCAAATTGCCTTCCAGGCCGTTGATGGTCGCGCGCAGGTCTGCAGCATCTTCACAAAGCACAAATAGCGTGACGGGACCAAAGTGCTCGGTTTGCAGTCCGCTATCGGCGCGGATGGCAGCGGCGCGCGTTTGCAGCACCGTGTTGCGATAACAGAAAGCCTGGCCCCCGCTTGCCTCGCCACCGGTCAACAGCTCGATTTGTGGATTGGCTTGCGTCTGGCTGACGGCGTTCTCCAATCCGGCTGCCACCGCTTCGTTCAGCAGCACGCCAGCCGGCGCAGCCTCCATTTTGGCGCTCACTGCGCGGATAAATTGTTGGCTGGCGGCGCTGTCTTCCAGCAGAATCAAGCCGGGGTTGGTGCAGAATTGCCCACTGCCCAATGTAACCGAACCCACCAATCCAGCGGCGATTGCCTCGGCGCGGGCCGCCAATGCCGCCTGGGTGATGACCACCGGGTTGACGCTGCCCATCTCCGCATACACCGGGATGGGACGAGGTCGTGCGGCCGCCGCATCAAATATCGCGCGCCCGCCACGCAAACTGCCGGTGAAGCCCACCGCCTCGATAGCTTCGTGCGCCACCAACCACTGCCCGACATCGATGCCCGCCCCCTGCAGCATGGAAAAAGTGCCAGCCGGGAAGCCCTGTGCAGACACGGCAGCAGTCATGGCTTGTGCAAAAAGCTCGGATGTGGCTGGATGACCCGGGTGCGCCTTGACCACGATGGGGCAGCCCGCCGCAAGCGCCGATGCCGAATCTCCGCCCGCCACCGCAAAGGCAAAGGGGAAGTTGCTGGCTGCGAAGATCGCCACGGGACCAACAGGAAATTGCATTTGGCGGATGGTCGGCTGTCCGCTGTTGATGATGGCGCGCAAGTAGGCGCCTTCACGCAGCAGTTCAGCAAAAGCGCGCATCTGTCCGGTGGTGCGGTCGCGCTCGCCAGTCAAACGCGGCAAGCCCAGGCCCGTCTCGCGGTCGGCTGTGTGCAGCAATTCGTCGCCCAATGCGCCAATCTGCGCGGCGATCTCGTCCAGCAAATCGGCAATCCGCGCCGAGGCAATACCGCGCATTTGCTGGTGCGCCACGAGAGCAGCTTCTGCAGCCCGCGCAACTTCCGACTCCGTAGCGCTGTGAAAAGCCAGCTCGCCACGAGCTTTTGTGCGCGGGTCAACACTATAAAAAAGTTCACCGCCCTCAGCAGATTTCTCGCCAGCGATATAGTTGTGTCCGGTCAGAGTCATGGTGGCGCTCCCGAATTTGCTCTTTATTCTGCACGCCCATGATTTAACCACAGAGAACACAGAGCGCACAGAGAAAATGAGCTTGAAGGACTTTGCATAACCCCTCCCCGTCAGGACCGAGGGGGGTAGACCCCTCCCCCAGCCCCTCCCTGTCAAGACAGAGAGGATAGCAAACCCCTCCCCCAGCCCCTCCCGTCAGGACGGAGAGGGTAGCCAAAGCGGGCGAGTCGCCGCCTCGCCCCTACGCGCGGCTGTCGGGGGAACCACTACAGAGAAGCCCCTCCCTCATTTTGGGGGAGGGGTTTGGGGTGGGGGGTCATGCCTCTCCCTGACCTGTCGGGGGGACTGAGGGAGGTGAACCCGTCGGGGAGACCGAGGGGGTCATCTGGCGACGCGCAAGTCGAGCGCATCGACAATCTCGAAGAATCCTGGCAGGTCATCGGCATCAAATGGCACGGTCGGCTGGCGAACATGCGCGCAGGCAATCGCTCCCTGGCGCAGCATCAGTTGTTTGCGCAAATGCAGCGACATCTCGTGCCCACTCCCCGATACCGCCCGCACCAATGCCTGCCCGCCCGCGATGATAGCGGCCGCGCCGGCGCTGTCGCCCGCACACCATTTCGCCCATGCCGCCAGGAAGATCTGGTTGAAGCCAACACCCGGGATCAAGCCTGCCGCGCCATTTTCCAGCTCGCTGAGCACCGTGATGCCACCACCGCCGCCAAACATGCGCGCAGCGGCCGGCAGCATCGGCGCAAGTTCGCTCATTTTTGCCGCGCTGCCCGGTCCTTCCAGCTTGAAGTAACGCACAGTCGGCGCGCGTCTGGCGATCTCTGCCAGGCTTTCCGCCGATAATTCTGTGTGCCGATACTGCGGGATGTGCGGCGCTTGCTGCAGCATAATAGGCACTTTGGATGCCTGCCCCAGCGCGACATAATGCTCGACCAGCGCGCGCTCGCCATTGTCCATGGTGGCGGGTGGCAGCGCCATCAACGCGGCGGGACGATATGGGGCATATTGCCGCGCCTGCTCGATGGCTGTGGACCGGCTGTTGGGCGCGATGCCGATGATCAGCGGCACAGCATCTGCCAGCTCCGCAGCGACAATTGCCACCGTTTGCAGGCGCTCGGCATCGCTAAGTTTGTAGGCTTCGCTGGCGAATCCATTGATGCCGATGCCGTGCACGCCGCCATCCAGCTCGAACCGCACGATGCGCCGCAAGCCCTCGGCGTCAATCTGGCCCTGCGCACAAAATGGCGTAAATAGAATCGGAATGATGCCACCCAGCATAATGCCCTCTGTGTACCCTTTGCTTCGCTGTTTAGACTATAATTCGACTTGACCAAGTATCGGAGTCATAAAATGAAAGCTTTGACACTCTCCGCCGATTGGGTGCCAAAACCCGGTTACGACCTCACCGAAAACGAAAGGGACTTGCGCCGCCCGCGCAACGCCAACATGGTCTGGAAAGACCCGCGCCTCTCGCTTGACGACGTGCCCGACCCCAGCCTGCTGCCCGACCAGGTCATGCTGGAGATCGCGGCTGTGGGCATCTGTGGCAGCGATATGCACATGTACGAAGCCAGCGCCGATGGCTATATGGTCTACCCGGGCTTGGTCTGCACGCCCAATATACTGGGGCACGAATTCGCCGGGCGCATCATCGAGGTCGGCAAGGCTGTGCGCGACCTGCGCGTTGGCGACCTGGTGGCTGTCGAAGAGATCCAGTGGTGCGGCCAATGCACGGCGTGTCGGCGCGGTTTCGTCAATCATTGCCTGGATATCGAAGAAATCGGCTTCACCATCCATGGCGCGATGGCGCAGTATTTGCCCGTGCGCGCAAAATATTGCTGGAAGCTGGACGAAATCGCCGAAGCCTATGGCGAAGCAGAAGCGCTGGTCATGGGCGCAATGGTCGAGCCGACCGGCGTGTCGTATCAAGGATTGTTCAACCGCCTGCACAATTGGCTGCCCGGCAACAATGTCGTCATTTTCGGCGCTGGTCCCATCGGGCTGGCCGCAGAAGCGCTGGTCATCGCAGCCGGTGCCGGGCGCGTCATCGTCTTCGATCCATCAGCTAGTCGGCGCGATATCGCCATGAAAATGGGCGCGTCGGCCGCTCTCGATCCCATCGGCAGCGACCTGGACGCCGCCATCATGCAACACACCCTGGGGCGCGGCGTGGACTATGTTGTGGAATGCGCGGGATTCGCCGACAAGACGATCGAGCCGCTCGATCGCTGCCTGGCGGTAAATGCCAGCATCATCGATATCGGCATGGGTGGCGACAACCCGACCGTGCCAATCGTCGCCTACAAACGCATGGGCGTGCAATACGCGGGCTCGCTTGGGCACGCGGGTGGTCCTTTCCAGCAGGTCATCCGCATGATGGCGGCCGGCCGCATCGACATGCGCCAGATGGTCAGCGCGCGCATGCCGCTGGATGACGCGATCGCCGCATTTAAGAGGCTGGAAAGTCGCCAGGACGCGAAGATCATCTTGCAGCCAAATGCGTAGACGCCCCATCGGCATGCGGCGTAGGCGCGAGGCGGTGACTCGCCCGATTAGACCCCCGTCGGGTCGGGGAGAGGTGAATGGCGTGATTTGTGAATTGAACGTTTTTTGCAAACGATAACGGAATCAATCCCATGGGCGACTGGATGCTGATATTGGGTGGCTGCGCATTTTGGGTATTAAGCGGCTTGTGCTGGTGGCGGCGAGATCTTGTCTGGCGGCTGTATTCGCTGGAGCCGCGCTGGCGAGCAGACAATCCCCAACGCACAGCCGCCTGGGATGCCAAAACCCGCCAGTCTGCCACTATCTTCGCGCTGGTGGGTCTGGCTTTCGTGGCGCTGGGTGTGCT
>JAJDZQ010000175.1 GCA_022824565.1 Anaerolineae bacterium | reverse complement strand
CAGGATTATGCCGGCGCGCCTATCCGCGAATACCTGATGGGTGGCGGCGATGCCAAAAAGCTGCTGGATGGCTTGAAGAAGCTCTTCGCCGAAGCCAAAACGCTGGTTCGGGATTGACTCCCCTCAATCCCCCCGACGAGTCAGGGGGAGGCTGACCCCCACCCCAAACCCCTCCCCCAACCTGAGGGAGGGGCATTTCACACCCCATCAATCCACCTGTCGGGTCGGGAGGAGCATAAGGTATTGGCTACCCTCTCCGTCCTGACGGGGAGGGGCTGGGGGAGGGGTTGTAACCCCCCTCGGTCCCCCCGACAAGTCAGGGGGAGGCTGACCCCCACCCCAAAATGAGGGAGGGGCTTTTCACACCCCATCAATCCGCCTGTTGGGTCGGGAGGAGCATAAGGCATTGGCTACCCTCTCCGTCCTGACGGGGAGGGGCTGGGGGTGGGGTTGACTCCCCTCCCGGCCTGGTGGGGGTGGGGCGGGGGGTGGGTTCGGGGAGGGGTTGTAGCGGCGTCTGCGTTATACTCGCCGCCATTGCGCCAGCAGCCGGAGTCTAAACGAATGAAAGCCGTGCAGATCATCGCGCGAGGCAAACCCGTGTTTGTCGATGCGCAAAAGCCCGTCCTCCAGCCCGAGACCGCCATCGTTCGCACCTTGCGCACCTCGTTGTGTGGCAGCGACATCCGCCACTTGCATCATCTGCCCGAAAGCAGCTATCCCACCGCGGCGGGGGAAACCGGACACGAAATGGTCGGAGTCGTCGAGGCGATTGATTCCCGCGACAGCGCTGTGCAGCCGGGCGATCGCGTGCTTTGCCTGGCGCCCGATCATCGCGCCATGTGCGAGTATTACCGCGCGCCGGTCGATTTTCTGTTGCCGCTGGTTGCCGATGTTCAACTGGAACATGCCGTGCAGGCGCAGCAACTGGGCACGGTGCTCTATGCCTGCCAGGCGCTGCCAGATCTGCGCGGCAAGTCGGTGGTGGTCATCGGGCAGGGGTCGGCGGGCTTGTGGTTCAACGAAGCGCTGCGGCGGCTGGGCGCAGACAAGATCATCGCCTTGGATACAAAGATGTATCGGCTTGCCTACAGCCGACACTTCGGCGCGACGTACACCCTTTGCAATGCGGACGAATCGCCCTTGGCGGCTCTGCGCGAGCTCTGTGGCGGGGCGCTGCCCGATGTGGTCATCGAAGCGGCTGGCGAGGAAGAATCGATACGCCTGGCTGTGCAGATCACGCGGCGCAGCGGCTTCATTTTGTGGTTTGGCGTGCCGCGATTCGCATCGATGGACTTCCCTTTCTTCGAGATGTTTTGGAAGAAGCTAGAGACGCGCGGCATGGTGGGGGCGGCCGAAGATCCTGGACATGCCTGCACGCGGCGGGCGCTGGATTGGATCAGCCGTGGCGAGGTCGATGCGGGGGCGATGATCACCCATACATTTCGCTTTGACGATGTATTCGAGGCCTATGCCCTGCATCGCCTGCAAGACGAAGGCGCAGTCAAAATCGTGATTGATATGGAGGGGTGAAATGCGAAGTTCAACTGGCAGCCCGCAGGCGTAACTGGCGGGTCAGCGCCTGGCCCCTACGCGGAATTCGTAGGCGACCAGGTGAGAATTAAGGGGATATGTATGGTAAAATCGTTGCCATGAACCTCATCGACTATGCTGGCATTCTCATCCGCCGCGGCTGGATCATGTTGCTGCTCGCTGTCATTGCTGCGGGCGCGGCATTTTTCTTCAGCCGTACGCTCGAGCCCGTCTATCGCTCGACCCAGAAGGTGCTCATCGTGCCCAGTCGCAGCGACTTTGGTTTGACGCAAGCCATCAAGCAGACTCTCAACAACCATGTCGCCTGGCTGGATAGCTCCTTGCGCGCCGCAGAAGCCATCGACCGGCTGCAGATGGATATGACGCCGCTGCAACTGCGCTCTGATGTGCGCATCGCGCCGGATATCGACCGACTGCTCATTCAGATTGATGTCGAGCATCAGGATGTCAACCAAGCCCAGCGTGTAGCCGCCGAATATGGGCAGATGCTGGTGCAATATCGCAACGACCACAACCAGCAGGCGCGGCGCGAAGACCGCATCGAAGCCAGTCTGCAAGACAATCCAGTCACCGTGCGCGCCAGACCGAATGTGACCATCAACACCTTGGTTGGCTTGATCGCCGGCGCATTCGTCGGCGGAATAGCCGTCTTCGTGCTGGAATACCTGGAAAGCGCTGTCGTGCGCCGCCGCGAAGATGTGGAACTGCCTCTGCTGGCTGTCGTGCCAGAATAGGCTCAGGCTGGCTGCAAGATTGCGGCCAAGGTCTCCAGGTCGATATTGCCGCCGCTGACCACGCAGACCACTTTGCCGCCGCCCGCGCCCCCCGCAAGCGCCGCCGCCACACTGGCCGCGCCCGCCCCTTCCGCAATGACCCGCGCCCGCCGCGCCAGCATGCGAATCGCCGCGCGCGTTGCATCCAGCGAAACCACCAGCGATCCGTCCAGCAAGTTGCGCACCAAAGCCCACATTTCTGGCAACACAGCCGAGCCGCCGATGCCATCGACGAAGCTGGGCGTGTAGGCGATTGTGACCGGTTCGCCCGCGCCCAGGGAGGCCGCAAGTGGCGCCGCAGATTCGACTTCGGCAGCGTAAAGACGTGTATCGGGCTTGATAGCGCGTATGGCAGAAGCGATGCCGGCGCTAAGCCCGCCCCCGCCATAAGGGATCACAATGGCAGCCACATCCGGCAGGTCGCGCAGAATCTCCAGGCCGATCGTGCCATTGCCCGCGATGACGGCCGGGGCGCTGACAGGATGGATGAATAGCCCGTCCATGCCCGCGAATTCGCCGTTGACCATCGTGTTCCACCAGGTTGCGAAAGGCACGGGGATGACTTGGCCGCCCAGCCGCTCGATAGCATTCAGCTTGGTCTGTGGAGCGTGGTCGGGCACCACCACATGACATGCGATGCCCAAACGGCGCGCGTGCCAAGCGACTCCCTGCGCCATATTGCCCGCGCTGGCTGTCCAGACGCCCCCCGCCAGTTCATTGGGGTCGGCTAGTTGGATGGCATTGCCAGCGCCACGCAATTTGAAGCTGCCGATAGGCTGCAAGTTTTCCAGCTTGAGGTAGATCTGGCAGGGCGCATCGTCAACCTGCAAGCGCAGCAACGGTGTGCGGATGGTGGAGTCGGCGATGCGCTCGGCGGCTTGTTGAATAGCGGCCAGCGGAACGGCATTCATAGCTGATGCGCCAAAAGATAATCCATATCCACATCGATGCCCAAGCCCGGCGCAGTGGGCACAGGCACATAGCCGTCCACGGCAGCGAAGCGCGGCCTGGTGAGCTTGTCGCGCAGGGGATTTTCCGAGCGGTCGAATTCCAGCAGCGGCTCGGGCAGGCGCATGCGACCGGGCACGACATCCAGTGTGCTGACCAGGTGCAAGCCCGCCGCGAAAGCCACGCCTGTGCCCCAGCTGTGCGGCGTGAAGTTGATCTGGAATGCCGATGCCAGTGTAGCGATGCGCTTGCATTCGGTCAGTCCGCCAGCGCCACAGATATCCGGCTGGGCGATATCCACACAGCGACTCGCCAGCAAGCGCCGGAAACCCGCCAGCAGAAATTCGTTTTCGCCACCCGCGATAGGGATGGTCGTGCGCTGCCGCAGCTCGCGGTAGCCCTCGTAATCTTCGGGCGAAAGTGGCTCTTCGAACCAGCCGATTTGGTACGGCTCGAGCAATTGTGCCAGGCGCGCAGCTTCTGCCAGCGAATAGGCGCAATTGGCATCGACCATCAGGTCGATATCATCGCCGATAGCCGCCCGCACCGCCCGAACATTCTGCAAGTCGCTTGCAATACCCAGCCCGATCTTCATTTTCATGGCAGAAAAGCCTTGCGCCACATAGCTGCGCGCTTCGTCTGCCAACGCGCCGGGCAGGTCGGCGGTTTGTGTGAAGTAGAGCCCGGTGGCATAAACTTTGACCTGGT
Organism: Anaerolineae bacterium; assembly: GCA_022824565.1. Lineage (GTDB taxonomy): Bacteria > Chloroflexota > Anaerolineae > Aggregatilineales > Phototrophicaceae > UBA6055. Next base: position 19,977 of record JAJDZQ010000175.1, on the reverse strand, counting down.
CGCGCCGGCGACCGCCGAGCAACGCCGAGACCGGCTGGCCCAGCAGCTTGCCGCGCAGATCCCACAAGGCAATATCGATAGCGCTGATAGCCGAAACCAGCACGCCACTCCGCCCAAACACGCCGATCTTCTTGCGCAGTTCGCTCCAGATGGTTTCGATTTGCAGCGGGTCGCCGCCGATGATCAAAGGCGCCAGCCAGTCTATGGCCGCGCGCGCAACAGCCGGCGGACCGTAGACCTCGCCCCAGCCATACGCGCCATCTTTGTCGGTTATTTTGACCAGGCAGACAACGCGCTCTGTAAAGGCGCTCTGCGAAAAGTAAAATGGCGTTTCCAGCGCTGCCTTGGCAACAAATGTCTCTACCCGCTCAATCTTCATCGTCTGGCACCCTGTTGAGATATACCGCAGCTAGCCATTGTAACTGTGGCAGGCGACTGTGGCACATAGCGGGCATGTTGAATTTTGCTGGATGCGCGGTTGGCGTGCCCGCGGCCTTCTTCCCTTGCCCACAGAGTCATACGGATGAAAGACCAAGCACAAAGCGATGCTCCCCTTCGCACAGCAAGCGGAGGGGGAGCAAACTTGCCTGTTGAAGTCCGGTTATTCGCAATCGCCTTCGGTCTGTAGCAGGTCGATGCTGATCCAGCCGCTTTGACCGAGATAGTCGACCAGGAACCAATTGGCCGTGCGTCCTTCCACCGACATCGCGATATCGTAGGGCACAAGCGCCAGGATGGTGCTGCCGGCTGGCGCGTCCCGCAGCTGGGCGACATTGCTGGTGGTAACCTGACATTCCTGCAACGGGATCGACTCTGCATCGGTCAGCGGCGCCACATGCACAACCTTGCCCGCGCCCGGCACTTGCGCACAGTACATGCCGCCTTTTGCATAGACCGAAAGCCGCGCTACCAGCGCCGGGAAACTGCTAGCGTCTTCAAAGACCACCGTGCCGATGCCGTTGAAGCAGAACTCGACCCCCGCCGCGACATTGCCCCAGACATTCAGCGCCTGCTCTACGCCGGCATTCATCAGCGGGTGCTTGTCGATATCGGCGATGACCACCGGCTGACAGCGCACATCACTGCTGACGGTCAGCACCAGATAACCGGCTGGCACATCGGGGCAAATATAAGGCTCTTCTGGGGACTGCGGATAACAGTTGGGCACCTCGATTGTTTGACCGACGCTCAGAATATCGTCGGACAGTTGATTGAGCTCGTGCAGCGCCTCGACCGTGGTGTTGTATTGCAGCGCGATGCGGTAGAGGTTTTCGCCAGCCGCTACAACATGCTCGCAGATGGGCAGCGGCGTCGGCGTCACTGTCGGCGTCACTGTCGGAGGCGGCGGCGGCGGGTTGGTCGCTGGTGGTGATGTCGGGGCTGGTGGCGGATCGGGCGGATCAGGTGGTTCGGTCGGTTCGGGAACCGGGAATTCCCAGGCGCCAATGTCACAAGCGTCGCCTTGGGGGCGTCGCGTATCGACCACATCATCGTCTGGATCATCCAATTGGTTGCAAAGGTCGTTATCGGCAGCATCAATCGCCGGGTTTTCCTCCAGCAACTCGTGATAAATGACGCCTTCAATTTCTCGCAACGTGCTCAGTTTCAGCGCCGCCAGTTCTTCTTCAGCAGACTGGAAGCTCAATTCAGCATCGTCCTCAGCCGCTTGGGCTTGTGCCTGGGTATTGGCATCTGGGCAGGAGTTGTCCTGAATGTAATTGGCAGAATTATCCAGGATGCTGTAGGGGCTGATGCCAGGATCGCAATGCAAAATGCCGCCAGCCAGCGCCCCAGATATCCAGGTGTTGCCGATGCGCAAGGTGGCATTGATGCCGGTCATGGCGATCGAGCCGCCGCGCTCTGTTGACGTGTTGCTGGTGAAGGTATTGTGCACCAGCACCACCGAACCCGTTGAGACCAAATCTGCCCCGGCGTTGATGGCGCCACCCTCGCGCGCGCTGTTGCTGTTGAGCGTCGTGTTGTGCATCACGAGATCCCCATTCCAGATCTCAATCACGCCGCCTTCATCTGCGCTGTTGCTCTGGAAGCCGCTCTTCTTGATTTCGACTGTGCCGCCAGCCGCATGGATTGCGCCGCCATCCTGAGATGCCGCGTTGCTGGCGAACATGCTCTGAGAAATCGTCAGCGTGTGCGTGTTGTCGGAAGTGCCGGCAATGTAGATGCCAGCGCCGCCGCCGCGACCGGCAATGTTGTTCCTCACGACGGTGCTGTTGAGCGTAACCCTGGCATTGTTGGCATAGATGCCGCCGCCCGAATCCAGCGCCTGGTTGTTTTCTATGCTGCTGTTCGTGAGTGTGAGGCTGCCGCCGTCAATATAAAAGGCTCCGCCGCGTGTGCCAGTCAAGCCGTTGCTGATTGTCAGGTTGCGAATGATGACATTGGCGTTATCAATAGTAAAGATAGCGCTCAAATCATTAGCGGAAAGCGTGTTGTCGCCGCCATCAATGGTGAGATCGGCGGTGATGGTGGGCAGCGCCGAGCCGCCCAAAGTTACATCGCTGGTCAGCGTGATGGTATCATCGCCACTGCCGGCTGTGCATCTGCCTTGCACCAGATCGAGGTTGGCAGACACGATGGCAGCGCTGAGCGAACAGTCTTCATCCACAGATATGCTAGCCGCGAGAACGGGCGCGCCAGACAAGCCCACAATCAAGGGCAGCCAGAGTATGATTCGAGCAAATGCGGCGCGTAAATGACTCATGGAATAGCCGTCCTTATCTATACAATCGCCAGCGCAGTCGCCAGCGGCACAGGTTGACTCTCGCGCATTCTATTGCAGAGTGAAAAAGCGGCAAGCCGATTCACAAGGGAATCCGCGAATGTCGCTCTCAGCGTTGGAATATGTTGCAAGTCGGCAGGACCACCCGGCCCGATCTTCATTTTCAAGGTCTGGCAACCAGTGCGCTCGGCAAAAAGCGATGCCCCCTCGCGCAACAAGCGGAGGGGGACCTACAGGGGATGTTCGATTATTCGCAAGCGCCTTCGGTCTGCACCAGGTCGAGGCTGATCCAGCCACTTTGGCCGAGATAGTTGACCAGGAACCAATTGGCCGTGCGCGCCTCTGCCGACATCGCGATATTGAAGGGCACAAGCGCCAGTACATTGCTGCCGGCTGGCGCATCCTGCAACTGGGCGACATTGCTGGTGGTGACTTGACATTCTGTCAGCGGGATTGATTCCGCATCGGTCAGCGCTGCCACATGCACAACCTTGCCCGCGCCCGGCACTTGCGCGCAGTGCAGGCCATCTTTTTCATAGGTCGAAAGTCGCGTCACCTGCGCTGGCGAACTGCCGGCGTCTTCATAGACCACCGTGCCGGTGCCACTGAAGCAGAACTCGACCCCCGCCGAGACTTCGCCCCAGATATTCAGCGCCTGCTCCACACCGGCATTCATCAGCGGGTGCTTGTCGATATCGGCGATGACCACCGGCTGGCAGCGCACGCCCTTGCTGACGGTCAACACCAGATAGCCGGCCGGCACATCGGGGCACATGTATGGATCTTCGGGCTGTTGCGGTTGACAATCGGGCAAATCAATCGTCTGTCCGATGCTCAAAATATCGTCGGAGAGTTGATTGAGCTCGCGCAAGGTCTCGACCGATGTGTTGTATTGCAGCGCGATGCGGGTGAGGTTTTCGCCAGCTGCTACAACATGCTCGCAGACGGGCAGTGGCGGCGTCACTGTCGGCGTCACTGTCGGAGTTGGCTGTTCAGGCGGCTGCGGGCTGGTCGCTGTAGGCGTCACCGTGCTTGGTGGCGGAACAGGTGGATCGGGTGGATCGGGCGAATCGTCATCGTCTGGATCAGGGTCGGGCGGATTGAGTGGCGGGCTGGGTCCATCAACCGGGAATTCCCAGGCGCCAATGTCGCAAGCCGAGCCTTGGGGGCGCCGCGTATCGACCACATCATCTTCCGGGTCGTCCAACTGGCTGCAAAGGTTATTATCGGCGGAATCAATCGCCGGGTTGCCTTCCAGCAACTCGTGATAAATGACGCCTTCAATTTCTTGCAGCGAGCTCAGTTTCAGCGCGGCAAATTCCTCATCGACGGACTGGACAGCCAGATCGGGGTCGTCATCAATCACATACACCACAAACGGCTCTGCATCTTCTGCGCTCGCTTGCGCTTGAGCTTGGGCTTGGGTGTTGGCGTCTGGGCAGGAGTTGTCCTGAATATAATTGGCAGAATTGTCCAGGATGCTGTAGGGGCTGATGCCAGGATCGCAATGCAGGATGCCGCCAGCCAGAATGCCGGATATCCAGGTGTTGCCGATTCGCAAGGTGGCATTGATGCCGGTCATGGCGATCGAACCGCCGCGCTCTGTTGATGTGTTGCTCGTGAAGGTATTGTGCACCAGCACCACCGAACCCGTTGAGACCAAATCTGCCCCGGCGTTGATGGCGCCACCCTCGCGCGCGCTGTTGCTGTTGAGCGTCGTGTTGTGCATCACGAGATCCCCATTCCAGATCTCAATCACACCGCCTTCATCTGCGCTGTTGCTCTGGAAGCCGCTCTTTTTGATTTCTACCGTGCCGCCAGCCGCATGGATCGCGCCGCCATCCTGAGATGCCGCGTTGCCGGTGAAAACGCTCTGAGCAATCGCCAGCTTGTGCGTGTTGCCTGTCGTGCCGGCAATGTAGATGCCAGCGCCGCCGCCGCGACCAGCCGTATTATTCTTCACGACAGTGCTGGTGAGCGTGACTCTGGCATCGTTGGCATAGATGCCGCCGCCCGAATCCAGCGCCTGGTTGTCTTCTATGCTGCTGTCCGAAATGGTGAGGCTGCCGACATCAATGTGGATAGCCCCGCCGCGCGTGCCAGTCAAGCCGTTGCTGATTGTCAGATTGCGGATGGTGACATTGGCATTTTCAATCCGAAAGATTGCGCTCTTTTTGTTAGCCGAAATCGTGTTGCCGGCACCATCAATGGTCAGATCGGCGGTGATGGTGGGCAACGCCTCGCCAGTCAAGGTGATATCGCTGGTCAAGGTGATGGTATCGGCACCGCTGCCGGCTGCGCATTTGCCTTGCGCAATGTCAAGGTTGGCAGAGCCGATGGCGGCAACAATTGTGCAGTCTTCGTCCACCGATATGTCAGCCGCAAGCACAGGCGCGCCAGACAAGCCCACAATCAGAAGCAGCAAGGACAAGAAACGAGCAAAATAAGCGCGTACATGACACATAGACTAGCCGTCCTTATCTACACAATCGCCAACGGCACAGGTTGACTCCCGCGCATTTTATTGCAGAGTGAAAAAGCGGCAAGCCGATTCACAAGGGAATCCGCGATTGCCCGGCCCGCCCAGACAGCCCGCTTGAATTCCCGCGCCTGCGCTCGCATAATCCAGCATATTCCAGATTGATGACCGGACTTCCCAGATTCGCTAGGGAGTGGCGAATTCCGTGTACATGCTGTTATTTCTCTATTCTATAAAAGCATCCCCCGCCATCCCCGGCGCTTCCCCGCCGAACCGGAGGGGGGAGTTAAGAGAGACATCCTCCAATCTGTTGAAAGAATCCGCGCGAGCCTTGCTTCCCCATAATTCGTCGGGGGGACTGAGGGGGGATACAGTTGCCGCGCTGCCAACCCGACTGCTGCTCCTGTGCGCGCTGTGGCTGGGTGCCTGCAACCTCGCCACGCCCACGCCCACACCCCTGCCCAGCCCGACCCCGGCGCTGCCCCAGGCGCAGATTCTCTTCCCCACGCACAATCAGCAAGTGATAGAAGGGCTTGTATTTGACATTGATATCCTGGCGCGCGACTCTGTGCAGGGCATCGCTCGCATCGAGCTGCATGTGGATGGCGAGCTGGCGCAGACCATCGAAAGCGAGGCGGGCGCGCTGAACGAATTCCGCGTAACCATGAACTGGTTTGCCAAAGGCAACGGCTGGCACAAGTTTGCGGCGGTGGCATATCGTCCCGATGGCGTGAAGAGCAACCCGGCCATCATCGCCCTGGAAGTGGTGCCCGCGCCTTGAGGCAGCTCGCGGCAATTGGACGACCTGCCCGGATACGCTAGACTTGGCAATCTGAAGAAGCATGGGGATTGCCAGCATGAACATCGAACTCCGCCATATTGACAAGCGCTTCGGCGCTGTGCACGCCAACAACGATATCAATCTGCGCTTCGTGCAGGGGCGCATCGTCGGCATCCTCGGTGAAAATGGCGCGGGAAAGTCCACCCTGATGAAGATCCTCAGTGGCTTCCAGCCAGCCGACTCGGGCGCGATTTTGATCGACGGGCGCGCAATCGACTACTCCGGTCCCATCGCCGCTATCGCCAACGGCATCGGCATGCTGCAGCAAGACCCGCTGGATGTTGGCGCATTTACTGTGCTGGAGAATTTCATCTATGGCAGTGGCGTTGGCATCAACCTGCAGCGCGCGCAAGCCGAGGCGCGGCTGGGCGAGCTGAGTGGGCGCTTTGGCTTTGCGCTCGACCAGCACCAGCCAATCGACAACCTGCTCATCGCCCAGCGGCAGCAGCTGGAGATCGTGCGTCTGCTGGCTTTGGGCGTGCGCACGTTGATTCTAGACGAACCGACCACCGGCATTTCCGCCGAACAAAAAGAAGTGCTCTTCAACGCCTTGCGTCAACTATCGCATGAAGACGGCATGATCGTGCTGTTGGTTTCGCACAAGCTGGAAGATGTCATCGATTTATGCGACGAGGTGGTGGTGTTGCGGGCGGGCTGCATGGTCGGCAGGCTGGATATGCCGGCCAGCCAAGACCTGAACAGCGCACTCATCGCCAAAACAAAGCGGCAACTGGTGACCATGATGTTTGGCGAAGCGCTGGATGCGCAGAGTCGCCCGCATTATGAATTGGACGCGCCGGTGCTGGTGACGCGCGAGCTGGTGGCGCAGGACATGCGGCTGGACATGCAGCCAATCACACTGACCGTGCGCGCTGGCGAGGTAATCGGGCTGGCTGGGCTGGGCGGCAGCGGACAAGAGCTGTTCATGCGCGCCTGCGCTCGTCTGGGGCGGGTCGCCGGTGGGTCGCTGGAATTTGCCGGGCGCGAGATCCTGGGCGTGAGTTATCGACAGCTGTTTCGGCGCGGGCTGGTGTTTGGCGCGGCCGGGCGGCTGGAAGAAGGCTTGATCGCTGGCTTGACATTGACCGAGCACACTGCGCTGGTCGCCGATGACAACCTGCAAATCGACTGGAAAGCCATGCGCAAGCAGACCGCCGCGCGCATTGAGCAGTATCGCGTCAAGGGCAACGTTGACGATCACATCGAACAGCTGTCTGGCGGCAATCAACAGCGGGTTCTGGTCGGACTGCTGCCCGATACGCCCAAATTGCTGATCCTCGAGCAGCCGACGCGTGGGCTGGATGTCGATTCGGCGCGCTGGATCTGGACGCAACTGCTGGAGCGCGGACGGCGCGGCGCGGCCATCCTGTTTAGTTCCGACGAGTTGGAAGAGTTGGTCACCTACAGCGACCGCATCCTGGTATTTTTTGCCGGGCGCATGCACGAAGTCGCCAATGTCGCCGCGACAAGCATTGACGAACTGGGCTATCTCATCGGCGGCGAATTCCCCTAACCCCCAGCCCCTCCCATTCAACCCCACCCCCGGCCCCTCCCCGACGAGTCAGGGAGGGGAGTCAACCCCTCCCCCAGCCCCTCCCCCACGTGTGAGGGAGGGGAGCCGACCCCAACCCCCACCCCCCCCCCAACAGTCAGGGGCGGGAGCCCACCCCAACCCCAGCCCCACCCCCACGAGTCAGGGAGGGGAGTCAAGGTATTGCGCCTCCCCCTGACCTGTCGGGGGGACCGAGGGGGGTGCGCCTTCCCGCAAGCGCCGAAAGGACAAAAAAACAGGCAGACCTCGTATCGAAATCTGCCTGCCTGGTGTTGCGGTTTTATTGGGGGGAGGCGTTAAGCCGTTCCTAGCCACCCAACAGCATATTGGTTTGCTCGTGCGCGGCCTGCGCTACAACAGATGCATCGCGTTCTTCGCCCGTCCACAACAAGTCGAAGTTGCTGACATAAACCGAAGTCTCCCATTCCAGGTACTTCGAATGGTAAGTCGGGTGGATGCCATCGCGCGCGCCCATCACCGAGAAGGCGTGGTTGTAGTCATCGGCATACGCAGCGCCTTCTGGCACAGCGCAATTGTGGAAATCTGCCTGGCTGACCAGCGCCGCGCCCATCGTAGCCGTGCGGCAAAGATGCGCGGGGTTGGCCAAGGCATAGCGAATCAGCTCATAGGCCAGGTCGGGCTGCGTGCTGCTGCTGGGGATGGCGAAGGCTGAGCCGCCGACAAACTGATAACGACCGGCGGGACCTGTCGGCGTCGGCGCCAGAGTCCAGTTGAATTCGCCGGCGATCAACTCATCCATGCGCGAAGCGGCATCGTTGAGCGCATAGTGCAAGGCGACATTGCCATTGGCAAAGAGCAGCTCACTGCCGAAGCCGGTCGCCGCAACCGCGTCAGCCGTCGGATGCACGCCGTGCTCCCAGATCAAATCGGCGATAAACTGTAGCGCCGCGATCGTGCCTTCGTCATTCAGCCGCGATTCGGTGATCTCTTCGTTCCAGTAATCGCCGCCGAAGCTCTTGACGATCCAGTAATGGCCGCCGCCGCCAGAGCCCGGGCTGGCCAGGTTGCCCAAGCCCCAGATATCGGTGCTGCCATCGCCATCGGTGTCTTCGGTGACTGCCAGGGCGATTTCCAGAATGTCGTCCCAGGTGCTGTCTTCGGTGGGGATTTCCAAGCCAGCCGCTTCCAGGATATCGACATTTACATAAAAGCCGCCGGGCGCCCAGTCATAGGGGATGGCGTACTGCGTGCCCTGGTAGTTGAAGGCGTCAATCTGCGTGCCGACGAAATGATCGGGCCAACCGGGGATAGGGCAGGCTTCCATATAGCTATCCAGCGGCAACAACCAGCCATTTTCGCCGAAGGTATCGTTGCGGCTGTCGTGCATCCAAGCCATGTCGATCTCTGCGCCGCCAGCCAGCTGGGCCGGCAGAGTCGTCCAATAATCGCCCCAGGCCACGCCGGTGTTGGGCACCTGCGATACATTGGGATAGTTGGTTCCGAAGAATTCATCGAAGGCCAGCAGGAATTTGTCGACCTCGCCAGGTCCTTCCCAGCCGGTGAAGTTGAAGGTGGCGGCCAGGTCGCTGTCGACCATGCCACAAGTCCAGTCCATATCGTCCTGGGCGGCTGCAGCGCCAAAGCTGAGCGAAAGCAGCGCGATGATGGCTGCCACGAGCGCGAGTTTGCGGAACATGTTTCTCCTCCTCATAAATAGCGTAAACAATCGTCGGATAATGGATTGCAGCAAGCGGAATTCTGCTCTAGCCACCTCCTTTGATGCCGCTGGTCACAATGCCGCGAACATAATACTTCTGTCCGACGACAAATGCCACAAGGATGGGCAACACAACGAAGGTCGCCGCCGCCATAATCAAGTGCCAGGGCGTGCGCATGGACGATTGCGCCTGGAACGAGTACAAGCCCAACGGCAATGTCTTCACCGCCGGCGTCCCCAGCACGATCAGCGGCCACTGGAAGCTGTTCCAACTGCTGAGGAATGTAAAGAGCGCCAGCGTGGCCAGCGCCGGTTTCGTCAGCGGCAAAATGATCAGCGCATAGGTGCGGAAGAAGCCACAGCCATCAATACGCGCCGCGTCTTCCAGCTCGCGCGGGATCGTCACCATGAACTGGCGCATCAAAAAAGTGCCCCAGGGCGTAAACAAGAACGGTATGATCACAGCATTCAAGCTGTTGACCCAGCCGAAGTGACGCATCTGCACATATAGCGGGATCATCAGCACCGTGAAGGGCACCATCAGCAGCGAGATATAAAGCAGAAAGATTTTGTCGCGCCCAGGATAGCGCAAGCGCGCGAAAGAATAACCAGCCAGACTGGCTGTGAAGAGCTGCCCCAGCACGATGCAAGCCGAGACGATCACGCTGTTGATGAAGAAGCGGTCGAAGGTCGTGGCTGTCCAGGCATCAATATAATTGCTGAATTGCAGTGTGTCGGGGATGAATGTGGGCGGCAGCCGATAGATTTCTTTGATGCTCTTCAACGAGTTGGAAACCATCCAGGCGAAAGGCAGCAGGAAGATGATACCGACCACCGACAACACGATATACACCAGCAGGTCGTGCAGGCGCAGCAATTCCTTTTGACCAAAGCGCGTCTTGCGTTTTTGTGTGGGCTGGAGCGCGCTCATGCTAATTGTCCTCGAAGCCAAAGACCCAGCGCCGCGCCAACTGCCACTGGACGATGGTGATGATCAGAATGATGACGAAGAGCACAGCCGCCAGCGCCGCGCCATAGCCCATCTTCAAAAACTTGAACGCGCTGTTGTAAATGTAGAGCGTCAAGGGCGTGGTGGCATCGGCTGGCCCGCCATTGGTCAGCACCAGAAATTGGTCAAAAGACTGGAACGCGCCAATCAACGAAGTGACGACCACGAAGAAGATCGCCGGCGAAAGCATGGGCAAGGTCACATAACGCATGCGCTGCCAGCCATTGGCGCCATCAATCGAAGCGGCTTCATAATACTCTTCCGGGATGCCCTGCAAGCCTGCCAGCAAGATCAACATGGCCGAGCCGATGCCCTGCCAGTTGCTCATGATGATGACCGCTGGCATCGCCCAGGCGGTGTGATGAATCCAGTTGGGACCCTCGATGCCAAACAAGCCCAGGATGTAGTTGATCAAGCCGACATTGGGCTGGTACATCCAGCGCCAGATGGTCGCAGCCGCCACAGTCAGGGTCACCTGTGGCAAGAAGTAGATTGTGCGGAAGAAGATGATGCCGCGCATCTTGCGGTTTAACGCCAGCGCCAGCCAAAAAGCGATGAAGATGCCAGTCGGCACCGCCACGACTGTGTAATAGACGCTGTTGGAAAGCGACTTCCAAAACAGGCGGTCTTCTAGCATGACCTCGAAGTTCTCCAAACCAATGAACTCGGGCGGCTTGGACAGGCTCCACTCGGTCAACATGATGTAAAAGGCGAAGCAGATGGGGAAGAGCATAAAGACGACAAAGCCCAAAAAATTGGGCAGCAAGAAAAGGTAACCAGCCAGAGTCTCTTCGCGGCGCAAGCCTGTAAAAGCGCGTGTTATCTCTGCGAATGTTCCTGATTGCCTGGGATTGGCAGGCGCAAGCTTGATAGTCACCAAAGAGGCTTTCAGATGGAATGAACAACAAAGGACTGCTCGCGCCAGTGTAGCTCAGTTGCAACACAAAGCGCAAACGATCAAGACAAATAAGTGGCGATTCATTAATATCTCGATAAGCCCCCATCCCCCGACCCCTTGCCCCCAGAACGAGGGAAGGGGAGTTTCCCCAAAGATTCTTCGGAATATAAGCCCCTCCCTCATTTTGGGGGAGGGGTTTGGGGTGGGGGGAAATTGCGCCATATCAACCTATTCAGCACCCCCAGACAAATTAGTGGCGATTCCGCTGGAAACGCGCAGCTTATTCGCGCAGCAGGGTGAGTAGCGTATTGGGCTGCGGATGGTCGACCTGGGATATCGCGCCATCCGGCCAGGTGATCGTCAGTCGCTGGAGCTGGCTGCCGGCCGGAAACCCGAAGTGCGCCCGGCTGCTGTCGCCAGACAGGTAGCCGCTGACCGCCGTCAGATCGCGCCGGTATGTGCCCCGATCTGTCTGCAAGCGCAAGGTCGCGTCTAGGCCCTGGCTGTTTGCTGCGCCGGCCCAGCGCAATGCGACTTCCAGGCTGTCGCCGCCACAGAGGCGATTTTCAAAGACCTTGGCCGGCGCCAACAAGTTGTTGACGATGACATCCAGGTCGCCGTCGTTGTCCAGGTCGGCCAGCGACATGCCGCGTCCGCTGGCTGTGTCATTGAGCGCCCAGCCTGGTTGAGCCTGGAAGTCCACGCCAGACAAACTGCGATAGGCCTGGTTCTCTTCTACCAGCTCGTTTTCGGGCAGGTGAGAAAACATCTCCAGCGAAATCATGCCATTGACGACATACAGATCCTGGAAGCCATCGTTGTCGAGGTCGCCAAACTTGGCAGACCAGCTCCAGCCTGTGCCAGCCAGCCCATAGTCGCGCGCCAGATTGTCGGGCAGACCACCGGCATATAGCACATTTTCCATAATCTGCGGGTCGCCTTCTGGGTGGGGCATGCCCATCATCATGTCCATAATCGGCTGCCATTGCGCGAGGGTCGCTTCGTCAAACGCATAGGGCTGCATGTCTACAGCGAAAAGCTCGCGCGCGCCATCATTGTCGAGGTCGGCGGCATCGTAGCTCATGGTGCTATGTGGCATGACAGCGGGCGGGGCGCTTTCTTGCCAGCCATCGCGATAGACATAATGGCGGTCGGGCACGGCGAAGTCGTTGCCGATGATGATTTCGCTTTCGCCGGCGCTATTTTGTCGCGTGTGAATCGCCAAGGTGTTGGAGCGCTCGCCGATGCGCACAGCCCGGAAGCGCTCGCCCAGATTCTCATAATAGACCACGCCAGCCAGGGGCGCAGCCTGCCCCAGCAGCAGCTCGTTTTCGACATCATAGCTGCCGGTGATGAGGTCGAGGTCGCCATCGCGGTCGGCATCCAGCCAATTCATGGCATAGGCGATGTAACTGACGCCGCGCAGCACTTGGGTTTCGAATTGTCCGTCGCCCAGATTGCGCCAGAAGAGGGGCGCAGCGGCTTGTTGCGTGAAGACGATATCAAGCCAGCCATCGCCATCGACATCAACAATTGCGGCCGCACGGGCAGGCGCGCGCGATGGCAATGCCTCGCGTTGAAATTGCAGACCGCCGCTATTCCACAAAATGACATTGTCGCCGCCCAAATCTGCCAAGACGATATCCAGCCAGCCATCTTGATCCAGATCGTTCACCGCCAGCCCCGCGCCATTGCCATCATAAAAGCCGATTGGCAATTCCACCGGCGTAGTGATGTGATTCAACTGATGGCTGATGAAAGCGCCGCTGCAGTCACTGCGCGGATGCAACGGGACAGCTTCGACCGTGACTGGCACATGGATGCGGATGGCCTGAACGGGCGCGACCAAGAGCAGCAGCGCCGCGATCAGGATGCACAGGATTCTTAGAGGCGCAAAATAACCTCCCCCTAATCTGACTGCTGAGGACAGGACAGTTTTTTCTACCCCATTCCCGACCCTTCCCCATATCAATGGAGAAGGGAGACTCGTCGAGAAACCAGTGCAATACTTGCTAAGCTGCATGAAATGAGCACCAGATTTCATTTTCTCTGCATGCGCTCCCCCTCCCTGATGCTTCGGGGAGGGGGTTGGGGGGTGGGGTAGATCCTCACATGCGCTCCCTTGGAAACCTGTCCTCCCCCAATCTGACCGGGGGAGGATGCGAGGATTGCACAGAAGCAGCAGCCCTACTCGGATGCGTCATCTTCGGGCGGATTTTCCAGGGTCGCCACTGTCGGCATCGTAGCTCGCTTGGAGTGCACGCCGGTCGCGCCGTCGGGACGGGTGCCGCGGCTATCCAGGCTCTGCAGTTCGTCTGCGCCATCATAGGCGCGCACCTCGAACTTGTAATCGCCTTCCTGGAAGCGCCAGTCGTAACGCCAGATGACCCAAGTCAGCTCGGACAACGGCTGCCGCAACTGCGCCGCCTGCCATTCGCCGCCATTCACGCTGACCTCGACGCGCGAGACCTGCTTCGCGCCAGCATAGGCAATGCCGCCGATGGGCACGATATAGCCTTCATCGTCCTTGATGATCGCATTGGTGGCGACCGCGTCTACAACCGAAGTCGTGTTGACGATGGCGTCTTTGCTCCAGCTGCGCCTCACCCAATAGCCCTCTGCCCAGGCATCAACAAACTCGATGCTCTTGATCCACTTGGGCTGCTTCATGCCATAGCGGTCGGGGATATAGATGCGCAGCGGAAAGCCATGCTTCTGTTTCAGTGGCTGATCATCCCATTCATAGGCGAACATGATGCGCTCATCCGACTCGATCAGGTCGAGCATGACATATTCGTCGAAATTGTCCGCGCCGGTGATCTTCAGGGCGACCGCGTCTGCTTGCGGCTGCACCAGCGCCAGAAAATCCTGCACGCGGAAGCCCGACCACTTGGTGGTGCTGATCAACGAGCCGCCGATGCGATTGCTGATGCACGAAAGCGTGATGAAGCGGTCGATGCGGTCGAACTTGTCATATAATTCCTGCAGCGACAGATTGACCGGGTTGTCGACCAAGCCGCTGACCTCCAGCCGCCACTCGTTGGAATCCAGCACCGGTGGACGCGCGCTGATATCGATGCGGTAGTGCTCGTCCAGCGGCGTGTATTCGGGACGCGTGCCGGGCGCAGGTGTCATGTCGTCATTGATATTGGGCAGTTCGCCTTCGGGCACAACCGAAGCTGTCGAAACGACCTGGCCCTCGCCACCCCGGCCCCCAGCCAAAGCGCCCAATCCCGCGCCGATTACAGTCAAGACCGCGCTGGCGCCGCCGATGCGCACCATGAATTGACGGCGATCGAGCGGCTCGATGACGATGGTTTCGCCAGTGGTTTCGTCGGTTTTGGTCTTGGCTTCGCTGTGCGCCAGGTCGTTGTAAATCCAGTTGACAGCTGTGCCCCAGGCAGCGAATGCCAGGATCACCCAGCCGACCTGCGCGAGCTCTGGCGCGGTGGCGGTCAAATTGACTTGCGCCGACAGCAGCATCATAATCGCGCCAAATGCCAAACCCAGCACAAAGCCCGGCGTGACGCTGCGGGCGGCTGTCTCGCGGCGATTCATAATGCCGAATGCCAGCGCGGCAAGCACAATGCCCAGCGCAATGAAGGCCGCCAGCGCCATCAACAGCTCGGCATTCTTCGCCGCGGCCGATGTCTCGCCCAGGTTGAATACAGTGATAATGTCCACCATGCGGTCGATGCCAAAGGTCAACAAGGGACCGGGCAGCAGCCGCGAAACAAAGTCGAAGAGGTCAAACGGTATGAAGGGCAAACCAGCGACTTGATCTGCCAAGTAGAGCGCTGCCGTGAGCACACTGGTCAACAAACCGCCCACCAGCGCGCCCAGCCAAATTGTGGGTCGTCGTAGTGTATTCATGAGTTTTCTGGGTCTCCGCCAAAATTGGTCAACCCTAGTATAACGCAGCTTGTCCTGGAAATTTATTGCGCAGGGATTACGGCTGTGGTGATTCATTGATATCTCAACAAGCCCCCATCCCCCGACCCCTTGCCCCCAGAACGAGGGAAGGGGAGTTTCCTCAATGATTCCGCAGAATATAAGCCCCTCCCTCATTTTGGGGGAGGGGTTTGGGGTGGGGGAAATTGCGCCATATCAACCTATTCAGCACTCCCGGGATTACAAGTGTAACCAACAAAGGATTGCGCATTTATTGACACAGAGAACACAGAGAACACAGAGGACACAGAGAGCACTCGCTGTACTCTTGCAACTTGGTGATCTCGGTGGTTCATTTATTCTTTCCTTACTTACTTGGTTTTGCTCAGATTGCGTGCATCAGCTGGTAGCCAAGGAGGCGATCTCGTGACAATCGACAGCACACAGACCTTGCTGCGGCAAGCGGTCGAATATGGCTGCGAGTATCTGGGGGAGCTGGACGAGCGCCCGGTGTTTCCCGACGCGCAGGCATTGGCGGCGCTGGAGGGCTTTGACGAGTCGCTGCCCGCCCAGCCGACTCCGCCAGCCGATGTCTTGCGGCAGCTGCACCGCCTGGGATCGCCGGCCACGACAGCCAACGCGGGCGGCCGTTACTTCGGCTATGTGAATGGCGGAGCCTTGCCAGGCGCATTGGCGGGGCGCTTGCTGGCGGATTGCTGGGATCAAAATGCCGCGCTGCAGTTGATGTCGCCGGTCGCCGCCAAGCTGGAAGCCGTCTGCGAGCGCTGGCTGGTCGATTTGCTGCGCCTGCCAGAAGCAAGCGCCGTGGGCTTGGTCAGCGGCACATCGGTAGCATCGCTTTGCGGTCTGTTGGCGGGCAGAAATGCGCTCCTGGCGCGTGCCGGCTGGGATGTCAAACAACAGGGACTGTTTGGCGCGCCTCCCTTGCGCGTGGTGATGGGCAGCAGCGCGCATGCCACCATCCGCAAGGCGCTGGCTGTGCTGGGCATAGGCGAGACGCAGATTGAGCTTGTCCCCGCCGACGAGCAAGGGCGCATGGACGCGCAAGCCCTGCCCCCGCTGGACGAACGCACATTGCTGATTGTGCAGGCTGGCAATGTCAACAGCGGCGCCTTCGATCCGTTCACTCCGCTTTGCGAGGCAGCGCGGCGAGCGGGCGCCTGGGTGCATGTCGATGGCGCATTTGGCTTGTGGGCACGCGCATGTGAGGCCAAGCAACAGCTTAGCGAAGGCGTCAATCTGGCCGATTCATGGTCGGCCGATGCGCACAAGACCTTGAACAGCCCCTACGACTGCGGCTTGATTATCTGCAAAGACCGCCGGGCTTTGGCCATGGCGCTGCAAGCCAACGATGCCTATATCCACTTTGGAGGCGGACGCGATGGCATGCTCTATACGCCAGACATGTCGCGGCGGGCGCGCAGTATCGAATTGTGGGCGGCGCTGAAATCGCTGGGGCGGACAGGCGTGGATGCGCTGGTGGCGCAGCTCTGCCGACGAGCGCGACAATTTGCTGACGAGTTGAGCGCGCAGGGCTTCCGCATTTTGAACGATGTAGTCTTCAACCAGACCCTGGTCGCTTGCGAAACGCCCGAGCTGACCACGCGCACGTTGGAAAATGTGCAGACAGGCGGCGAATGCTGGTGCAGCGGAACAAACTGGCGTGGTGAACCGGCCATCCGCGTCAGCGTATGCTCGTGGATGACAACTGTTGATGATGTACGGCGCTCTGTTGCAGCATTTGCAGCCGCTCGCGAAGCAGCCAGCCGCACCTACCTCGGTCCCCCCCGACAGGTCAGGGGAGGCGCAATACCTTGACTCCCCTCCCTGACTCGTCGGGGAGGGGCTGGGGGAGGGGTTAAATGGGCGAGTCACCGCCTCGCCCCTACGCTGTCTCATTGGGCAGGGGCTGGGGGTGGGGTACGCAGCTACCTGCTTGCATACAGATCCGCGATCGGCCCGCGCAGGTGGACAGCTTCGCGCATGTCTGTGTTGTCGGAGAACTGATCGATGCCACCGATCAGCGAGCGCGCAGCGACTTTCTGCAGCTCAACGCAGGTTATGCGCTGCAAAAGCGCATCGGTATATCGCCAGGCATCGCTCACCAAAAAGCCGCGTCCATGAAACTCCTGCACAGCTGGCGCGATCGGCTTCGTCAATTGCAATTTGTGGTGCAGGCGGTTCAAGGTTTTCCAGGCTGCGCACAGCAGATGTTCACGCTCACGGTAATCGCCTGCCAACTGCACAGCCTGCAAAATCGGCGCAAGCTCGCGGGCACAAGCCAACTGCTGAAAAGCGCTGCCCAGCCACTTGGGATAGGGCGCGTAACGCCGCTCCATCAAGAAGCACAGCAGCACGATCGAACGGACGAGACGACCCGCTATCAAGCGACTGCCCAGCTCGTCGCCGATTGATCCGGCTCGTGGCGCCAGGTGCTCATCTTGAGCAATGCGCTGCCACCCGCAAGCCAGCAGATAGAGCCAGACATCGCGTGGATAGAAGGCGAATCGCTGTCGGATTGATTCCAGCCCCAACGCATCGTGGAAGACTTCGCCACTTGTGAAAGTCAAGAGCTTTTGCTGGGGGATGCTCAGCCAGTCGGCCGAGCGCAGCTTGTGGTCGCTGCCCAAGCCGAGGTGCGCGCGCATGAAGCTGTCTATGGTGAGCAGCTCCGCGCGGTGATTCACCTCGCCGTTGTCGATCGGCACGAGCAGCTGTGTGCCCTGGTCGTCATTTTCTTGCTTGGGCGCGCTCCAATTGGTGGCATATCCGCGAAACTGATAGGGCAAGTGGCGGCGCAAAGTCTGCGAAATGCTGGCCGACAAGCGATCATGGTCGGACTTGGACAAGAATAGCTGCAAGCGCGGTCCCCAGTTGTGATCGCGCGAAACGGCATCGTCAAAGCCCAGCACTTCCGAGCCGCTGCCCAGCAAGGCGGCGCTGTGCGGCAAGCGCGGATGGTGTTTGGCGAGGACAGGCTGCACCGCTTCGTGATAAAAGGCGCGCGCCAAATCCAGCCCGGCGATTAATGTGCGCATAAGCGAATCCATTCTAGCCAGTCCGCTTGGCAAGCGCGAGGCTGCGACTCGCCCGCACCCCCCTCAATCCCCCCGACGAGTCAGGGGGAGGCTTTAACCCCCCTCGGTCCCCCCGACGAGTCAGGGGGAAGCACATACCTAGACTCCCCTCCCTGACTCGTCGGGGAGGGGCTGGGGGAGGGGTTAAATGGGCGAGTCGCCGCCTCGCCCCTACGCAGTCTCATTGGGGAGGGGCTGGGGGAGGGGTTGGCCACCCTCTCCAACCCGTCGGGGAGGGGCTGGGGGAGGGGTTAAATGGGCGAGTCACCGCTTTGCCCCTACGCTGTCTCATTGGGAAGGGGCTGGGGGAGGGGTGTCTCTCGGCAAAAAATCGCACCTGCCCGCACGCCCCGAGTCATGTGTATAATGCCTGGTACGAGCAAGAAAATGTTGAGTGGGAGTACGATAGCCGTGTCAGAAGCAAATCGCCTGAAGGAACTGCGCGACCAAATTGACCCGATCAACCTGGATATCCTGGCTTTGTTGAACAAGCGCGCCGAAATCGCGTTGGAGATCGGCCAGGTGCTGCAGAGCATGGGCACACGCCATTATGACCCACAGCGCGAAGCCCAGATGCTAACTGCTCTGCAATATGCCAACGAAGGTCCCTTCAGCAACGAAACTATCAGCAAGCTTTTCAGCGAGATCTTTCGCGCGACGCTGGCGCTGGAAGAACAAGACGCGCGCCAGACCATCCTCGTGCAGCGCAAACGCCCCGACCAGCACACCATCATTGAGTTCGACAACGGGCTGCGCCTGGGCAACGACACTTTCGAGGTCATCGCCGGTCCCTGCGCGGTGGAAAGCTCTGCACAAATGGATACAGTCGCGGCGGCGCTGGCAGAGCGGGGCGTCAAAATGATCCGCGGCATGGGTTACAAACCGCGCACATCGCCCTACGACTTCCAGGGCATGGGCGAAGAAGGCTTGAAGATCGCCCGGCGCGCAGCCAACAAATACGGGCTGGTCGTCATCAGCGAAGTGCTGGATATGTCACTTATCCCGATGATGGACGAATATGTGGACGCCTTTTGGGTGGGCGCGCGCAATATGCAAAACAGCTTTTTGCTGCGGGCGCTGGGCAAGCAGAGCAAACCCGTCCTGTTGAAACGCGGCTTTGGCGCAACCTTGAAAGAGTTCATCTATGCCGCCGAATACATCATGGCCAGCGGCAACCAACAGGTCATCCTGATGGAGCGCGGCATCCGCACTTTCAGCGAGTGGACGCGCAACACACTGGATATCAGCGCCGTGCCGCTGCTCAAGCAAGAGACGCACTTGCCTATTATTGTCGATATTTCGCATTCGGCGGGCCGGCGCGATATCGCAAATCCGCTGGGGCGGGTGGCGCGGGTCAGCGGCGCCGACGGGCTGATGGTCGAGGTGCATCCCAACCCCGATGTCGCCATGTCCGATGCCAAGCAGCAGCTCAACCTCGACCAGTTCAACCAACTGATGGACGATATCGAATCGATAGGCGGACGCTACTAGCTGGCAGCCGCGCAACTGCTTGTGCCCTTCCCCAACTATTATTGGGAAAAGGGAGAAATTGTTGGCAAGCAACATGTGGAAGCAGCTGAATCAGCACAAGCTGGCTGTGGTGATTGCCATCGCTGTGCTGGCGCGGCTGGCGGTTCTGCTGCTGCTGCCCGATGTGTTTGCCTACAGCGAGCCGGGCGGCGAGATTCACGGCTCGGTCGCCTATGATGACTATGCGCAGAATCTGTTGGCGACGGGCGTCTATGGGCGCTCGCCTGGCCTGCCCGACGCGCGCCTGCCGCCTCTGTACAG
>JAJDZQ010000179.1 GCA_022824565.1 Anaerolineae bacterium | reverse complement strand
CCCCGCCGCCAATCGCTGCTGTGCCTGTCCGCTCTGTGCGGGTAGAATGACCTGCAAGAAGGCCACGACCGGCGCGGGAGTCGTCATGCGCAATCCTCATGCCCAACTGCTTGCCGCCATTTCTGCGCGCAGGCAGTTGCTGTTGGACTATTTGCTGCAAGAGCGCTTCGTCAATCGCTTTCGCCCCGACCACATCCGCGAGGCTGTCTACAGCTATATCAAAGGCGGTGGCAAGTCGCTGCGACCGGCTGTAGCGCTGCTGACTTGTGGCGCTTTGGGTGGCGACGAAAACCGCGCCTTGCCAGTGGCAGCCGCCATAGAAGTTTTTCACACCTGGACCTTGGTGCACGATGATGTCATCGACCGCGATGACCGCCGCCGCAGCCTGCCCACCGTGCACGCAGACTTCGCCAGACGCGCCCAGGCAGAATATGGCTGGGGCGAGACCGACTCTGCGCATTATGGCACGACTATCGCCATGCTGGCTGGCGATGTGCAGCAAGCCTGGTCGTGGTCGCTGCTGTTCGAGGCTCACCTCGCGCATGGCGTCCGCGCCGAGCTTGTCTTGCAATTGGGAGAGGACCTGGCCAGCCGCATCACGCCGCTGCTGGTCGAAGGCGAGACGCTCGATGTCCAATACGCCGGCAGCCCGCGTGAACTGGACGAGACCCTGATTGTTGACATGCTGTGGAAAAAAACGGGCGCTCTCTATGAATTCGCCGGGCGCGCTGGCGCTGCTGTCGCGCTGGACGATGCCGACCCCGAGCAACCAGCCGCCCAAGCCATCGCGCGCTTTTGCAGCTTGTGCGGCACGGCATTCCAACTGCAAGACGACATCCTGGGCGTCGTCGGCGATGCGCGGCAACTGGGCAAACCGGTTGGCTCGGATATCCGCGAAGGCAAATCGACGCTGCTTACCTTGAAGGCGCTGGAACAGGCCAATGCTGCGCAGCGCGCGCAGATATTGAGCAGCCTGGGCAATCCCGCCGCCAGCTCAGCCGATATCGCCGGCATTTTGAAGCTGTTTCGCCAGCTGGGCGCAATCGACTATGCGCGCGATCTGGCTCGCCGCTATGTCGACGAAGCGCTGGCGCATCTGAACGCGCTGCCGGCTGGTCATGGTCGCGAGCTGCTTTCGCAATGGGCGCATTACATGATTGAACGCGAATTTTAGCGCCGTGCCGGCCGCCCACACGAGGATGCCAACTTGGCTAATCTGACTCTGTTGCTCTTGCTGGCGCTCATTTGCTGCTTGCCCCTGCGCGCGCAGACGAAGCCCACTGCCCAGATGGTGTTGGAGAACGCGCTCGCCGAGCTGCAATCGGCGCAGAGTTTTCGGCTGTCTATACGCCAAAGCGGCGCGTCTTATCCGCTTTCGATCACCATCGATGGCACAACCATGCTGCCTGCTACCTTGCAAAGCGCCGATGCCCAGTACATCAGCCCCAACGAGCTGCACATCAGCGCGGCGCTGCAGCTTTTCTTGACGGTGACCATGGATGTGTATTCGCTAGGCAACCGCCAGTGGATCAGCTTGCCTAGTGGCGCGCCCTACTTTGCGCTGCCAGCATTTGCAGGCTTTGATGTCAACCGGCTGCTGGCGCGGGACGCTGGCCTTACTCGGGTCGTTGCCAATCTGCAGGGGCTGGAGATGGCTGCAACGGACGCTGCTGGCACGGCGCATCTGCGAGCCAGGTCGGCCGGCGAGGTGGTATCAGGCTTGCTGTTTGGCTTCATCGAGCCCGGCGGCGATGTCGAGATCGACTTCTGGATCGATGCCGATGGCCGCTTCGCGCAGCTTGAATTGCTGATGCTGGATACATTCGCAGCTGCGCCAGAAGACCCAGCCCGCTGGCATATTGCATTCAGCGATTATGACGGGCCACGCGATTTCACGCCGCCGACCATTTCCAACTAAGCATTCGCCCCCGCCTCGGCTGATTCTGGGCTGGGGTCTTGCGACTCGGGTTTGGACCAGCGCCGCTCGCGCACATAATAGATGGGCTTGTGCTGCGATTCGTGATAAGTGCGCATGATCATGTCGGCGACGATGCCCGTGCTTACGAATTGCACGCCCAACACCATCAAGAGCGCCGCCAGCTGCAAAAGCGGACGGTCGCCGATTTTGTTTTCTGTCAGCAGCTTGAATACGGTCAAATACGCGCTCAGAGCCGTGCCCACCCCACCAACCAGGAATCCAGCCGCGCCAAATACATAGAGCGGTCGATTGAAATAACCCAGCAAAAACACCACGACAATCAAATCGAGGATGACCTTGAACGTGCGCCCGAAGCCATACTTGCTGCTGCCCCAGCGCCGCGCCCGGTCGGCCACTGGCACTTCGGCCACGCGCACGCCCATCTGGCTGGCCAGCGCCGGGATGAATCGATGCAGCTCCCCATACAGCTGGACGCCCTTGACCACATCAAAGTGATAGGCTTTTAATGTGCAGCCATAATCGTGCAGGTGGATGCCAGTGCTGCGCGAGATAATGCGGTTCGCCAGCGCCGAGGGCAGACGCCGCAGCAGGAATGGTTCTTTGCGATTTTGCCGCCAACCGCTGACGATATCATAGCCTTCGTCGAACTTTGCCAGGATGCGCGCGATATCTTGCGGGTCGTTTTGCAAGTCGGCATCAATCGTAACCACAATTTCCCCGCGCGCCGCATCGAACCCCGCCGCCATGGCCGCTGTCTGCCCGAAGTTACGTCGAAAGTGGATGATGTGCCAGCGCTGATCGTGGGCTTGCACAGCATTGAGCAGCTGGGCGCTCTTGTCGTTGCTGCCATCGTTGATGGCGATCACTTCATAATCGCGCCCGATGCCACGCAGCGCCGCCGTCAGTTCTTTGTGCAGCCGCTCGATATTGCCCGCTTCGTTGAAAATGGGGATGACCACGCTCAGCGCGAGTACGGGCTCTTGTGCTTCTTGCCATGGGCTGCTCATGCGCCGCCTCCATCAAACTGCCCGTCTAGTCTAGCACAGCCGCGCCAGCGTCATATAGTCCAACCGCGCTTCGTACCAGGCCAATCGCAGCAAATCTTTTTCACCACCGAGTACGCCGAGTTGCAGGAGTACACCGAGAGTTTGTTCTACAACATGCTCAAAGTGCCTGCGCTATTTGCACTTGTGGCGTGTGGAAATATCGCCGATAAACGCAACCAGATCCCTGATTGAACTCATCGGCATTGTGGGCGCGTAGACACATCGCAAAGCCTTTACTTTTCCCTCGGTGTACTCGGTGGTAAAGCGTTATAAGCCCCTTTCATTTTGATGCGATTGCCCCGCGCTTCGTTCGCATCTCGCCGCCTCTGCTAAAATGAATGTGCGAGAAGAGACAGGCAGACGATGACAGAACAGCGAAACAGGCGGGCAAAAGACGGGCAGCCACTACAGCCGCGCTCGGCAGCCCCACCGCATTTTGCCGCCAATCCCGCGCCCCTGCCCCAGGCGCCACACATGCCGCGGCCGCCGCTGCCCCCACGCAAACCCCGACAGCGCATTTTGGGGGTGCCAAGCGGCTGTCTGCTGCTGATGATGGGCATGCTGCTCAGCGTCTGTGGCGGCCTGAGCCTGTTGACTATCGGCGCCGCTTCGTTGATCTTGCCCAGGGTCGAAGCGGCTTGGAGCGCGCGCATCGCCGAAGTGGACAATTATCGCAGCTTCGCCAGCACCTTCATCTACGACCGCCATGGCGACGAGTTGTACGAAGCCTTTGAAGAGGGTCGACGCGTGCATGTCGGCATTGAGCATGTCCCCCTGTCGCTTATACACGCCACCATCGCCATTGAAGACGACAGCTTCTATAGCAATATCGGCATTGATGTGCCTGCGACGCTGGTCGCCGCGCTGAGTTATCTGGGCGCTGGACGCGATACCTCGCCCGGCGGCAGCACAATCACCCAGCAGTTGGTGCGCAATATCTTCTTTGATTATGAAAAGCGCTTGCAACGCAGCGTCTCGCGAAAACTCGAAGAAATCTTGTTGGCTTTGGTCTTGACGCAAGCCAAGGGCAAAGACGAAATCTTGGAGATGTATCTCAACGAGATCTATTTTGGCAACCTGGCTTATGGCGTGCAGACCGCCGCGCAGACATTCTTCGGCAAGGATATCGACCAACTCAGCCTGGGAGAAGCGGCGCTGTTGGCTGGCTTGCCACAAGCCCCGGCCTGGCTCGACCCATTAAATCCCGACCCGACTGTGCAAGCGGCTGTCGATGCTCGCTGGCGGCTGGTGCTGGGCGAGATGGTCGAAGAAGGCTATATCACGCAGTCGCAAGCGCGCGCTACATTACAAGCCGGCTTGACCTTTGTGCCCGGCAACGCCTCGTTGACTGCGCCGCATTTCACCGTCTATGCCTTGGGCGAGCTGGAGCGGCTGCTGTTGGGGCTTGGCTATACGCCAGAAGATATCCTGGGAGGTGGCTTGCGCGTCTATACCACGTTGGACCTGGGTGTCAACCAATTGGCACAGCAAGCCGCCGCCAATCAGGTCGCCCAGCTGCAGCGCAACAATGTCAGCAATGCCGCTGTAGTTGTGACCAAGCCCGCCACTGGCGAGATTATCGCCATGGTCGGCAGCATCGATTATGAAAACGAGGCCATCGACGGCAGCGTCAATGTGAGCACGGCTTTTCGCCAGCCCGGCAGCACCATCAAGCCTTTTACCTATGCCGCGGCCATGGAGCGAGGCCTTTCGCCCCTGGATGTGTTGTGGGATACGCCGACCGAGATCGCTGTGCCCGGACAACCCGTCTATGCGCCGCGCAACTTCGACAATCGCTTCCATGGACCCATGACCATGCGGGCTGCCCTGGCCAACAGCTACAACATCCCGGCTGTGCAGACGCTGCGCCTGGTGGGTGTGGACTACCTGCTGGATTTGCTGCGGCGCTTTGGCATCGGCACATTGGCAGAAGACGCGGCCAGCTATGGCTTGTCATTGACTCTGGGCGGCGGAGAAATCACGCTCATCGAGCTGACCAATGCTTTTGCTGTCTTTGCCAATGGCGGCGATTATGTGCCGGTAACCGCCATACGTTGCGTGCTGGATAGCGCTTCTCGCATCGTCTATCAATATGCTGACGGTTGCCCGCGCGGGCAGAGCACAGCCCAGTCGGCGCTTCGGCAAACAGAGCCGATTCGCGTGCTCGATGCGCGCATCGCTTTTCTCATCAATGACATCTTGGGCGACAACACGGCGCGCGCGCCAGCCATGGGCGCATACAGCCCGCTGCGCACAGATGGCATCGTCAGCTCTGTGAAGACGGGCACCACAGATGATATCAAGGACAACTGGACAGTCGGTTACACGCGGAATGTCGCTGTGGGCGTCTGGGTGGGCAACAACGATGGCGAGCCCATGCGCGGCTCCAGCGGCTTGACTGGCGCGGCGCCCATCTGGAACACCGTGCTGCGTGGCATCTATGGCAACGCGACCCGCCGCAGCGCCTTCGCCATGGATGGCCGGCTGCTCGGCGACCAGCCCGATCCGCCGCCGGGCCTGTCTCGCCGCCAAGTCTGTGATGTGAGCAAATTGACCAGCGGCGCGCTTGACTGCTCTGCTTATATCAACGAATGGGCGCTGGATGGTCCCGCTGGCATCCCCGACCGCGCCGGCAACCTGCATTATCCGCCGCTCCCCCAGCGCTATCCCACGCCGCCGCCCGCTTCTGGCTCGGTTGTGGTAGAGGTTTCGCCCGGTGTCTACAGCGCGCTGGCGTATCCGCTGCCGCCCGAGCTTGCCGCGGGCATTCAGTTCCGCGTCGGGCCCGGGGAGCAGCCACCCATCCCGCCCAATTTCTGCCGCGTGCCGATCGAACACAAGGCCGAAGCGATTGCGGCTGGCGCGCAGAATCTGCTATTTATCGCCGGTCCCGCCACTTCGCAGCGCGATGCGGTCGCGGCCGAGCGTTATGCCCGCGAGCACAACCTGGCTTTTCTGCCCACGGTTGATTGTTGGCAAGATGTTTATCATCAGCAGCAATTTGGGCAGGTCGGCGCGCATCTGCAGATCACCCAGCCACACAGTTGGCAGTCGGTCAGCCAGCCAATCGCGATTGTGGGCAGCGCAGTCTTCGATCCCAGCCAGGCAGATTATTACCTGTTCTACATCCGTGGCGGGCAATTTGCCGACTTTACGCCTTTGGAGCATGCTGTGCACGAGTCGCGCAGAGATGCGCCGCTGGCCACCTTGCATGCCAACTCGCTGCAGCCGGGCAATTATGTGCTGCGGCTGGCGCTGCACAAGGGGGAGCGAATCGTGCAAGCCACCGATGTCATTTTCATCGTGCCCTAGCGCGCTCGCCGTTTTGCCAAGACAGATTCGTAGACTTGGCACGTTTCTGCGACCATCCGTTTCGCGCTGAAATGTTCTTCCAGCCGCGCTGTACCCAGCAAACCCATATATTTGCGCAGCGCCCGGTCGCTCAGCAGCCGCGCTATCGCCTGTGCCAGCCCGTCGACATCGCGCGATTCGATCAAGATGCCTGTCTCGCCGTGGGCAACCACCTCGGGCAGCGCGCTGACTCGACTGGCGATCACCGGCACGCGCCTGGCCATGGCTTCTAGCACCACCAAGCCAAAGCCCTCCCATAAGCTGGGCACTAGCAGCACATCCAGCGCTGTCATCAGTTCAGCCGCATCATCGCGCCAGCGCAGCCAGTGAACGCGCTCGGCCACACCCAGCGCTGTCGCCAGCTGCCGCAGCTCGCCGGCTTTTTCGCCATCGCCGATGATCACCAGACGCGCCTCGGGGAAGTCGGAGCGAATGCGTCGCAGCGCCTCTAGCGAATAGGGCACGCCCTTTTGCTGCACAAGCCGACAGACCATGCCCAGCAGCGGTGTATCTGGCGGCAAGCCAAGCTCGTCGCGCAAGCTGTGCCGGGCGCGCTCAATTGTCTCGTCGCTCAACCAGCGGTATTCCATGCCATAACGCACGATGTGCAGCTTGTCGCGGGGCGCGTCTTCGATTATCTCGGCGAATTTCGCCACCGCCGCAGAGATGGCGATGCCCGCGTCCAGGCGTCGCCACAGCTGCCTATTGAGCCGCCGCCAGCGGGGACGATAGCGGAATTGGTCGTCGTTGTGCCGGCTGCTTATCACAGTGCCCACCCGTGCCAGTTTCGCCGCGGCATAGCCATACATGTCGGCGTGGATGAGGTGGGTATGCACGATATCGGGCGCAATGGCTCGCAATGCCCGCTGCAAACGCCACAACAGCGGGGCATCATAATGGCCGCGAATGGTCAGGCGCGTCAACGGGATAGCGCGCTCTTGCGCCGCTGCTGCCATGTCATGCATGGGTTTGCCGCGCTCGACCAGCATGACCAGTCGCGCATCCACGCCCTGCTCGCGCAGCCCGCCCAGCAAGATCAACAGATGCCTCTCTGCGCCGCTGATGCGGGTAACTTTGATGATATGGGCGACACGCATAGCTGTGCCTATTGCTCTGCTTCGGCTGCGGTTTGGCGCGGGTTGATTTCGCTCGACAAGGGACCAATCACACCGCGTTCGTCAATGGCGGCGATGGCGATGGCCTCGTAGTCGGCGAAGCCATCCCAAGATAGCTTGGTTTCATCAAATTGGATCTGCTGGGCATAAATCAGCGAACCAGGCGGTCGCAGCGCGATGATGTAACTCTGGGCAGCGGTCGGTTCCCACACCAATTCTTGCGCTCTTTCTTCGCGATTGCGCAGGGCGATATTGGCGGGCGGGCGCGGTCCATCGGCCAGCGAAAGCAGCACAGCCAACGAGGCTTGCGTGGCGCGGCGCAGGTAATCTGGCTCGATGTATTCAATGGTGTCGGTGGGGTCGGCATTGCGCTTTTCTTCATGCGCATTGATGAAGCGGACAGCCGGATAGCCCAGTTCGCTGAAAGAGAAGTGGTCTCCCCAGCGATTTTCGCGGTCGATGGCGTCCTGCACCTGCAAATCCATATCCAGCTCATAATTGTACGCCAGGAAGTTGGCAGAGCGCGCCAGCTTGCGCGATGGCGAGGTCGAGTTGGGCGGCGCAGAAAAAACGCGCAGTTGCCTGTCGTTGACGATGCCGGCGAAGTCGTGCACATTGCCGATCGTGTCGAGGTTGATCATGCCAACCAGATCGATATTGCTCTGTTTGATCCAGGCTGCAAAGGCGCGGCTGCCCTGTCGATCAATCTCTTCGGCAGAAAAGAGCGCAAACATCACCGTGGCTTTGTATTTTGATGCGCTGAGGATGCGCGCCATCTCCAGCACGGCCGCCACGCCCGAGGCATTGTCGTTTGCGCCCGGCGCATAGACACTGCCCGAAGTGCGCTCGAGACCGATGCTGTCATAATGCGCGCCGACCAGGATGGTGCCACCGTTGACCTCGCTGCCGCCGATCGCGCCGACGAGATTGTACTGTGGTGTGAGCTCGTCCGGCGTGATATAGGCATCAAAGCGCAGATCGAAGGTGTAGAGGTTGCCGCCAGACGCGCTGCTGATTAGATCGAGCTGGTCTTTGATATACTGCCGCGCCGCGCCAATGCCTTCTGTGCGCGAATCTTGCGGCGAGGCGATATGTCGCGTCTGGAATTCTTGCAAGCTGCGCACATGCTGCATCAATCGGTCGGATTCAACCTGCGCCAATAGCTCGCCCATCACATCCACCGGCGGCTCTTCGGGAGTCGCGCCAATCTCGGCGACGGTCACCGGTCCAGGCGCAGTGTAGCCGAGCGTGGCTTGTGGGGGCGGGGTCGGCAAGGGCGCCAACGTCGGCGGGGCATTTTCGCTCGTGCCCATGTTGCAAGCCAGCAGCAGCCATAACAACCCAGCCAAACAAGCCGCCGTCCGCAGATGATTATCGATCGGTCGCATAAGGGCGATTTTAGCATAATCGGCAACATGTGAACGCCCCCCCCATCCCCCGGCGCCTTCTCCACACAAGCAGGGCAGGGGAGCTAGGGAATCCGAGATTGTAGAATAAAGCCCCTCCCTCATTTTGGGGGAGGGGTTTGGGGTGGGGGTATTAGCCCCTCCCTCATTTTGGGGTCGCGTAGACACTGACCCGCCGGGGAGGGGTTTGGGGTGGGGGTAACAGCCCCTAGTCCAGGTAGTCGCGGAGTTTGCGGCTGCGGCGGGGGTGGCGCAACCTGCGCAGCGCCCGTCCCTCGATCTGGCGAATCCGTTCGCGCGTCAAGCCAAATTTCTGCCCGACTTCTTCCAAGGTGTAGCTGTGCCCGTTTTGCAGCCCAAAGCGCAAACGCAAGATGCGCGCTTCACGCGGGGTCAATGTTTCCAGCAATTCTTCGATCTTCTCTTTGAGCAGCTTGCTGTAGGCGCTATCGGAGGGTTTGGGCTCACGGTCATTTTCGATGAAGTTGCCCAATTCGCTGTCTTCGTCTTTGCCGACCGGATGCTCCAGACTGAGCGGACGCCACGACACGCGCAACATCCATTGCACCTTGCGCGGCTCGATTTCCAGGACTTCGGCAATTTCTTCGACAGACGGTTTGCAGCCCGATTGCTGTTCCAATTCCCGGGCGACTCGATACAGCTGGCGGATGCGGTCGGTCATGTGTACGGGCACGCGGATGGTGCGTCCCTGGTCGGCGACCGCACGGGTAATCGTTTGGCGGATCCACCAGGTGGCATAGGTGCTGAAGCGGTAACCGCGATGATAGTCGAACTTTTCGACCGCCTTGATCAAGCCCAGATTGCCTTCCTGGATCAAATCCAGCAGCTGCACGCCACGATCCATGTAGCGCTTGGCGATTGAAACGACCAGCCGTCCATTGGCTTCGATCAGGTGGTCGCGGGCTTGCTGTCCATCCTGGATGAGGAACTGCCATTCGGCGCGGCGTTCGTTATTGGGCGCTTGCTCCAGTTGCCGCTCGGCTTTTAGGCCGGCTTCCTGGCGCATGGCGAGCTGGACTTCTTCTTCTGGCGTCAACAGCGGGACGCGCGCCATCTCCCGCAGATACATGCCGACGGTGTCGCTGGTGGAAATGCCGTCCAGGTTGAAGTCTTCTTCTTGTTCGACTTCCAGCTCTTCAGCGATTTCGTTCTCAAAGAGCGGCAGATCCGCATCGCCTGCCAAGGCGGCGTAATCGTCTTTTTCGGTGTTGTCATCGACCAGGTAGGCTAGCGACTCAATGTCGGAAGCGAACCCGCTTTCAAATCCATCCACAGCTTTGCCTTGTTTTGTTTGCAGCGCTGCCCTCCGCGGACTGCGCAATGTACCAGTTCTGTTTCAATTAGGCCAGTAGTTGCTTTAAAACAGCCATGCGCGGGTCGATTGCGTTCGCCTCCGCTGTTGCCCGGCGCGCCGCAGCCCAGTCACTTTCAGCGCTCCGTTTGTCGCCCGTCTCGGCGCTGAGCCCACGGCAGTCGGCACGGCAGACCGCGCGATAGCTGGCTTCGATCAGCACTTCTTCGCGCAGCAGCGGCGCCAAGTCGATCTCGCTGTTGCCATCGATGGAAAAAGTGCTCTTGTCCGCGAGCGATGGCAAAGCAAAGAGTTCGGCGATATCCAGTACAAATCGATGTTCAAATGGTTCTAGGCATCGGTCGCATTCGCGCAGGTGGCGTACTTCCAGCTCGCCTTGCAGTAAAATGCCATCTTTGGCGCGCGTCAATGCCAAATCTCCCAGCAGCGATTCCACAAACAAGTCTTCGTGAACTTGCAGCCGCTGCGGGATGTTCAGCGGGAAGCTGCGGCAAGCGCCAGGACCTGCTGACAATAAAAAGCCAACTTGCAGCCGAAGAAGTCGCTTGTTCAGGTAGCTGCCATTCGGGTGCTTCAAAACAGAACCTCTGGCACGAGCTTGAGAAAGCTGGTTGACTCAATTATGCAGCTTATAGTCATACAAAGCATTTTACTTTTGACCAATTGCCTTGTCAAGAAGCGGGCACTTTCAATTGAGAAAGGACAATGCAAAAATAGGCGCAAAAGCGGACGATCTTCACACTGCATTGACGCCAGCCAGCTTTTCGCAACACTATAGGTATGTGGATGATTTGTCAATAGTTTAATTTGGGATAGAAACCATGCCGGCCGTCCTTGTCTGCCTGCGCCACGGCGATGCCTTGGCTGCTCTGCTGGACAATCAGCAAGATTTCTCTGTTATCGCGCTGGTTGACGCCGCCGCCTTCGTGCCCGCTCTGATAGAGAATCGCGCCGCTCTGGCAGTTGTCGACGCCGGGCATCCAGCCGCCCATTCCTTGATCTTGACAGCCAAGACCAGCGCCGCCACCCGCCGCATCCCCATCGTGCTGGTCAGCGCCGATGCCGCAGCCCGCGCCCAAGCCATCGCGGCTGGAGCAGAAAGGGCTTTGGACCGGGCAGAGCTGGCCGCAAAGCTACCCACCATCCTGCGCGAGCTAGCGCGAGTGCCCACGCCCGAAACCCTAGCGAAGCTGGATTGCGCCTGCGCACAGCCTCTGCCGCCCTTGGCTGTTGCTGGCGTGCTGGCATTCAATCGCGGCGCCTATTACCAGCAACACGACCTCTTTGAAGAGCTGTGGGTTGCCAGCGAGGGACCCATCCGCGACCTGTACCGCGCCATTCTGCAAGTCGGCGTCGCCTATTATCAACTGGAACGCGGCAACTTTCGCGGCGCGTTGAAGATGCTGCAGCGCAGTGTGCAATGGCTCTATCCCCTGCCCGATACCTGCCAGGACCTGGATGTGGCGGCTTTGCGGCGAGATTCCTATGCCGTGCGCGCAGCATTGCAGCGGCTGGGCGCAGACCGCCTGAGCGAATTCGACCACAGCCTGCTCAAACCACTGCGCTGGCAGCCGCCTCAGACATAACGCGCGAACCAGTCCAGCATGGCATCGTTGTGCGCCCGGCGCAGATTGACCGCGCCACTGATGGACGCGCCATGATAACCGCCCGGCTGACGCAGCATCTCTACAGCGCAGCCAACCGCCTTCAGCACGGTATAAAATTGCTCCGACTGCTCGGCAGGGCAGCGGTAATCCAGCTCGCTTTGTACCAGCAGAGTCGGCGTTACACAGCGATGCGCATAGGTGAGCGGCGAGCACTTTTCATAGACTTCGGGGAGCTCGTGCGGGTGCCCGCCCAGCTGTTCGACGCCGAAGTAGATGCCGATATCGCTGGTGCCATAAAAGCTGCGCCAGTTGGTGACGGGATTTTGGGGGATGGCGGCTTTGAAGCGGTCGGTCTGCCCGATAATCCAGCAAGACAGATTGCCGCCGCCCGAGGTGCCACAGACGCCCAGCCGATCGGCATCTGCCAAGCCCAGCGCGATGGCCTGGTCGACGCCGCTCATCAAATCCTGATAATCCAGATTGCCCCAGTCGCCCTTGATGGCGGTGGAAAAGGCATCGCCATAACCGGTCGATGCGCGGTGATTCAAAAACAGCACGCCATAGCCCGCGCCAGCCAGCATCTGAAAGTCGAAGTGAAAACCACAGCCATATGCCGCATGCGGTCCGCCATGAATGTAAAGAATGGTCGGGTAGGGCGCTTCGCCAACTGGCGGCTTCAGATACCAGCCTTCCACCTCGGTGTCATCGACGCTCTGCCACAACAAATGCGACCAGGCCGGCAGGTCGATTGCCGCCAGATGCGCCTCGTTCAAGCTGGTCAATTGCTGCGCTGCGCCCTCCTCCAGGCGCTTCAGATGCAGCTCGGGCGGGGTGTTCATGCTGGTCTGGGCAAAAAGCAACTGCTCCCCGACCAGGTCGAGCAAGTAAGCCGCGCTTTCGCCCGCAGTAACGGGCTGCCAGCTTTCTGCGCCGCTCAGGGCGATGCGATAAATGTGATTGGTGCCGCCCCGTTGCACAGTCGCGAAGGCGCTAGCCCCGTCATCGGCGATCGCCACATTGCCGGCACCCAATGCCCCGACCGGCATATCCAGCGACAGCAGCCCACCGACGCCGACATCCAGGTCCCTGGTCCGGCAATCGACCGTGCCCGCCGCGAGATCCAGCACATACAAATCGGCTTTTGTGCCGATCGGCTTGCCATCATCGGGCCGGCCGACAAAGACAACGCGCTGGTTGTCGGGAGTCAAACTGGCGCCACTGATGCTCGCCCAGCCGCTGAGAACAAGCGATTGATTGCCCGCCAGATCGACTCGCTTCAGGTCGGGCATCATGGCGCGCGCGGCATCGGGCTGCATATTGGCATCGTAGAGGATGCTGCTCCCATCTGCTGCCCAGCGCAGGTTGCTGTTGTTGCTGCGGTCATCGGTCAGGCGTGTGATTTCGCCGCCGGCGACATCCAGCACATAGATATCCTGCGCTTCGTCATCCAGGTAGCCGATACCGTCAAAGCGATAGACCGTGCGGTCGACGCGGTAAGCTTCTTTGCTCAGATCGGGCGCTTCGGCATCGGCTTTGGCGCTGAAGGCGATCTGTGCGCCATCGGGCGACCAGGCGAAACTGCCGCCGACCCCGCGTTCAAAATCGCTCAGCTGCCGCGATTCGCCGCCATCCATGGGCATCAGGTGGAGTTGAGCTGCGCCGCTGCGGTCGCTGATGAAGGCGATTGCCTGGCCATCGGGCGACCAGCGCGCGCCACGATCGGATTGCTCGCCATGTGTCAGCCGTCGCGTTTCGCCGCTCGCCAAGTCCAGCAGGTGCAAGGCTGCGTATTCCTTGTCTGCTTCGGCATCAATTTGGCTGACGGTGTAGACAATGCGCTCGCCATCCGCCGATAACGCGCCGCCATTGAGAAATTGCAGGGCAAACAAATCTTCCGGCTGCATGGTGCGCCGCTCTGCCATCTTGACCTCCTCAGTCGTGTTGATTTTGAGGACGAGTCTAGCGCATTTTGTGCCTGCCCTGCGCGCTGGCAGCGGGTAAAATTGGCATGACACACTAGCCAGGTGCGCCCAACCATGACCAGCGACTCCAAATCTTTGTCTCGAGCCCGTTACAGCCAATTCGCCGAAGGCTATGTCACATCAGAAACGCACGCGCATGGCAGCGATCTGGATCGGCTGCTGGCGATCGCGCAGCCCCACAAGCATTGGCGGGTGCTGGATATCGCAACGGGCGGCGGACACACTGCGCTGAAGTTCGCGCCGCATGTCGGGCAGGTTGTGGCCAGCGACTTGACGCCGCGCATGCTCGAATCGGCGCGCCGATTCATCAGCGGGCGAGGCGTAGACAATGTGTCGTTCCGGCAGGCGGATGCGGAGGATTTGCCTTTTGACCGCGAGCAGTTCGATCTGGTCAGTTGCCGCATCGCCCCGCATCACTTCCCCGATGTTCAACGCTTTGTGCTCGAATGCGCCCGCGTGCTCAAACCCGGCGGCTTGTTGATGCTGCAAGACCATCTGCTGCCCTTTGATGACCAGGCGGCGCGCTATGTCGATGCCTTTGAACGGCTGCGCGACCCCAGCCACAACCGCGCCTTCAATCAAGCCGAATGGACGCAGATCTGCGCTCGCGCGGGATTCACGGTCGAATATAGCGAGCCATATCGCAAGGCGCATGAACTCGACCCGTGGGTGCGGCGGCAGGGGCACGGCGACACGATGATCGCGCAGCTGACCGCGCTGATGCTCGCTGCCCCGCCGATCGCCCGCGACTGGATGAACCCGCAGCATTGGGACAGCCCGCAGGCGACCTTCGAAAATCGCCACACCCTCATCCGCGCGCGCGTGGGCTAAGCGGTGCCGAAGCTCCTGGTCGCCAGCGGCATCTTCCACCCCGAGCCGGGCGGACCTGCGTCCTATTTGCGCGCCATATTGCCCGCCCTGCAAATGCGCGGCTGGCAGGTGCGCGTGCTGAGCTATGGGCTGCCCCAGGCTGGCGATTATCCCTACCGAGTCAAACGGATTGAACGGGAAATCTATCCGCTGCGCCTGGCGAAGTATGCGCGGTCCGCTTGGGAAGATCTGGCATGGGCGGATGTCGTCTATGCGCATACCATCGATTTGCCGCTGTGGACGCGCCGCAACATCCCGCGCATCATGAAAGTGGTGGGCGACCAGGCTTGGGAACGTTGCCTGCGCAAAGGCTGGGTCCCGCCCGAACAGGGCATAGACGGCTTCCAGCAGCCCGGTGGCGATCTGCGCGTCCGCTGGCAGAAGCGCTCACGCTCGCGGCAGGTGGCCGGGCAAGACGCGGTTATCGTGCCCAGCCAGTATCTGCGCGACATGGTGCTGGGCTGGGGTGTCGATGGCGCCAAAGTCCAGGTCATTTACAACGCGCTGCCCGCTATCGCATTGCCCACTCAATCTCGCAAAGCTATCCGCGCGCAGTTGGGCTGGGGCGATGCGCCGACACTGCTTTCGGTAGCTCGCCTGCAGCGCTGGAAAGGTATCGACCATCTGATCTCGGCGCTGGCTGGACTGCCCGATGTGCGGTTGGTGGTGGCGGGTGATGGTCCCGACCGCGCGCGCCTGGAAGCCTTGTCGGCGCAGTTGCCGGGGCGGGTGCAGTTCACTGGCCAATTGCCAGCGGCAGATGTGTTGCGGTTGATGAAAGCGGCAGACGCTGTTGCCTTGTACAGTGCCTACGAAGGCTTGTCGCACACCCTGTTGGAGAGCCTGTATGTGGGAACGCCTGTCTTGGCCAGCGCAGTGGGCGGCAATGCGGAAGTCGTGCAAGCTGGCCGCAATGGCCTGCTGGTGGCGCATGTCGATATCGCCGGGCTGCGGGCTGGCATCACAGAGCTGCTTGCGCGCCGCGCCGAATTGGCTGCCAACACGCGGCTGGGGCTGGAAAAGTTCAGCTTTGAATCGATGGTCAGGTCTACCGATGAAGCGCTGCGTTCGCTGCTGGAGTAGACACTACCGTTTGACAAAGCGATAGCCAACGCCGCGCGAGGTGAAGATGTATTCGGGCTGCTGGTGATCGCGCTCCAGCTTGCGGCGCAAATAATGCACATAGAGCTTCAGGCTATCGGTGGCATCGCTATAGCGCTCGCCCCAGGCTTGTGTAACCAGTTCTTGCCGCGATACAACGCGCCCGGCATTGCGTGCCAGCGCCGCCAGCAAACTGAATTCCTTGGGTGTCAGATGGGTGGGCTGGCTGCGGACAAATACCTCGCGGTTGATGAAATTGATGCGCAGCTCGCCATTGTTGAAGATGAGTTCTTCGCTGTTGCGCTGGCGTGGCGAACGCAGCAAACGGGTGCGTATGCGCGCCAGCAACTCGTCATTGTCAAAGGGCTTGCGCACAAAATCGTCCGCTCCCGCCTCAAAGCCCAAGACGATATCGCGCGTGTCGCCAACTGCGCTGATGAAGATAATGGGCATATCGGACAAATCGCGCAACCGGCGGCACAACTCGCAGCCGCCCATATCTGGCAGATTCGCTTCCAGCAAGACCAGGTCTGGCTGCTGCAGGTAGGAACTGCGCAAGCCACCGATGCCTGTGCTGGCGTGTTGTGCGAGGTAGCCGCGCCCAAGCAGCAACTTCAATAGTCGCTCAGATGCGGCTTGCTCATGATCGATTATCAGGATTTTTTCTGACATTTGCTGCGACGACCGGGCGAGTCTGTACACTGGATAGCAGAGCTTAGCGCGCTCCGTGGCTGCTTGCAAACGATAAACGTTTTCGGGGGGGTTGTGTTTTTTGTGGGGTTGGCAACCCTGCCCCCAGACCCTTGCCCCCAAAATAAGGGGAGGGGAGCGCGACTACGATGTAAAGTCCCTCCCTCTTTATGGGGGATGGATTTAGGGTGGGGGAGCAACTGGTGGCCTAGTCACGATTTTCACCACACCCGCGTTTTCTGCGCGGTATCGCTATTGCTTGTCGCCTGTGTAGGGATCGCGTCCGAGCTGTGTGCCTTGGCGGATCTGCTGTTGCCAGGGTTTTTTCGCCCCGCCCCGATAGCCCAGCTCGCGCAGCCGCTCTGCTTCCAGCGCTTCCAGCTCAGCGGCGACCTGGGCATAGTCGTGCCGGGGGATGGGTAGATCGCGCCCGGCGGCATCCCGATATACATAGCCCGCGCCGGCGCACCAGTCACAGTCGCTGCCACTGCCGATTTCGTCCTCGAACCAGCCATAGCCATCACACGATGCGCAACGAATGATTGTCATGTTATCCCCTTCCGTTGGTGAGTGGCGATTTTGCAGGATGCGCGCTGCTTTGCCCCCACCCCAAACCCCTCCCCCAATATGAGGGAGGGGCTTCAAAACCTGCTGACATCGCTTAAAAACTCCCCTTCCCTCGTTCTGGGAGAAGGGGCAGGGGGTTGGGGGTCGTATCCACACGACCTCCTTCCGTGGCGCTGGCTTGTTGACAGGCGCTTTCAAGTCTACAATGACTGTCCGACAAGTCACGATCGCAGTGAGGCAGATGAGCGCCCAGCCACACCCTAGCATAGCCCGCATTCTGCTGCCCGCGCTGACGATTCTGTTGCTCATTACTATACAAGCGCATCACTTTCATAACCGCGCCTATCGTCAGGACGAAGCCTGGGATGTGCATTATGCCTTGCAGAATATCCGCGAGGTTGGCTTGCCGGCGCATGTCGCCCAGGTCCTATATCAGTTGCCGCCGCCCAACTTTCTGCAAGATATTTGGCTGCACCTGTTTGGACACAGCGAACGCATCGTGCGCTTCTTTTCCACCCTGACGACCATGCTCACGCTGGCCATGTTCTACCGGCTGGCGGCAGATTTGTATGGGCGGCGCGTTGGCTGGCTGGCGTTGATGCTGCTGGGCACCTACAGCCTCTTCGCGTTTTATACGCACGAGGCGCGTCCGTATGCGGCCTTGGCGCTTGGCGCGGCTGGTCTGCCCTGGGCGCTGCTGCGCTTCGTTCGTCAGCCCGACCGCCGCAGCGGCTGCCTGCTGAGTCTGGTGGCGCTGCTGCCGGCTTTTGTGCATCCCTATTTGTCGTATGTTTATATCGCGCAATTGCTGGGCATTGTGCTCTTTGCGCGCATCGACCTGCGCCGTCAACGCCGCGAAATCGCCTTGGTGCTGGCTTTGGGCTTGGTGATCGCCTATCGCGCTTTTCTAAACTTTGGCGGGCACAGCGGCAGCATCAGCCACAATATCAGCACGGACTGGCCGGGCCTGCAAGCCCTGTATGACCATTTGCATTTTCGGCCCGAGGCGCTGGGCCTGTTTTTGCTGGCTGGCGGCCTGCTTGTCGTCATCGGCCAGTGCCTGGCACAACTGGGCGGACGAACGCAATCCGACCAGCTGCCCTGGGGGGAAAACATGCGCTCCGCGGCCTGGTGGCGAGAAGGCTGGCTGCTGCTTTCGCTGCTGTTGACCTTGGCTTTGCCGCTATTGGTGAACCTGGCAATTCCCAGTGTCACGCCGCGCCATTTCTTGATAGCCGCGCCATTCATCGTCCTGCTGGCTTGTTTGTCCCTGCGCCAGCTGCCCGGCACCTTGCAATTGCTGGCGGTGTTATTTTTCTGCATACCATTCGTTACGCAATTTCGTTCGCACAGCAGCAATGGCGGATATTGGGAGATCATCGCTCATTTGGAACAGCATGCCGACCCGGCTCATGACCGCTTTGCTGTGATGGCCGGGCAACTGTGGGAAAATATCGCCATCAATTATTATCTGCAAGAACGGTCGCGGCTGGGGCTGGGCAGGGACGACATCTTCCACTTCAGCGGCCAAAGGCAAGCTGCCATCGCCAGCGCGCCAATCCGCTTCAATGAATCGCTGCTGGAATCGCGCCAGTATCCTGACGATGTGACGCGACTGCCCAGCTACCTGGCAGACAGCTCGCGATTGTGGCTGGTGCTGGGCAACAGCTACCCGGCCGGCGAGGCCATGCTAAAGGCGATTGAAGACGAATTTTCGCTCTACAGCGCGCTGAAATTTCGCGGCGAGACCTATTATCGCGGGCTGGAAGTGCGGGAATATCGCCATCAACCGCGAGGTACTTCGCCCTTGCTGCGCTTTGGAGAAGAAATTGTCCTGCAAGCCTGGCGCTTGAATACTGACCACATCGTGCAGCCTTGCGCTGCCATCTCTGTCGATACCTGGTGGTCGGCAACGCAGCCGCAAGACAAACTCTACAGCAGCACCCTGGTTGTCGCCGGGGCAAACGGACAGGGAGTCGTGAACAGCGATGCTGTGCCGGGCGGCCTCTATCCGACTTCAATTTGGCAGCCCGAGCAACTGTATTTTGACGAGCGGGAACTGCGCTTGCCTTGCGACATGCCGGCTGGCGACTATCCATTGCTGCTGGGCATGTACGAAACGCCGGGCGAAGCAGGCGCATCGCCGCAGAATCTGCTTGTACACACGGCGGCTGGCGCGCCCACCGACCGCCTGCTCGAATATCTGACGACGTTGGTGGTGCAGCCTTAGGTCTCGGCCCGCGCACACAAGACCAGGCGAACAAGCGCTTGGGTATGCGCTCATTCGCGGGCGGATTTGTTGTCGGTCGCGCCGGGTTTGCCTGGCTCGGCGCTTGTCGCGGCTGTGCTGGCGGTCCCGCGCAAAGCGATCTCAAACAGCTGTTGATAGCCAGCGGCGTATTTGTCTGGCGAGAAGAAATCCAGCGCAAAAGAGCGAGCCTGGGCAGCCATAGCCGTGACATCCAGCGCATAAATCTGCCGCAGCGCGCGCAGCAGATCGTCGGCATCGTCGGGCACAATGAGCAGGCTGTTTTCGCCATCCTGGATGATATCGGGAATGCCGCTGATGCGCGTGCCGATGACCGGCGTGCCTGTCATCATCGCTTCGACTATCACACGCGGCAGCCCTTCCGAAAGCGATGGCAAGACCATCACGCGCGCCGCAGCGAAATACTCCGCCAGCCGGCTCTGGCTGACCGCCCCCACAAATTGCACGCGCTGGCTGATAGCGAGCGCCTGCGCCTGACGGTGCAAGTCAGCGGCGTAATCGGCATTGGCAGGCGGGCCCACCAGCTGCAAGCGCGCTTGCGGATGACCGAGCCTGGCGAAGGCATCCAGCAGGTGATGCACGCCTTTGCCAGGGCGCAGCACGCCAGCATAGACGATATCGACTGCCTGCTCGACTGGCATTTGGCGGGGCGTATGCCGAAAAACATCGGTGTCGCTCCAGGTCATAAATCGCACTTGCGGCAACTGGGGCGCAAAAGCCCGGCAACGTTCAGCCGTTGTCGATGAAACGACGCGGGTGGCATCGGCATGACGAAATGCGAAGCGCGCGAAGGTCATCATCATGGCGCGATAGACGCCGGGCAAAGGCACACTTCGCTGCAAAAAGAGATCGACCTCAAAATTGTTGTGATTCTCGATGATCAGCCTTGGGGCGCGCCCGATCAGCCGCCCCAGCAGCTTCACCCAGGCACCAACCGCGCCTTCAAATGGGCTTTGCGCCACGATGATATCGGCTTTGCGGCGGATTGTCAGCCAGCCCAGCAGCCATGGTGCCATGACAAAAAAGGTCAGATAGCGCAGCAGCGAAAGCGGCAATTGTGGCAGCAGGTAAAAGTCGACCTGTTCATGGAATTGTCTCGCTCGCGCACTCGTCGCGAAGCCGATGACGCGAATCTCATAACCAGGCAGGCCTGCCAGCAACTGCCATTTGCGAGCGCTGGTGCTGTCCAGCGGCTGGTTATACCGCGCGCTGCTGAGCCAACAGACCTGGATATTGCGCCTGGCGGCCTGGTCTGCGCTGTGGCCAACGCCCGGCTGGCTCCTAATTGCGACGCCGCCCGATCAAGAAGAGCAAGAGCAGCAGCGCCAAGCCGCCGACTACTGCAGCGATCGCCAAGACATCGTCGCGCGTAGCCGGCTCGTCAGCTGCTGGCGCTTC
>JAJDZQ010000079.1 GCA_022824565.1 Anaerolineae bacterium | reverse complement strand
AGGGGTTAAATGACCAGCCCTGTCGGCGGACCGAGAGCTTACAGAGTGGGCATTCGCAGGCGCGCTGGGATATGATGCAGGCCCGAGTGGCTATCGGGGAAATTATCTCGCGAGGTGAAGAAGCATGCGTGTACTTGTCATCGGCGGCGCGGGCAGAGTCGGCAGCATGACAGCGCCCTACCTAAAAACCGAACACAGCCTGACTATCTTCGACCGGCAGCCAGCGGCGGACAGCAGCTTGCGCAGCGTGCAGGGCGACATCTGCGATTATGAAGCGCTGGCCCAGGTACTGTCGGGGCAGCAAGCGCTGATTTATATGGCGATGGGCAGCGAAGATTGGGACAGCCTGACAGGCATACACAGCGCTTACGACATCAATGTCAAAGGACTGCATCTGGCGCTGCACGCGGCCCAGGCTGCCGGCATCAAACAAGCGGTCTATACCAGCAGCATGTCGGTCTACGAAAACCTGGGCGGGCGCACTTTCGCCGATGAAAATGTCGCTCCCGATGCGCATGAGCTATATGGCTTCACCAAATATCTGGGCGAGCAGGTCTGCCAGAATGCCACGCGCAATTGGGACATGCATATCAATGCGCTGCGCTTGTGCTTCCCCACGCCCGATGACAGGCTGGCGCAGGTCAAACCCGAGCAACGCAGCCTGGCCACAGCAGCCAGCGATGTTGCTGCGGCGCTCGCGGCCGCGTTGCGCTTTCAAGGCCGTTTTCAAACCTTTATGATTGGTGGCGATGCGCGTCATTCTGTGTTACATATGCACAAAGCTCGGCTGTTGCTGGGCTGGACGCCGAAGGTGACACAAGGCTTAGCCCCACATCCGCGAAAATAATGGAACAGGCGACACGATGCCAAAATACACGGTCTTGCTCAAAAACGGACACACGATTGACCCGGCGAACAGCCTTGACGCGCCCATGGATGTGGCCATCACGGACGGCAAAATCGCTGCTGTCGCGCCCGATATCGCCAGCGCCGAGGCCGCCCAGACGATCGACGCCAGCGGCTTGATCATCACGCCCGGGCTCATCGACATCCATGTGCATGTCTATCACACGCGCGAGCCAGAAACCCTGAGCATCATCGCCGACCATCACAGCTTCCGCAGCGGCGTTACGACGGTCGTGGATACTGGCACGGCGGGCGCAAAACATTTTTTGCACTTCAAACGCACTGTCATCGACCGCGCGCGCACGCGCATCTTCGCTTATATCAACATCGTCAAATCGGGCATGGCGGGTCCTTTTGAGCAAGACATCAACGAGATGGATGCCCAACTGGCGGCTTCGATTGTCCTGGCTTATCCCGAAGATTGCGTGGGCATCAAGACGGCGCATTACTGGGTCAGCGAGCCATTTGACGAGGCGCATCCTCCTTGGGCGGCTGTCGACCGCGCGCTGGAAGCATCGGCCATTTGTGGCAAGCCGCTGATGGTCGACTTTTGGCATCGCGAAGGGCGCACCTATCAGGAATTGCTGACCAAGATGCAGCCGGGCGATATACACACCCATGTCTATGCGCAGCAATTTCCTATATTGGACGCC
The DNA here is from genome assembly GCA_022824565.1 of Anaerolineae bacterium. Classification (GTDB taxonomy): domain Bacteria; phylum Chloroflexota; class Anaerolineae; order Aggregatilineales; family Phototrophicaceae; genus UBA6055. The sequence goes on along the minus strand of JAJDZQ010000079.1, from coordinate 3,735 downwards.
GCAAACCAGCCCGCCGACTTTATGTTCGAGGCGCGCGAACGCGGAATCATCTTCGACCTGGGGCATGGCGCGGGCAGCTTCTGGTTCCGCCAGGCCATCCCGGCTTTCCAGGGCGGCTTTGGTCCCGACAGCATCAGCACCGACCTGCACATCGGCAATGTCAACGGAGTCGTGCACGACATGCTGCACACCATGTCCAAGCTGCTGTGCATGGGCATGCCGCTTAACGAGGTCATCTTCCGCTCGACCGTGACGCCCGCCCGCGAAATTGGGCATGCAGAGCTGGGCACTTTGAGCATTGGCGCAGAGGCAGATGTGGCGCTGCTGCGGCTGGATGAGGGCAGCTTTGGTTATGTAGACTGCGGTGGCGCTCGCATGGCTGGGGGGCAGCGGCTCAGCTGTGAGCTGACCATCCGCGCCGGCGAGGTCGTGTACGATCTAAATGGACGCGCCACGCCCGACTGGCAGGATGCGCCCGAATCTTATTGGAAAATCCGCTTACCGACGGGCAGCTATGAGCCATGACAAGTTATAAAGAACTGGGTGTGCACCCAGTCATCAATGCCTATGCCACCGTGACCAAATATGGCGGGTCGCTGATGCCGCCCGAGGTGCTGGCTGCCATGACTGCGGCGGCGAACAGCTTTGTCGACCTGGCGGCATTGCAGCGGGCGGTGGGCGCGCGAATCGCCGAGCTGACGCGCAACGAAGCGGCTTATGTGACATCGGGGGCGGCGGCCGGTGTGCTGCTGGCGGCGGCAGCCTGTGTCTTGCGCAAATGCCCCGAAGCCGCCAAGACTTTCCCACAGCTGGAAGGCATGCCTCACGAAGCGATCGTGCAGCGCCACCACCGCAATGGCTACGACTTCGGCGTGCAAGCCATCGGCCTGCGCTTCATCGAAATTGAGCCTTGCCTGGACAGCCTGCGCGCGGCGATCAACGAACGCACAGCTTGCCTATTCTGGTTCGCCGGCACGATGAACACGCCCGACGATATCCCGCTGCCGCAGTTGCTCAAAGTCGCCGAGGCGCATGACCTGCCCGTCATCGTGGATGCCGCTGCCCAGCTGCCGCCTGTCGACAATTTGTGGCGCTACACCCAGATGGGCGCTGCTCTGGCGCTGTTCAGCGGTGGCAAAGACTTGCGCGGTCCCCAGCCAACCGGACTGATGCTGGGGCGTCGCGAGCTGATCGAGTGCATTCGCCCGATTAGCAGCCCCAATCATGGCTTGGGTCGTCCGTTGAAAGTCGGCAAAGAAGAGTTGATGGGCGTGCTGGCGGCGGTGGAGCGCTACCTGGGGCTTGACCATGCTGCCCGCGCAACATACTGCGAAGATTGTGTGGCGCTGTGGCTGGCGGCGCTGAATCCGCTGGCGGGTGTAACGGCGGAACGCGCCTTCCCCAACGAAGCCAATCAACCGCTGCCCTGGTGCCGCGTGACGATTGATGCTGCTGGGCTGGGCATGTCGGCGGACGCTGCTGTGCGGGCTTTCTTGGCGCAAGAACCAGCCATCGCCGTCTCGCCATTGAGCGACACGCAGTTCCATCTCAATCCCATGACCTTGAATCGTGGCGAAGAGATCATCGTGCGCGATGCCTGCCTGCGCGTGCTGGGCGGCAGCTGACCATGCAACGCCCTTTTGCGCTTTATGACCTGCGCGTGACAGTCGAGCGCATCGAAGGGCGCAGCGTCTGTGGTTTGCAAGTCGGCGATTATTTTGAACTGACCGAGAGCGCCAAATTGCGCATCCCGGCTGGCAAGCACTTCTGCATCTATGCGCTTGCGGCCGTGCTGCCCTTGCTGGCGGCGAAGCAGCGCCTGCTCAACGAAAACGACTGGATGGCGCGCGATACAATCGCCGCCTGCCCAGATGTCGACGAGCGCCTGATCATGCGCATCGAGCGGGTCAACAAACGGGTTATGGACAGCGCCGAACTGACCTAGTTGGTTGAACCGCAGCAGTAGACGCCAGTAAGTAATGAAATAAAGTAAGCACCGCGTACACCGAGAGAAAAGCCAAGGTTTATCTCTGTGCCTCTGTGGCAAATTGTTGTTTCACCACCTACTTGCGTTTACAGAGGGCGTAGAGGCAACTCTTGAGTCGCCCAATTTGTCCACGCTGACAGTGTGGGCGATACAAGTATCGCCCCTACGACAACGGTTGAGGGTCTGCGAGCAATTTCATGGTAAAAATAGGGCATAAGCAACCGCTAGATGCAAAGGAGCCGTGCCATGTCCAAGCAGCGCAAGCATATCAAAGTAACCTACTCCACGCTCGGCAGCCCCGATCCATTGCTGCACGAATACTTTGACGAAGATGTCGCCGAGCTGAAGCAGAATCTTGGTCATGATTATCCGCTGCTGATTAACGGAGAATGGCAGGCTGGGGCAGCAAGCTACGAAGCGCGCTCGCCGATCAACAGCGACTGGCTGTTGGGCAACTTTGCGTGGGCAGCGGACGAGCAGGTCGATGCAGCAGTCGCCGCCGCGCAGGCAGCCTTCCCCGCCTGGCGAGATACGCCTTGGCAGCAGCGCGTCGCTATACTCAACCGCGCCGCCGACCTCATCAGCCAGCGCTTGTTCGAGATCTCGGCGGCAGTCAGCATGGAGATTGGCAAGAATCGCCTGGAAGCCATCGGCGAGGTAGAAGAAACCGCCGACCTCATCCGCTATTGCGTGGAAGCCATGCGCGAAAATGCGGGCTTCGACCGGCAGCTGCTCAGCGAATCGGCGCAGCACCACAACCGCAGCGTGCTCAAACCCTACGGCGTTTGGGGGGTGATCGGTCCTTTCAATTTTCCGGCGGCGCTGACTGGCGGCCCGAGCGGCGCAGCCTTGATCGCCGGCAACACGGTCGTGCTGAAACCGGCCGCCGAGGGTTCGCTGACCGCCTATCTGGTCGCCAAATGCCTGCAAGACGCGGGGGTGCCAGCGGGCGTTTTTAATCTGGTCTATGGTGGCGACGAGCCAGGCAAAATGTTGGTCGCCAATCCCGCGCTGGGCGGATTAACCTTCACCGGCAGCTATGCTGTGGGCATGAGCATCATTCAGTCCTTCACCACCGCGGCTGGTTATTATCGGCCTGTCATAGCCGAGATGGGCGGCAAGAACCCAACCATCATCACCGAAAAAGCCGACCTCGACAAAGCGGCGCTGGGCGTGATGCGCTCGGCATTTGGCTTGACCGGGCAGAAGTGCTCGGCTTGCTCGCGGGTATTTGTCGATGCGGCTGTGCATGACGACTTCCTGCAAAAGCTGGTCGTTCTGGCGGACGAAGTCGCTGTGGGCGACCCCACCGACGTCAACACCTACATGGGTCCCATCATCAGCCAGCGCGCCTATGCAGCCTATCAGCAGTATGTGGACGAGCTGGGCGCGGGGCAGATCTTGGCGGGCGGGCGCACGTTGCCGCTGGGCAAGGGTTACTTCGTCGCGCCGACAGTCGTGGCCGACCTGCCCGATGAGCATCGTTTGTGGCAGCACGAGATGTTCGCGCCGATCGTGGCTGTGCGCGCAGTGGCCGACAAAGACGAAGCCATGCGGCTGGCAAACGCTGTCCCGCTGGGCTTAACAGCCGGCATGTACAGCGAAGACGAAGACGAAGTGCAGTGGTTTTTGGACAATATCGAAGCCGGCGTGCTCTATGTCAACCGCGCGACCGGAGCGACCACGGGCGCTTGGCCCGGCTATCAATCATTCGGCGGCTGGAAAGGCAGCACAGGCAGCGGCAAGGC
>JAJDZQ010000086.1 GCA_022824565.1 Anaerolineae bacterium | reverse complement strand
GAAGCCTATCGCCGCGAGCTATTCGATAGCGTCATTCCGTTTTGGCTTCGGCATTCGCTGGATGTTCAGCAGGGCGGGCAATTTACCTGCCTGGACCGCGACGGCACGGTCTTTGATACCGACAAGGCGATGTGGCTGCAGGGACGGGCGTTGTGGATGTTCGCCAAGCTCTACAACACTGTGCAGCAGCGCGACGAGTGGCTGGCGGCGGCGCGGCATCAATACGACTTTATCACGCGCCACGGCTTCGATGCCGACGGCCGCATGTTCTTCGCCCTGACCGCCGATGGTCGCCCTTTGCGCAAGCGGCGCTACCTCTTCACCGAGACATTCGCCATCATTGGCTTGGCAGAATACGCCCGCGCCACCGGCGACACAGCCGCCCTGCAACGCGCAATCGATACCTATCGCCTCGTCATCGACCTGCTGCAAAAGCCGGGCGCACTGCCGCCCAAAGAATTGCTGCCCGAGCGCCGCGGCCAGAGCCACAGCCTCTCCATGATCTTGCTGGCGACAACACAAGAACTGCGCTTGGCTGCCCCGCCCGACCCGCTTTATGAGCACATCGTTGATGAAGCGCTGCGTCAAATTATCGATCACTTCCTGGATGACTCCGCCGCCGCTGTTTTTGAGCTGCTCGGTCCCGGCAATCAACGGCTGGATACGGCTGAGGGGCGCAAGCTCAACCCGGGCCACGCCATGGAATCGGCGGCTTTTATCTTGCACGAAGCGCAGGCGCGCTCGGACGAGTCGCTTGTCGCGCCGGCGCTCAAGATGATCGACTATTCGATGGAGCGCGGCTGGGACGCGGAGTATGGCGGCTTGCTCTATTTTGTCGATGTCGATGGCAAACCGCCGACCCAGCTGGAGTGGGACATGAAGCTCTGGTGGCCCCACAGCGAGGCGCTTTATGCCCTGTTGCTGGCATGGCACACCAGCGGCGAAGCCAAATATGCCGATTGGTTCGCGCAGATGCACGACTATACCTTTGCCCACTTCCCCGATGCCGAATATGGTGGCTGGTATGGTTATTTGCGCCGCGACGGCAGCCTGTCCTCGCCGCTGAAAGGTGGCATGTGGAAAGGCTTTTTCCATACGCCGCGCTCTCTCTGGCTTTGCTGGCGATTGCTCGGCGAGATGACGGGCTAGGTGCTGGTGGCCATGCAACGCTTGGGGCGATGTGTTATCATCTTCAAGGGAGTAGGCAGCACAGCCCTAGCAGGAGCACCCTAGAATGAATGAAGCCGACTTCAAGCTGCAAGTTTCGATTGAAGGCGACTACATCACCGCGCTTTGGACAAACACTTGGGATGCGGTGACCAGTGGAACGCGCTTTTCGCGTTATCCAGAGATCCAGATTCGCTTCAAATTCAGCGATATAGCGGAAGACACGGTCAGCGCAATGCTACGCGATTTGGAAGTTCCCGCCCCAGCTTCAAAGGCTATCATGACTGTGGTCTCAGCCCGCGCCACTTGATATGCCCTACGAATACATTATCCAGCAGAACTTTCCAATACATTGGAATGATGGGCAAGCTGTTGCTCATCGCTTGCTTTTGATGACGAGGGATAGGTCTGGTCGAGGCTATCTGCCCGTGCATGGCGACCCAAGTCTCAGCAAAGTCGATGACCGTGACTTGCTATGCTACTTTATCTACACAATGAGCAGTTGGTGGGAAATCCCACTTATCGACAGAATCAATGCCGATCGGCCAGAAAACAATTTCGCGATCATCATGGATATCAACCCAGCGCCCGAAACGATGTACAGGTTCAGCAACGATGCGCCCGGCACGCCAGAAATCCGCTACAAAGCGGGCTTGAAAGAAGTCTTTCCCAGCTTGCGGTCTGATGTAGCTGATGCCATGTTCAAGTTTCTTAGAAACGGATTCGGGCATAATCTATTTGGCAGGGAACCGGGCAAGATTCTGTTCGATAATGACTTTGACTGTCCGCCGATCTTGGACAGCTCCAATGTCTTGCTGGTGCCACCAATACGTTTGGCTTTATCGATGGTAACGGCATTTGTCGCAAAAATCGTGATGCTGCTCTTGAACCGGTCTGCAGATGGATTGACACGTTTCAAGAAATATATGACAGGCGAATTGCCACCTGATCCCAACCGGTTGCGCACTGCTTAGCCAGTTTCAATCGTTTCGCAGCGCCGTCAGCCGAATGCTAAACCCGTTCAACAGCACGAAGACCGCCACCAGCAGCATGATGCCACGATAACCCAGCGACAGTTGCAGCCAGCCGAAACTCAATGTCGCGCCGAACCAGCCCATATTCCACAGCGCCAAGCCCACGCTGCTGGCCAGATTGTGATGCGCCTCCGCCAGCGAATCCAGCAGCAGTGGCTGGAACAAAGGTTGCATGGTGTTGCGAGCGCCGATCGCCAGCGCATAACAGACCACCGCCAGCGCCAAGGCCTGCGCCAAACCCAAGCCGATGAAGGCCAAGGCGCTCAATAGCATCAAGACGAACAGCGCGCCCGCCCTGCCCAAATAGGCCTGCCACAGCGGGTTCGCCAGCGGCACTGCGCCCATCACCAGCCAGCCCAGGCCGATCACCGCGCCCACCGCGCTATCGTCCAAAGCAAATACATCGCGGAAGAAAAGATTGAAGAAAGGAAAGGTCAAGCCGCCCGATATGCCGAAGACGAAAAGCGGAAATGTCAAACGCAATAGACGCCGCCAAGGCAACGCAGACCACGTTCCCCGACGCCAATGCCGACGGGTTTGTTCGCCCCGCTCGCCCAATGGCAGCATAGGCAAAGCGCTAAGCAGCAATATCAGCGCCGCCAAAGTGATGGACGCGCGGTAGGCGCTGGCATCGGCACGGGCAGCCCCGCCCAGCAGCATCGGCAGCAAGCCACCCAGCACACTGCCTATGGCCACTGACAGCATGCTGACCAGGTTGTGCCAAGAGAATTGCGCGGTGTGCTCGCGACGATCGGTCAATGTAACCATGAAGGGCGGTTTGACCACTTGATTCGCGCCAAAGCAAGCGCCCCAGGCAAAACGACTTAGCGCCAGCAAAGGCAGGCTGGTCGTCAAGGCAGTGGCAGCCACGCTCAAAGCGATGCCAGCTGTGGAAAGCACGATGAGCCTGCGATTGCCGATGCGATCAGCGAAAAGTCCAATCGGCAATCCAATCAGAAATCCGCTGAGACGCGGCAGGGATTGCAGCAGAGCGATGGTCTGCCCATCAAAGCCGATACTGACCAGGTAAAAGTTGAGCAGAATATCGGCGATGCCCAGCAGCGCAATGTGAAATAGCAGGCTGTGACACAAAAATAGCAACACGCGCCGATTCAAACCGGGCGGCAGTCGTCGGCGCGAATTTGCTGTGTTTTTTGCTGCAACGGGCGCAGAGGGCATAAGAGCCTTCCATGCAGGTCGTGGCAAAGTCTACCCACAAAGCACACCAAGCACACGAAGATGATTTAGGACAGAAGGAAAACCAAGCAAGTAATACAAAAAATTAACCACCGAGTACACCGAGTTGGAGAGAGTACACCAAGAGAAAAGCAAGTTTTTCTCTGTGCCTTTGTGCCTTGGTGGCAACATGTTGTTTCACGACTTACTCGCGCGTACGTACTGTGGCGCAGGAGGTTACCCCAAGACAGGTTTGCAAATAAGATTGTTGCCTCGCAAGCGCCTGTGCTGGTACAGTTGCGCGAAGTGCATTCACATTCATGGAGAAAACCATTGGCATCGCAAACTAAAACGAAGCTATTGGCGCGACATGCTGCCAATGCCGCACTCAACATCCCGCTGCCCGGGATTGCTATGCGAGACGCGCACGACCTGGGCGCTGATGAGCCTTTCTATCCGCTGGACGAGCGCATCATCGCCGGCGCGGTCGAAGCGCTGGAAAGTGGACAGACGCATTATGTCGATGTGCCCGGCATCGCAGCCCTGCGCGAGGCAATCGCAAAGCATCTGAACGCAGCCTGCGGCACCAGTTGGCAAAGCGCCAACATACTTGTGACGGCGGGCCTGCAAGAAGCGCGCTTTTTGACCATTCAGATAATCGGCGCGCAATTCGAGCAGATTGGCGTGCCGACGGTTGCGCATCCAGGCCTGCAAAAAGCGCTGGGCGTGCGGCGGCGGCAGGTCGTTTCCCTGCCAGTGGAAACAGAACTTGGTTGCCTGCCCTCGCTGGATGAGATTGCCGCGGCGCTGAAAAATGGCTGTCGGCTGCTCTACCTGGAATCGCCTTCGCGGCTCAGCGGCGCGGCATATACACAAAACCAGGTGGCGCGCATTGCCGACATGCTGGCGCAGCACGATGCCGCTGCCATCTGGGATCAAGGGCTGGCGCGCTGGGTGGATGAAGGCTGCAGCTCACTAGCGGCGCTGGCAGAAGGAGCGACGGCCGCCATCGGCGAAGCCTGGCATGGCATTGGCTTGGGCAGCTGGCTGGTCGGGTCGATCGCAGCGCCCACAGACTGGATCGCGCCTATGCAGTCGCAAAAGCAGATCATGGCGATTTGCACCAGCACCGCCTCGCAATACGCGGCTCTGGCAGCCAGCGAAATCGTCGGCGAGACTCACCAACAGCGACTCGGACAAATGCGCAGACAGCGCGCGGCCGCCCTGGCTATGGCGAGCGAGCTCGGGCTGGATCTGTTGCCGGGCGCTGCGAACAACCTGCTGGCGCTGCAGGCCGATGCAGCAGCGCGGGAGAGGCTGGCAGAAGCTGGCATCGACTTTGCGGCGGGCGAAGATTTTGGCGCGCGCGATATCGTTCGCTTGAACATAGGCGCTGCCACCGCCACTGCAATCGAAGCGCTTGGTTGAGCAGGGAGAAAAGACATGAGCAAGAAAAAGCAAGCTGCTGGCACCAACCTGCTTTATCAGTTGATCGCCGAGGCGCGCACGTATGATGATGTGATCGTGATGGGACGCGGCGACCCAGACTTTGATACCCCCGCGCATATCGTGGCAGCCGCCAAACACGCCATGATCCATCACCAGGCCGATGTTGCGCCAGCGGCTGGCTTGCCTGCGCTGCGAGAAGCTATCGCGGCGCGCGTCAAACGCGTCAACAACATCGATGTCGACCCCGCCAGCGAAGTCGTCGTCACCAATGGCGGGCAAGAAGCGCTCTTCCTGATGGTGCTGGCGGCGCTCGGCGAAGGCGACGAGCTGATCGTGCCCGAGCCAAATTACAATACCTATGCCGATTCGCTGGCTTTCGCCGGCGGCGTTAAAGTGGCTGTGCAGACTGCGCACGAAGCAGACTTCCGCGCCGACCCGGCTGTTGTGCGCGCGGCCATCACCGAAAAGACGCGCGCCTTGCTGTTGGTTTCGCCCAACAATCCAGCCGCCAATGTGATCTCGCCCGCCGATATGCGCGCTCTGGTGGATCTCGCCAGCGAGCACGACCTGATGATCCTGGCGGACGACATCTATGACCTGTTTGTCTATGACGACTTTGTGCACACCAGCCCGGCTTCGCTGCCCGGCGGCAAAGAACGCAGCCTGACGCTCAACGCCCTGTCCAAAGCCTATTCCATGACCGGCTGGCGTTTGGGCTGGATCGTTGGTCCTGCCGACCTCATGGCGCGCGTGGCCGAGCTGAAGGCGGCCATCAGCGGCGGCACATCCATCATCTCGCAACACGCTGGCATCGCCGCGTTGACCGGACCCCAAGACGCAGTGGACATGATGGCGGCAGCTTATGCGCGGCGGCGGCGTTTGGTTCTGGACGCCCTCGACGAGATGGGCATGCAATACGGCGTGCCACAGGGTGGGCAATTCGTCTTCGCCAATATCGCCTTCACAGGCATGGACAGCGCCGAAGTCGCCCAGCGCATCCTGAGCGAGCAACATGTGCTGGCTTATCCTGGCTCGGCCTTCTCCAAAGAGCGCAAAGATTACCTGCGCATGACCTTTTTGCAGCCCGAAGAGCAACTGGTCGAAGGGTTGCGCCGCATGAAACTGGCCATGGCGAGCCTCTAATGCTTGTCCATACAGCCCCTGACTCGTTGGGGGGACCGAGGGGGTCAACCCCTCCCCCAGCCCCTCCCCGACGAGTCGGAGAGGGTAGCCAGTGCTTGCCTCCCCCTGACTCGTCGGGGGGACTGAGGGGGGTTATGCCTCCCCCTGACTCGTCGGGGGGACCGAGGGGGGTCGTCAACGAAGCTGTACTCAATCCACTGCATCATCCCTTTATGTGAGGTCAAGCGCATGGCATACGAAATCCAAAACACAGCGCTCGTCAATCATTATCCTCTTGAGAGGTTGCGCAGCTTTGTCAACGACTTTCTGCGCGCGCTGGACGCATCGCCCGCAGAAGCCGAGATCATCAGCGACGGCTTGATGACCGCGGCGCAGTGGTGGCATCCTGGGCAAGGGCAAGGGCTGGAAAAACTCTTCCGCTACAAATTGCGGCTGGAAAATGGCGGCATCGTGCCCCAGGCAGCCATGCGCTGGCTGGTGGATAGCCCCGCTTATGCGCTGCTGGATGCGGCCAAGGGCTTTGGCTATGTGGCGGCGCAGCGAGCCATGTCGCGGGCGATCGTAAAAGCCAAACGCAGTGGCATCGCCATGGTCGGCGTACGCGGCAGCAACCACTTCGGCATCGCCGGTTATCATGCACTGACAGCTGCCAGGCAAGGCCTGATCGGCTGGGCGATGACCAATGCCGCGGCCGAAATGGCGCCGTGGGGCAGCGCGCAGGTCGTGCTCGGCACCAACCCCTGGGGCATCGCCATTCCACGAAGCCGCGATGCAGCGATCGTGCTGGATATGGCTTTGACCATGTCGGGCAAGGGCATGATGCGCTGGTACGAACGCGAAGGACGCCCCATGCCCGACGACTGGGCGCTGACACCGGCTGGCGAAAAAACCACCGACCCCGCCGCGGCCATGGCTGGTCCGCTCTTGCCCATCGGCGCGTACAAGGGCTATGGCTTAAGTTTGTTCACCGATGTGCTGGCCGGCGTGATGACGGGCGCGCTCTTTGGCAGCGATGTATTCCAGGAAGATACCAATTTTGATGTCGGCCACATGCTGGTAGCCATCGATCCAGCCGCCCTGCTGCCCGCCGCCGAAGTCGATGCGCGGCTCGAGAAGCTGGTGGAGCAGGTCAAGTCTGCGCCGCCTATCGACGCGACGCGCCCTGTCATGCTGCCTGGCGAGGTGGAATTCCAGCGCATGGCAGAACGGCAGAAAACCGGCCTCCCGGTCGCACGCGAGACAGTCGCAAAGCTGCGTCCACTGGCGGAGGAGTTGGGCGTCGCGCCGCTCTAGTTGAAGAAACGCGTGAGTTAATCCAAGTAAATCGTGAAACTAAAAATACGCTCTGAGTCTCTTTGACACAGAGAACACAGAGGGCACAGCGCGATAAGTCACTCAACTTCCGCATGCAACTCGCTGCACTCGCTGGCAAAAGAATCTACTGACAACTTGCTTGTGCCTCTGCGGGCAATGTGTTCAAATAGATGCTTATTGGAATTTATTATGAGGTTCTGTTTATGAGCGATGACTTCGTTGTCCGGCGGCGTGGGTTACTTTCCGAAGACCTGCTCAACTTTCGCTGGCTGGACGAGATTGTACTTTCGCCCGATGCCGCCACCATCGCCTACACCATCCGCCGCCCGCACGCTGCCAGCAATGGCTATACCAGCCACCTCTACCTGCACAGCCTCGCCAGCGACAGCAACCAGCGACTGAGCAATGGCGACAGCCAGGTTTCGGCTTTGGCTTGGAGCCGCGACAGCAGCCTGCTCGCCTTTTGCTATAGCGATGAAACTGGCGACAGCGTGCGTGTGCTGAATCTGGCCGACCGCGGCATCGACTGTTATCCGACCGCAGGCATGCCCCTGCGCGAGTTGGATTTCAGCGCCGATGGCAAGCTGCTGGCTGGCGTGCGCTGGACGACGATGCGCAACGACCGGGAACGCGGCGCGGCACCTGGCATCCCGCCGCCCAATATCAAGGTCGTGCGGCGTTTGCGCTACAAGCAAGACGGCATCGGCTGGGTGCACGACCGCTATAAACAGATCTGGGCGCTGCATCTGGATTCGCGCGAATTGACACAAATCACGCACAGCGAATGCGACTATTCCTCGCCCAAATGGAGCAATAGCGGCTTGTGCCTGGCATTTGTGGGCATGGCGCGCGAGCAGAACACGCCGCTGGGTTATGGGCAGATTTTGACCTGTGATTATCCCAACGGCGCGCCCGAGCTGCTGCTGCCCGACTGGCAGGGCACGGCGTTCAGCCCGGTCTGGGGAGACGATGACCGTTATATCGCCTTCGCCGGGCACAACCTCCCGCCGCCTGTCAACCGCCGCAACTTTTGGCAGCCGCATATCGCCGATGTCAAAGCGCGAAGAGCCTGGAAGCTCAACGAAGCCATCGACGAAGAAGTCGGCAATTATGCTGTGGCCGACCAGCGCACCAGCTTGTCCAATGTGACGATGAAATGGGCACCAGGCGACAAATGGATTTACTTTCTGCTGACCGAGCAGGGCGCGACCAATCTCTATCGCATCGACAGGACCGGCGAGACAGAATGCCTGGTGGCTGGCGAATGCATCAACTTTGAATACAGCCCGGCGCGCGGTGACACTGTCGCCTTTGGACAAGCCAAGCCCGCCAACCCGGGCGAGCTCTATGTCTGGCAGAACGGCGAAACGCGAAAGCTGAGCAACCTCAATCCCTGGCTGCGCGACCACGCCTTGTCTGCGCCACAGAGCTATTGGTATGACGGCGTCGATGGCGCGCAAGTGCATGGCTGGCTGATGAAACCGCTGGAATTCGACCCCACCCGCAACTATCCGCTGGTGCTCTATGTGCACTGCTCCATGTTCGGCTGGGACTTCAATCACGAATTCCAGGTCTATGCCAATGCGGGTTATGCGGTGGCGTACTTCAACCAGCGCGGCACGACAGCCGGCTATGGGCAAGCCTGGACCAAAGCCAGCGAGGGCGACCAAGGCGGCGCGGATTATGAAGAAATCATGCTGGGCGTCGATGAACTGGCCAAGCTGCCCTGGATTGACGAAGCGCGCATGGGTGTCACCGGCGGCAGTTGTGGCGGCTTCATGACCAATTGGGTGGTCGGGCATACCGACCGCTTTGCCGCAGCGGTATCCCAGCGCTCAATCACCAACCAGATCAGCTTCTTTGGCACCAGCGATATCGGTCCCGAATGCACAGGTGGCGAAACGCGCACAGATCCCTGGCGCGACTTGCAAGACAGCTGGCGGCAATCGCCTATCGCTTATATCGACAAGGTCAATACGCCGCTGCTAATCATTCATGCAGACGAAGATCATCGCTGCGCGCTGGAACAAGCCGAGCAGCTCTTCGCCGCCTTGCGCTGGCGCGGCAAAGTGGTCGAGCTGGTTATATTCGAAGGCGAGAGTCATGGGCTTTCGCGCGGTGGCAAGCCTGGCAACCGCATCGAACGGCAAAGGCGGATACTGGACTGGTTTGATCGGTATTTGCGGACATGAACAAATTGCCACAGAGACACAGAGACACAGAGGGACTCACAATGGGCGCATAGACACAAAGGCCACAAAGATTATTCTCTGTGCACTCTCTCAACTCGGTGCACTCGGTGGTTCATTTTTTGTATCTGATCTTGCTTCGCAGAGAAAAAACAGGAGACGCAATATGCTACAAGCAGGCAATTTGTCCGCGCGGGCGGGCGAAAAGACTTTCGGCTATCTGGAGACAGCTGCCTCGCGATCGGGCCTGCGGCTGGATATCCCGGTGCATCTCATCGCGGGCGCGCAGCCTGGTCCCACGTTGATGGTGCAAGGCGCGATCCACGGCGCAGAAATCATCGGCAGCATCGCCATCCTGAATTTGGTGGAAAAGCTGGACCCGGCTGGCATACGCGGCAACATCATCGCCGTGCCGGTGGTCAATCGCGCCGGCTTTGAACTGGGCGAACGTGGCAGCCGCGTCGATGCCAAAGACATCAGCCGTCTCTTGCCGGGCAAAGCCGATGGCAGCGTCAGCGACCAAACCGCCTATATCTATTTCAAAGAAACAATCACCCAAGCCGATGTGCTGATCGACTTCCACGCAGGCGCGCGCACCGCCTACGAACGCTATGTGCTCTTCGGCGCCGAAGACGATCCAAACAACCTGACGCAGCTGGAAAAGAACCGCCGCGTGCTGGTGGTGGCTTTTGGCCTCGACCAGGCGGCCTTCTTCCCGCCCGGCACATTCGGCGCGAACACAGCCAAAAAAGCGATAGAAGCGGTCAACACCTGCCAGATCACGCTGGAATTCGGCGGCGGCACCGGCTGGTTCAAAAATGGCGAAGACAATGTGCGCGATGCCGAACGCGGCATTTGGAACATCATGAAAGTCATGGGCATGATCGATGGCGAGCTGGAGTCCGATGGTCCGCTCTGCACGGTCTACAACGCCGGCGTCGTCATCTGGAAGCCGGCTGTCGACGGCCTCTTCATCCGCGACCGCAAGTTCAAAGACGAGCTCACGGTTGGCGACAGCTATGGACGGCTGGTCGACCCCTACACGGGCGATTTGCTGGCGCAGATGCCCACGCCCAAAGATGGCATCGTCATCCCCAGCGGGCAGGAGTGGCCCACCGTGGGCGCGACTTCCATCGGTATCCTGGGCAGCATCGACCGCGTTGACGATCGCCGGACGATGGATATGAGCTTGTCATTTTGAATCTCCCGCCAGGTCCACCCCCCTCGGCCCCCCGACAGGTCAGGGGGAAGCTGGACCCAGGCCTCCCCTCTCCGATGCTTCGGGGAGGGGCCGGGGGTGGGGTCTAACCCCCCTCGGTCCCCCCGACAGGTCAGGGGGAAGCTGGGTCCTGGACTCCCCTCTCCGATGCTTCGGGGAGTGGCCGGGGGAAGAAAAACGAGGATTGGAACGCGAACCGGAAATCGTAACGATGAAGACAAATCAATAACCACGCGATAGCTGCCTCTCTCCATCCTGAGGGGGGTCAAAAGGAGAAAATACCAACATGAAACTGGGAACGATAGGAGCCGCGCCAGGCAGCAAAGCTTTTGGCAGATTCCAAACGGGCGAGACGCACGGACAATTTCCCGCGCATATCCCGCTGCACATCGTCAATGGCGCACAAGCAGGTCCTACCCTGGTCGTGCAAGCCGGCACGAGCGGGCTGGAAATCGAACCGTCGCTGATCTTGCCGCATGTCGTCAAAGAGCTGGACCCGGCGCAGGTTCGTGGCGCGTTGATCCTGGTGCCGCTGATGAACACATCCGGCTTTGAATTCACACAAGTCAACAGCGCCTGGGACGACAAGCACCTCAACCGCCTGGGCCGCGGAGACGCCGCCGGCAGCATCAGCCAGCAGATGGTGCATCAATATTACCAGGCGGCCATCGCCAATGCCGATGCCTTGCTGGATATCCGCAGCGGCTCGCAATGGAGCTATCATCACTTCGCCGGCGTCTACAGCGCGGGCAATGCCGAAAATAGCCGCGACCTGGCTGTGGCGTTGGGGCTGCCGCAGGTCGTGCTGGGGCTGGGCGCGGACGACTCGATGGCGCATGAGGCGGCAAAAGACGGGCTGGCGGTTGTGGCGGCGCATATCGGTGGCGGGCCAGGCCTGCGCGATTACCGCGAACGCGACCTGGCGCGCATCCGCAATGCTGTGCTGAATGCCATGCGACACCTGGGCATGCTGGCTGGCGAACTGGAATCTGACAGTGCTAGCGTGGCTGTGCTGCAGCAGCACACGGTGATGATGCCCACGGGCGCGCGCGGCTTCACTTTTATGGACAAGACCCTGCGTGGCAAAGCCGTCAAAGCTGGCGACCAATTGGGCTATGTGCGACACCCGTTCAGTGGCGAGGCGCTGGAAGCCATCTGTGCCCCCCGCAGCGGCATCGTGGTGGAGGGTGGCGCAGCTTGGCCCGTCGTGCCCGAAGATACCATGCTGGCTATGCTGGGCGACCTGGTCGAGGAGATCGCGTTGCGCTGATGATCCTTGCCGCCCTCAACCGCAGCAGCTTCCGTGTGCACAATTATCGCTGGTATTGGCTGGGCAATGTCCTGGTGCATATCACCTTTTTGCTGCAGGGGGTGGCGCTGGGCTGGCACATGTTGGCGCTGACGGGTTCGGCATTTCAAGTCGGGCTGGTGGCATTCAGTTATGGCTTGCCGCTGCTGGTGATATCGCCATTTTCTGGCTTGGTGGCCGACCGCGTCAAACGGCAGTGGCTGGTGCAATTGAGTCTGGGCGCGGCGGTCTTGGCATCGGCGATATTGGCGCTGCTGGCGGCGGGAGGCGGCACGACAGTGCTGCAAATCTTGCTGACTTCTTTTGCGCTGGGCACATGTTTCGCCTTTTATGCGCCGGCGCGGATGGCGCTGTTGCCCAACCTCGTCCCGGACGACCTGGTCTTTAATGCCACCACACTCAGCTACAGCGGCACCCGCTTGATGGGTTTCTTCGGTCCCGTGCTGGCGGGGGCGCTGCTGGATCTCGCGGATATCTCTGTGACACTGGCTGTGCAGACGGCGCTCTTTGCCATTGGCGCGGGCATCTATTGCAAAGCGACCTATTTTTTGCCAGCGCCCAAGCGCAAAAAAGACGGTGGGCAACGGCTGTTGAGCGGATTTGGCGAAGTTCTGGCTTATTTGCGAGAACAACGTTCGCTGTTTGCCTTGACCCTGCTGGCGCTGGTTTTTGTGCCGATTGGCATGCCCTATCAAAAACTGATGCCCATATTTGTCGATGAAGTCCTGCATGAGGGACCAGCTCTGCTCGGCTTGCTGGTGGGCAGCGCCAGTTTGGGCTCGGCGCTTTCGGGCTTTGCAGTCGCGCTGATCGGCGATGTCTATCCCAAGGGGCTGGCGGTATTGGTATTCTCCAGCTTGTTTGGCCTGGGCTTGATGTTTTTCGCGCTGACGAGCGACAGCTTTCTCGCCTGGGCGTTGATCTTCATCATCGGCATCTTTTCCGGCATCTTCTTGACCCTGATCAACGCGCTGCTGTTGACGCTGCTGCCCGATGCGTTGCGCGGACGCATGATGAGCCTGTGGGGCATGGTCTGGGGATTGATCCCGCTGACGACCTTGCTGGCTGGCGCTGTTGCCGAGTCGCAGGGAATTTCGATCGTGCTGGCTGGCTGTGGCGCAGCCGTTGCCATCACCTGCTTGTGGATGCTGGCGACGCGCTCGCCACTGCTTGATCTCTAGGTCCGCCCCGATGCTATCGCTGCCGCACAATCACGAACTCCGCAGGCTGATGAGCAGCGCCGACTATTTTGACACGGTCGCAGCCGGCTATCGCGAGCTCGGCAACCCATTTCTGTTTATTCTGCCCTATCAATTTGAGCTATAAGGAGAAACCTGCATGCTGACTCACGATGCCCTGAAACGAGACACAGCCAGGCGTGTCCAACGTTTGCAAGCCATGATGCGCGACAAAGACCTGGACGCGCTGATCATCACCGGTCAGGCTGCGCCCGGCGGACTGGGCGCGATCCGCTATATCACCCATGCGCATCTGTGGGGCGGCGGCGCTTTTGCCATCCTCGGGCGCGACGATCCATTCCCCTGGCTGCAAGTCTGGAGCAGCTATCAAGCTGTGTGGAGCCGCAACGAAACCACCACCCTGCCCGAGCGCGTGCTTTCGCCCTACGAAGATATCGTGGCGGCCACCGCCAACACCGCAAAAGATTATGCCACCAACAGCAAGCGCATCGGCATGGTCAACATGAACAAGCTCATGGCGATAGGCACGTATCACGCCTTCGCGCGCGAGCTGGACGGCTATGAAATGGTCGAGGTTACCGATGCCTTCAACGCCATCCGCCAGATCAAAACGCCCTTCGAGCTAGAAGCGATCCAACAGAATGGCGCGATCCTGGATTCGGCTATGGATGTCTTCGTCGACGAAGCCGCTGTTGGCACGCGCTATTGGGATGTCTGTGCCGCTGTCGAAGGCTATATCAAGTCTTTCGGCGCATTTTGGGGGCGCACCAAGCTGGCCTTGGATGGCACGCCCTACACCGTGCCCACGCCCAAAGACCTGGTCATGGCCGCCGAAGACATCATCAACTTCGAAATCGTCTATGAATCGCCCTATGGTTATTGGCTGGAGATGACGGCGGTCTTTTCATTCGAGCCGCTGCCGGCCGATTCGCGCGCGCTGCTGGATGGCTATCTGGCGGCGGTGGAGGCTTCGTCGGCGCTGGCAAAAGCCGGCAACACCTTCCACGACATCAGCGAAGCCAACGACAATGCCCTGCGCGAACATGGCTTCCCGGTCGCTGGCAAACACACGCCGGATTGTCACAGCACGGGCTTGGACGGCAGCGATGGTCCCAATTCTTTTGGCTCTCCCGATTTCGTGCTCCAGCCCAATATGGTGTTGTCCTATCACCCTGGCACAGTGCTGGAAAACGACCGCGGCTTTTTGATCTCCGACAACTTCCTGGTTACGCCAGAAGGCGCTGTCCGCCTCTCGCCACATCACGCCGACCGCTATTACCTGCAGCTGGAGGGGTGATGACCCGGCTGGTCAGGGGGGTGGGGTTGGCTCCCCTCGGTCACCCCGACAGGGCTGGGGGAGGGGTTGGTCCCCCCGGCTGGTCAGGAGGAGGTCTTGACCCCCCTCGGTCACCCCGACAGGGCTAGGGGAGGGGTTGGCCACCCTCCCTGACTCGTCGGGGAGGGGTTGGCCACCCTCAGTAACGATTAACATGAAAGGAACAAGATCATGACCAAACGAACAGCTGTTGACATCGTCGCGCAGCATGTCGCAGAGACCAGCTACAGCGACCTCAGCGACTTGACCATCACCCGCGCGCGCCAGGTCGTGCTCGACTACATTGGCACCATGTTGGGCGGGTATCAGACGCCGCTGGGAAAGCTGGCTGCCGACTATGCCGCCCAACTCTTGCCCGGCAGCCAAGCCACCATCGTGGGTGACAGCCGCCGCAGCACAGTCGAGGGCGCGGCTTTTGCCAATGCCACCATGGGCAAGTTCCTGGGCATGGACGACTCGCACCGCACAGCCGGGCATGTCGCTTCGCAGCTCGTGCCCGTTGCGCTGGCGTTGGGCGAGTCGCTGCGCCTCACCGGCGAGAAAGTCATCACCGCCCTGGCTGTGGGCTATGATGTCATGCACATGATCGACCAAGAAGTCGACAAATGGCAGCGCGAACGCGGGCTAGATCACAAAGGGCAGCAGGGCACGTTGGCCGCCGCTATCACCGCCGCCAAAGCCATGAACCTGCCACAAGACAAGATCGGCCACGCCCTGGCGCTGGCGATGGACATGGCTTGCGGCACCGAGCAATATGTCTGGGATGCTGGCGCCTGCGACACCAAAGACCTGCTGGCGGGGTATGGCGCGCGCAACGGCATCAACGCCGCGATTATGGCCGAGTTCGGCTTTCGTGGACCACCCGGCGCGCTGGATGGTGCCTATGGCTACTTCCATGCCTTTGGACCTGGCTACAATGCAGACTGCCTGGACAACCTGCACAACGAAGCGCTGGCTAACACCGGCTTCAAACCCCATGCCGGCTGCCGTCATGTGCACTCCTGCGTCGATGCCACCCAGGCGCTGATGTCCGCGCACGAAGTCGACCTGGCTGCGGTGCAATCCATCGAAGTCGATACCTACCTGGAAGCCATCACGCCCGAATTTCGCGTCAATTATTCGCCACAGACAGTCGGGCAAGCCGGCTTCAGCCTGCCAGTTACCACTTCGATTGTGCTAACGCGCGGCACTTGGTTCCGCGAAGATATCGACGCCTATGACGACCCAACCGCGCTGCGACTGCGCAAGCTGGTCAAAGTGGGCTTGGACGCAGCCATTCAAGCCGAGCACCCGATCAAGAATGGTTGCGAAGTGCGCATCCACATGCAGGATGGCGCGCAGCTGACCGGGCGCGTCGAATATGCCAAAGGCGAGCCAGAAAATATGCTCAGCGATGCCGAGTTCGAAGCGAAGTTCCGCTACCTGGTCGGCGACCTGTTGCCCGAAGAGCAGATCGGCGCGATCTTGGCTGGCTGTGCCCGGCTCGAGCAACTGGACGATATAGGCGCGTTGGCGCATTTGACCGTGCCGCAGAAAGCGCTGGCGCAGGTTTCATGAAGATCGCCGCTGTAACCGCCACCATCGTCAGCATCCCGCGCCGCCGCGCATTGAAGACCGCCTATGGCGTCTCGCCCACGACCCATACCGTGGTCGTGAAGATGCAGACGGACGCAGGCATCACTGGCTGGGGACAGACGGTCGCGCCCGCGCCCTGGGGTGGCGAAAGCGCCGCGGGCATCAAGCTGCAGATCGACCGCTACCTGGCGCCCGCGCTCATCGGCGAAGACCCGTTCCATATCGAGCGGCTGCACCAGCGGATGAATGATGCGCTGCGCGATGCACAAAATGCGCTTACCGCGCTGGACTTTGCCTTGTGGGATATCAAGGGGCTGGCGCTGGATGTGCCCGTGCACCAGCTGTTGGGCGGCGCGTGCGGACCTGGCGCGCTGCTGCATGCATTCGTCGAGCGTGAAGAGCCCGAACGGATGGCAGAGCGCCTGGCAGAGCTGGCGGCGGAAGACTGGCGCTGGTTCAAAACCAAGATTGGCTTTGGCGTGGCCGAAGACCTGCTGTGGTATAGTCGCTTGCGAGAGCTGGTCGCTGCGGACATCGTGTTTCAGCTGGACGGCAATACGGGCTATACTCTCGGCGCGGCTGTGCAGGCATGTACGCAGATGGAGCGCATGGGTGGCGTGGCGCTGTTTGAGCAGCCGGTCCGCTATCTGGACGAGATGGCGGCTTTGGCGAGGCGGGTCGAAGCGCCTTTGCAGGCGGACGAATTGACGGCGAATCCGCGCAGCGTCTACGAGATTGCGCGGGAAGGAGCGGCACAGGTGCTGCACTTCAAGCTGCATCGCTATGGCGGTTTGTTGCCTGCGGCGCGTATGGCGGCTGTTGCCGAGGCGGCTGGCCTGGAAATTTCTGTCGCCCCCTACTTTGATATCATGGCCGCGGCCGCCGCGCATTTTGCCGCTGCCACACCGATCGCCACCTGGCCCGCCGGCTTCTCCGACATGACCGATACCATCCTGGCAGAAGTCTATGCACCCGAGGGAAACATCCTGAAGCCGCCGAAACAAGCGGGCTTGGGCATAACAATCGATGAAGACAAGCTGGCGCATTATGCCGCCCAGCAATAATCCTAGGCGAAGAATCGCACGCGCAGATACGATTTTCAGGAGGTGTTTATCGCCAGAACGCAGGAGCAGGATCTCATCCGCAAGAAAATGAATAGATCACACAAGGAGAATACCGTGAAAACCGCAAGAATTTTTGTACTGGTGGGCTTGGCGGTGCTGATGGGCGCATTGGCATTTGCGCCGGCGACAGCGCAGGACAACATGACCGAGTTCGTCTTCGCGCATGGTGGTCCCATTCGCAACATGGACGCGCATTCGCACTGGTATGGCTCGACACACTGGCTGACCAACCTGCTCTATGACTGCCTCATCTGGCGCGCGGCTGATGGCGATGGCTATGTGCCCCAAGCCGCACACAGCTGGGAAAATGTCGATGACACCACCTGGCGTTTCCATCTGCGTCCGGGCGCGACCTTCCACAATGGCGAGGCGCTGGATGCCGAAGCTGTCAAGTGGAACATCGACCGCGTCCGCGAACCCATCGGCGATATCCCGCTCTACAAGCAATGGGAATTTGTCAAAGACACCATCGTCGTTGACGAAGTAACGCTCGATATCACCACAGAAGAACCCTATCCCTACTTTGAATACGATGTCAGCTACAACGGCTGCGAGATTCTGCCGCCCGACTACTTCACCGAAGTGGGCCAAGAAGAATTCACCCGCAACCCAGTCGGCAGCGGTCCCTACATGCTGACAGAATTCTCGGAAAGCGACCGCTATGTCTTTGATGCCTGGGACGACTATCACAGTGGCCGGCCCGAGGTCGACCGCGTCGTCTACCAGGTCATCCCCGAACCATCGGCGCAGGTAGCCGCGCTGCTGGCCGGGCAAGTCGATATGATCCCGGCTGTGCCCGTGCCCGACCGCCCCAACCTGGAAGCCACCGAAGGCATCTCGCTGCTCATGGAAACAGCCAACCGCATGCACCACCTCTATGCGCGTGTGGAAACCGAGACCGGCGCTGTAGCCGAAACCTATCCCGACTTTGAGCCGGCCACCATGGATGTCAATGTGCGCAAAGCCATCTCGCACGCGCTCGACCGCCAGTTGCTGGCAGAGGTGCAAGGCGCGGCCAGCCCACGCCTGGTGCGCGTGTGCTCCTATTATCCAGAAGGCTTCGCCGATCAATATGCCGACGCAGATGTGATCGCCGATTGGTATAACCCCGATATGGCGCGCGAATACCTGGCAGCCGCTGGTTTTGGCGAGGGCGAAGGACCGACCATCTATCTCGATGCGCCGACCTTCCAAATGGGTGGCGAGAAAGAAGTCGCCGAAATCGCCGCGGCCATGCTCACAGAAGTCGGCTTCAATGTCGAGCTGAGCATCCTGGACTCGTCTGCGTATGGCACGCAAATCTCGCGCGGCGGCAACAACCGCGACTTGATGCTGGTGACGCTGGGCTGCGGTCCCTCGCTGCTGCCCCTCTTCTATCAGTGCGGCTGGGTGCAGGCGAATTACAATGTCTGCATCGACGAGTGGGACGCGGTCGCCCAAGAAATCTTGCGCACGGTCGACAATGAAGCGCGACTCGGTCTGTGGCAGCAATGGTGGGATTTCTACCTCGACTACACCCAGACGATCACGCTATACGAGATCACCAATGTCATGGCGCTGAACACAGCCGAGTTCAGCTTTACGCCGCGCAAAGACGGCTGGATGACCTTCCGCGACCTGTCTGTGGCGGATATGTAAGTCGCAAGACGATAGGCAACGATTGCGGGGTGGCTGTGGCTGCCCCGCTTTTTTCTTGGCTGCCTTGAAGCCCCCCACCCTAAATCCCTCCCCCATCAAGAGAGAGGGACTTGAAAGTGTAGCGGCTACAGGCTCTGCCTCGGCGCGGCATATTCCTCGGGCGTGTCCATCTGCGCCATCCAGCTGACGAACCTGGCGTGCAGCATCGCGCAGACATCGGGCTTTTGCGCAGCCAGGTTGTGCTTGTGCCCGGGATCGTTGACTGCGTCGTACAACTCGACCTTTTCACCCGCCAGGCTGTAGAGAAAGTCCCACTGGCCATCGCGGATGGTGCTGGGCGATACCTCGACTACAACGCGCTCGCTGTCATCGACGATCAACGTCGTATTGCCAGCCACATCAGCCAGCGACTGTGATGTAACCACGATATCATGCAGGCGCTCCACTTCTCCGCGCGCCAGCGGCAGCAGCGACCGGGCTTGCACGCGCGGCGGAATGTCCACGCCCGCCAGCTCCAGCATGGTCGGCATCATATCGGGGATGCTGACCAGCCCGCCCACGCGCCGATGCTCCCAGCCCGGGATGCGCAGGAAAAGCGGCACATGCGAAAGCTCGTTGTGGGTTGGACACCAATACGAAATCGCGCCTTGTTTGAAGCGAGCCATGGCTTCCATGACCGGGATGCTGTTGTCGGGCCAACGAAAGCGCCGCTTGCCAAAGATGCCAAATTCACCGAAATAGAAGCCGTGGTCGGACACGAACAAGATGGCTGTGTCGTCATAGATTCCCAAGGACTGCAGCCGCTCCAGCAGCAAACCGAACCAGCGGTCGACCATAGAAATCTCGCCCATATAGGTGGCTTTGGCGACTTCCATATCGCGCGGCGTATAGCCAGCTTCTTGCCAATCCCAATAGGCCGGGTAGACCTGTTCGCCCTGGTAGTCGGGCAGGTAGGGCCGCACATAATGCGCGGGCGGGTCCCAGGGTTCGTGCGGATCCCAGGCATCAATGTAAAGGAAGAACTTGTCGCGGTGATTGCGCTCCAGCCAGTCGATAGCTGCTTTGAATGTCTGCGGCGCAAAGCGATCGTCTTCGCAACTCCAGGTGCTGGTTACATCGGGCCGCCCAGAGGCTTCGCGCTGCCCGCGGATCCACAAAAAGTCGTCAAATCCGCTGTCATATCCATAGCCATTGCGGACGAGGAAGGGTGTATCGCCGATGCCCATGGTCTTGTAGCCGGCTTTCGTCAGCAGGCTCGCCAAGGTAATCTCGTCTGGCGGCAGCGGACCCCAGGTCAGGTAGGTGAAAGTAAAGCGGCCTGTGGCGATATCTGCCCGCGCGGGAATGGTCGGAAAAGAAGCGGCATGACAGTCGTCAAAGACGATGGCCGACTCGGCAAAGGCGCTAAGCTGCGGCGCGATAACCTGGCTGTTGCCATAGGTCGGCAGGTAATCGGCGCGCAAGGTGTCGGTGACCACGCAAATGATGTTCATGTCTAGCCCTTTACCGCACCAGACGCCAAACCGCGAATCAGATACTTCTGAAAGAAGATGATCACCACCAAAATCGGCAAGGTAACCGATACCGATCCAGCCGCCGCCAGGGTGATATGCCCCGGATCTTCGCCGCCCGTCCATTGCGCGATGCCGACTGGCAAGGTCCAGTTAATCTGCGTCAAAATGCGCGCCAGCAAAAAGTCGTTGTAGGCCAGCAGCAATGTGAACAACCCCGTCGTGATGATGCCCGGACCCATAATGGGCACGATCACCGACACAAAAGAACGCAGTCGTCCCGCGCCATCAATCATCGCCGCTTCTTCGATTTCGCGCGGAATCTCCATGAAGAAGCTGCGCAGCATCCAGATCGTGAAGGGTTGATTCACCGCCACCAGACACAGAATCAGCAAGATGTGTGTGTCGTACAAGCCCGAAAGCTGCCCCAGATAATAAAAGGGCAAGACCAGCGCCAGGCTCGGCAGCGACCGAAATGCCAGCGCCAACACCAAGATCACCACCGATATCACATGCCGATAACGCGCCAAGCCATATCCCGCCAGCGCGCCGAAACTCAAACTGACAGCCAATGTACCGATGGTTACGATGACGCTGTTGACCAAGTAGTCATAAAACTCGGCGGTATTGACCACGCGCGGCAAGCCCAGCAGCAACGCTAATCCCGCCGCGGCCACACCCGCATAAATCAAGCCATTGGGCACAGGCAGGCGCCCGGCATAAAAGACGATGACCACCAACGCGAAAATGATGAGCAGCAGCGCCAGGCCATAGGGCGCGAAGTCTTCCGGGTGCATATTCAGCCACAAATCGGCATAGTGCTCGCCAGTCGGCTGGAACAAGAAACGCGGCGTGCGGGAGTTGGCGACTTTGGGCAGCTTCAGCGAATTCAAGATCGTCCAGCAGAAGGGCAGCACATTATAAATCGTGAAGACGACCAGCACGGCATAAATCACCGCGCGCGCCAGAGGGCTGCGAGTCTGTGTCATCCTAGACTTCCTCCACCTGCTCGCGGTATGTCATGACGAGGAAGGGGATCAACACGACAAAGATGCCGATGACGGTCAGAATGCTCATGGCATTGGCTTTGCCCAAGCGCCCAAAGCTCAGCGCCACCTGGAAGTTGTAATACATGATGGTTTCGGCATCGAAGATCGGGTTTTGCTGCGTCAACACGAAGACGCTGTCAAAGACGCGGTAGGCATCCATAATCGAGATCAGCGCGATGAAGACGAAGAGCGAACGCAAATGCGGGATAGCTACATGCCACAACTGCCGCAGCCAGCTCGCCCCGTCGACGCGCGCCGCTTCTAGCGATTCTTGCGGCAGAGTCTGCAAGCCAGCGAAGAGCACGATCATGGCGAAGGGCGTGGCTGTCCATATATTGTGAAAGATGATCAAAAGCGGCACAGTCGTGCTGTCCATAAACAGGCGATAGTCAAATAACTGCTGCATCCAGTACCAGTAGGGACCGCCGCGGTCGAACATATCGCGGAAGATCAAGGTGCCAACGACCGGCGTCATCACAAAGGGCACCAGCGCCGCCGCAATGAAGACGCCGCGGAAACGTTTGATCTGGTCGAGCAGCAAGGCGAAGATCAACCCCAGCACGATGCGCGTTGGCACTGTCGCCGCGATGAAGATCAACGTGAACTCCAGCGAATCCCAGAATTCGGGGTCAGCCAGCGCCTGTTCATAATTCTGCAAGCCGACCCACAAGGGCGCGTCCAGGTTGCGGAAGGTGATGTAGTGCATGCCAAGCACGACAGATGCCAACAAGGGCAACGTCATCAGCGCCAGCATGATGATGAGACTGGGCGCGACAAAAAATGTGAAGGCGCGGGTGGGCATAGGGATCCGCCACTGACCAAGTGTGTCTAGTGTAGCGCGCAATAGCGGGCGATGCAAATTTCCCGCGTATGGGGCGTGTCGAATTTGTGGATTTGCTAAGCAAGCGCCTGTAGTGGCCCCGAAACTCCTCTCCCCGAAGCATCAAGGCGGGGAGCGCTCACCCCCCTCAGTCCCCCCGACAGGTCAGGGGGAGGCTGACCCCCACCCCAAACCCCTCCCCCAAAATGAGGGAGGGGCTTTTCACACCCCATCAATCCACCTGTCGGGTCGGGAGGAGCATAAGGCATTGGCCACCCTCCTTGACTCGTCGGGGAGGTGGATCGCTCACCCCCCTCAGTCCCCCGACAGGTCAGGGGGAGGCTTGATAGTGGCTACCCTCCCTGACTCGTCGGGGAGGGGCTGGGGGAGGGGTTGACTCCCCTACGCGGTCTCTTTGGGGAAGGGCTGGGGGAGGGCATTACTTGCTTAGACGAATCGCTGTGTCGCTGAGGCAAAATCTCACCAGCCGCGCCGGCGCATTCGTTGCTCCTGGAATGGATCGCCATCGTTGTGATAACCGCCCTGCTCCCAGAATCCCGGCTTGTCGACCGGGCTGAATTCCAGCGCGCGCAGAAACTTGGCGCTCTTCCAGAAGTACCTTTTCGGCACCAAAGTTCGCAACGG
Organism: Anaerolineae bacterium; assembly: GCA_022824565.1. Classification (GTDB taxonomy): domain Bacteria; phylum Chloroflexota; class Anaerolineae; order Aggregatilineales; family Phototrophicaceae; genus UBA6055. The sequence continues at coordinate 4,528 of JAJDZQ010000086.1, read as the reverse complement.
ACCGCCATGCTCGATCAAATCAGGCTCGTGCAGCCACCGCCCCTCATATTTGACCGCCAGCATGACATCATCATCAGCCATCACCGCCAGCGGCAGATTGGTCGTATACCCATAGTCGCAGTGGGCGATAACATACTGCGCCGCAGCTGTCAGCCGCAGCTCACGCAGAAAGTCGCGGAAGAAAACGCCCTCCCAGACAGTGTCAAATTTGCTCCAGCGCGTGACACAGTGGATGTCGCAGGTCAGTTCTCCGCGCGGCAACTGGGTGAATTCTTGCCAGGTCCAGCGCCGCGGCTGCTCCACCGCGCCAAACACGCGCAGATCCCAACTGGCTGGCTCAAAAGACGGCGTGGGTCCATAGGTCAACACGGGAAACTTTTCGGTCAGCGATTGTCCATCGGGCAGCCGCCCCGCCGCCCGCATATCTTTTTCTTTGGCTCGCCGCGATAGATAAGACATAGCGCTGCCTCCCCCTGCTGCCTGACACGCACAGGGAATTGGAACACAGCGCGCGCAGTTGGACAAGCGCCGTATCATTTCTGCGCAGCCCGCGTTACCATGGTGGCGCTGTCGATAAGCCGCCGGACGCACCATGTCGCCCCCCCTCGACCAAGCCCATCGCACCGATTCTCCCTACCGCTGGGTGATTCTGGCCATGGTCACTTTGTCTGGCTTCATCGTCATGGGCTTTCCTACGACTGGCTTGTCCGCCATGTTCAGTGAAGTCGCCGACACATTGGGGCTGGATCTGGTGCAGATCGGCATGATCTGGGGCGTCGGCTCGGTGATGGGCATTTTCACTTCGGTGCTGGGCGGCAGCTTTATCGACTACTTTGGCACGCGGCGCACGTTGGTGCTGCTGTGCCTCGCCACCGGGGTCAGTGGCGCGCTGCGTGGCTTTGCGGTCGACTTTTGGTCGCTGTTTATCACCTCATTTTTGTTTGGCATGGTGCAGCCCATATTGCCCATGAACTTCGTCAAATTGAATCGCGAGTGGTTTGCCTCGCGCCAGTTGGGTTTCGCATCGGGCGTCATGTCGGCCGGTTTCGCCACCGGGTTGATGCTGGGTTCGCGTTTGAGCGCCACAGTCCTTTCGCCGCTGCTGGGGGGCTGGCGCAATGTGTTGATCTTCTTGGGCGTTTGCGCGGTTGTGATGGCGGTGCTGTGGTATTTTGTGCATCCGCCCAACCAAACCCGCCGTCCCACGCAGCCGCTCGACCTGCGCGGGATATTGCGCAGCCTGCGGACAGTGGCGCGCTTCCGCGAGCTGTGGGTGATCGCGCTGGCGGTGTTTGGGGTGCTGGGGCTGATGCGCGGCCTGGTCGGCTATGTGCCCACCTATCTGCGCGAGATCGGCTGGGGCGCTGTCGAGGCGGACACAGCCATCACGGTCTTCTTCTTTTGCAGCCTGGTCGGCGTGGTGCCGCTTTCGCATTTATCCGACAGGCTGGGCAATCGCAAACTGGTCATGGTTTTTGGCACGACCATGATGAGCATCGGCACGGCGCTGATGTTCCTGGTGGGCGATAGTTTTTGGGGCGTGCTGTTGGCGATGGCTCTGGCAGGCTGTTGCTTCGACAGCTTCATGGCGCTAAAAGGCGCATCCATCACCGAAGTTGAGGGCTTGGATCTGGCTTTGATGGGCAGCGCGCTGGGCTTCGGTGGCATCTGGCAGAATCTCGGCACATCCATCACGCCGGCGCTGGGCAATGCGTTTTCGACTATGGCGCTGAATGTGCCATTTCTGCTCTGGGCTGCCAGCGGCGTATTCGCCACCCTGATTCTGCTCAGCTATCGCAAACGCAAGACGCGCATGTAACCCGCGCCCGACCCCTCCCCCAGCCCCTGCCCAACAGGTTGGAGAGGGTAGCCGCACCCCTCCCCCAGCCCCTCCCCGACGAGTCAGGGAGGGGAGTCAAGGTATGCGCGGCTGTCGGGGGGACCGGAGGCGGGGTAGCGAGTTAATCGCGGCCGCTGCCGAAGAGACGCAGCAGGAAGATGAACAGATTGATGAAGTCCAGATACAAGGTCAGCGCCGCCATGATGCTGAATTTCAACGTGCTTTCGGCGTCCACCGTCATGCGCGGGTCGGCCGCCATCGCCGCGATGCGCTGGGTGTCATAGGCTGTCAACCCGGTGAACAGCAGCACGCCAAAGATGCTGATGGCGAATTCGATCATCGTGCTGCCCAGGAAGATATTGACCACGCTGGCGATGATCAAGCCCAGCAAGCCCATCATAAAGTAGGCGCTGTATTTGCTCAAATCGACATTGGTCGTCAGCCCGACCAGGGTCATCGCCGCGAAGACGCCCGCTGTACTGAAGAATGCCGCCGCGATCGAACCCAGCGTGAAGGCTACAAATATGATCGAAAGCGTTAGCCCCGTCAGCGCCGAATACACGAAGAAAAGCATGCCCGCCGCCGTCGCCGATATGCGCTTGATGGCGAAACTCAAACCCAAGACGATGCCCAGCTGAGCGAAGACCGCCACCATCATCACCATTTGGTTGGGGATCATGCCGCTGTTGCTGACGCCCAGCGCGATCGCCGCCGTCACCAGCAAACCCATCGTCATCCAGCCATAAACATTGCGCATCACCGCATTCAGCCGCACGCCTTCCAGCGGCTTGCCTTTGCTCTTTTGCGCATCAATGATGAATCCATCATTTCTCATTTGCATGTGTCTGTCTCCATGTCGCTGCCCGACAATGCCAGATTGCGATTGCCATCCTTAGATTATAACGAAAAATCGCCGCATTTGATGGCGCGTCTGGTCGAATTTACGCGCTTCTTACCTTTGCCCCTCGGCATGTTCCTGCAACCCGGTGAACCCAACACAGTGCTGCCTATTTCTTGACACAGAGAACACAGAGAGCACAGAGAGCACAGAGGTATAATTCTCGGGGTGTACTCCTTCTACTCGGTGTAGTCGGTGGCAAAATGAGTAGATGCGATTGCCCTGGCAACCAACCCTCTGTGCCGCTGTGCCGCTGTGGCAAAATAGGCAGTTATGCGCATCATCCTCGCTTCTTCATCGCCTCGCCGCAAGCAGTTGCTCGCCCAGTTGGGATTGCGCTTTGACATCATCGCGCCCGCCATCGACGAATCGCGATTGCCGGCCGAAGACCTGGTCGACTATGCGCAGCGCCTCAGCAGACAAAAAGCCGCCGCCGTCCTGGCGCAAATCCCCCAACAGCCCAGCCTGATTATTGCTGCCGATACCATCGTCGAGCAACAGGGCGATCTGCTCGGCAAGCCGCCCGATGCGCAAATCGCGCAAGCCATGCTGCTGCGTCTGCGCGGGCGTACGCACACCGTCATCAGCGGCTTCACCGTGCAGCGAGCCCCCGATCTTCCGCGCATCATCACCCGCCATGCCCGCACCATCGTGCATATGCGCGATTACAATCGAGACGAAATCGCCGCTTACATCGCCAGTGGCGACCCATTCGACAAAGCCGGCGGCTATGCCATCCAGAACACAACCTTTCAGCCTGTGGCGCGCATCGAGGGCAGTTATAGCAATGTGGTTGGTTTGCCGCTGGAGGCGCTGCGGCTGGCGCTGGGGGAGATAGGCCTGCCGACCGCGCCCGCTTAGCCGGGCAGCAGCACCGACTTCACATTGACGCCGGTTTCCATCTGCTCAAAAGCTGCCTGCCAATCCGCCAGCGGATATACGCCGCCGATGATGGGCGCCAGGTCGATCTGCCCGCTGCTCAACAGCCCCAGCGCTCGCTCCCAGGTGGCATGCAAGTGGCTGAAGCTGCCCTGCAAGGTCACAGCCTTTTGCACCAGTGGGTCCAGCGAGAAATTCAGCGGCTGCGGTCCCCAGCCGATCTTGGTGATGGTGCCGTTGGGGCGCACCAACTGCATGGCTTGCCGCAACGCGATAGAAACGCCGCTGCAATCGACCACCAGGTCTGCGCCAAAGCCATCGCCCAACTCGCGGATCAATGCCAGCGGGTCGTGCTCGTCGATGTCCAGCGTGTGCGTCGCGCCGATTGCCGCAGCAACAGCCAGGCGCCGCTCGTCATGCCGCGTGCCCAGCATAATGATGTCGCCCGCGCCGCGCAGCTTGGCCACCAGCAGCGCCATCATGCCGATGGGACCTGGTCCTTGGATGACCACCCTGTCGCCGGGCCGCACAACCGGCGTCTTTTCTACCAGCGCGTTGTAGGCCACACAGATCGGCTCGGTCAGCGAGGCCTGCTCAAAAGGCACATTGTCCGGGATATGATGCAAGATCTGCTGGCGGGCGCTGACAAACTGCGTGAACGCGCCATCATAGAGCGCGCCATAACCCAGCCGCTGCGGACACTGATTGTAATCGCCACTGTGGCAAAAGGCGCAGACGCCACAGACTTCTGCCGCCGTTTCCACCGCCACGCGATCGCCCTCTGCAAAGCCGCGCACGCCATCGCCAATCGCCGCGATGGTGCCACAGAACTCGTGGCCCAGCACCAGCGGCAGCTTGACCTCCCAGCTTTGATGTTCGCGCCACATGTGCAGGTCGCTGCCACAGACCCC
>JAJDZQ010000051.1 GCA_022824565.1 Anaerolineae bacterium | reverse complement strand
CAAAGCAACGCGCATCCAGCGAGTTCGCCACTTGCCGGCACAAGCGGGTGTGCAATCTACGCTGCGCTGTGCTACAACTAGCGCCGCAAACCCACACGAGGAGTCGGCATGAAAACACTCGCTATATTGGGCGTGGCTCACATCCATACGCCGTCATTCATCCAGTCGATTTTAGACCGTCCAACGCAATTCACCATCAAGTCGCTTTGGGATAACGATGCGGAGCGCGCCAGCATCGCGGCCGGGCACAGCAACTGCATGGCCGTTCGCGATTATCGTGAAATCCTGCGCGATGAAGCTGTCGATGCCGTCATCGTCTGCTCCGAGACCAACCTGCACCGCGAACTGATCGTAGCCGCCTGCGCTGCCCGCAAGCACCTCTTCGTCGAGAAACCGCTGGCCAGCAGCGCCGACGATGCCTACGCCATGCAGCGCGCCATCGATGACGCCGGCGTCATCTTCCAGATCGGCCATTTCATGCGCAGCTATCCGATCAGCCGTCAGTTGAAGGATTGGATTGATAACGGCGCATTGGGCACGATCACACGGGCGCGCCACAGCAATGTACATCATGGCGCGTTGGCAGGCTGGTTCGACCGCGGGCTGGGCTGGTACGCAGATGGTTTTCACTGGATGACCGAGCTGGAGCGCGCGGGCTGTGGCGGCTTTGGCGATCTGGGCGCGCACTCGCTGGACATGTTGATGTGGCTGCTGGGCGATGTCGCGTGTGTAACGGCGCAGGTCGAGCGTCTGCTGGGACGGTATAATTGCGATGAATATGGCGAAGGCTTGCTGCGCTTTGACAGTGGCGTAATCGCTTCGTTGGCGGCGGGCTGGGTGGATATGCTGAATCCCAAGCCCGTTCTAATCAGCGGCACCGGCGGCCTCGCCTATGTTGACAATGGCAAATTATTCGTAAAGTCGGATAATCTGGATGGCGCGGATGGTGGCGAATGGACAGACCTGCCAGAAACCCTGCCCCACGCCTTCGTCCTGTTTTTGGAGGCGCTGCTGGGTGAATCTGTGCCGTTGATCAGCGCGAAGGAAGCGGCGGACCGCAGCGCCGTCATGCAAGCCTTCTATCAAGCTGCGAATACAAATGCCTGGGTTAAACCCCAAATACCATAAGGAGCGAGAACATGAGTAGTTTGAAAGTGGGTGTCATCGGCGTCGGCGGGATCGCGCGTACGCATATGCCGGGCTGGGCTGCATCGCCCCATGCCGAAGTTATCGCCGGCGCAGACCTGGTGCCAGCCGCGCTGGAAAACTGGGGCGCCAATTTTGACGTCAGCCGCCTCTATAGCGACAGCGCCGAGCTCATAAACGATCCCGATATCGACATCATCGATATCTGCACACCCAATATGTACCACGCCGACCTGTCAATCGCCGCGCTGGAAGCTGGCAAGCATGTCATCTGCGAAAAGCCGCTTGCGCCAACGCCCGGCGATGTCCAGCGCATGATCGACGCTCGCGATCGCAGCGGCAAGCTGCTGATGACTGCCCAGCATTTCCGCTTCAGTGGCAAATCAAAGGCGCTGAAAGCCGAGATTGACGCCGGCGCGCTGGGCGAGGTATATCATGCACGCAGTTGGATGCTGCGCCGCACAGCCATCCCCACCCGGCCCGGCTTCTTGCTCAAGCAGCACAGTGGCGGTGGCGCAACCATTGATATCGGCGTGCACATTCTCGATCTGACTTTGTGGTTCATGGGCAATCCGCGGCCCGTGTCGGTGACCGGCGTCGCCAGCAAGCGCCTGGCGAAGAATCCCAAAGCTTTTGGCCTGTGGGACAACCTGAACACCGTGCCGCCCGAGATGGATGTCGAAGAGCTGGCGCTGGCATTTGTGCGCTTCGAAAATGGCGCGACGCTGGTGCTGGAAGTCTCGTGGATGCTGCATCATGACACCGACAGCGAAGACATGCAAATGTGGCTCTACGGCGACAAAGGCGGCTCGCACTGGCCCCGCTGCGAAATTTACCAGACGAATTACGATACCAAGCAGCTATTTAACCGCACCTTGAAGCTCACGCGCGACCAGGCAGAGCCCCATGCGCAAGAGTGCATCGAGTTCGCCCAAGCCATCGTGGACGGCGCGCCTTCGCCCGTGCCTGCCGAACAATCCATGCAAGTCATGCAGGTGCTCAACGCGATCTATGAAAGCGAGAAAACCGGACGGGAAGTGCTCTTATAATAGCGCGCTATTGAGGGCCTACCCCCCCCTCAGCCCCCTCCCCCGAAGCATCAGGGAGGGGGAGCGCAATCACAGAAGCTGCATGCTGACGCTCAATCTCTGACAGATTGGCAATGATCGCAGCGGTTTCCCGACGAGTCACCTTTCTCCATTGATATGGGAATGGACCGGGGATGGGGTAGACTTGCCAATGTCCCACTCCTTGCAGCGTATTGCGAGGGCAAAACCGCTGTGCCTCTGTGTCTCTGTGGCAATCATGCCAAGCTAATCGCAGCGCTGATTCTTGCCATTATGTTGAGCGCCTGTGGCAGCATGGCGATTCCTCTGCGTACGCCTGCACCAGGCGCTGGCTTCTGGACGATGGACTATGTGGGCGATTGCCAGGCGCGGGAGGCCGAGACGCTCCACATCATACGCCTTGACGAGCGGGAAATCACCTTTGACGACTTCCGCCTGCTGCGCGATGAGACCGGGCAATATACGGGTAGCGCCAGCTTCATCGCGCCCATGCCTGCCGATGGCCGCGAAATCGGCTATATCATCAGCTACAGCCTGAGCCCCACGGCCGATGGCTATGCCGGACAGCAACTGGTGGTCGAAGGCGGCGGACATGGCATCGGTTGCCCGGTGCGGCTGGCACAACGAGAAACCGCGCGACCATGAACTATCGCAAGAGCCCCCAGCCCCTGCTGCCCAAGACGAAGCCGCCAGTCCAGCAGGGCGCGCCCGAACTCTACCCCAGCCATCCAATCGCCAGCGGCGAGATCCAGCAGGGCTATGCGAGCCTGGCTGCGCAGATCGCCGGGCGTCCATTCGTGCTGATTGATGGGTATGCCGGCGTATTATGGGACGATATGCGCGCGGGATTGAAAGCGGCGGGCGTGGCCGCGCACTGGTTCGACACCGAAAGTTGCCTGCTTGCAGAAGCCGAGATTGACGCCATGCTGGCTGATTGGCTGGGCGGCGATGATCCGCTCTTTGGCAGGCGCTTCCCGGGCGAACTGGCCGACTTTTTTGATGCATCGGCATTGGCGCGCGCGAAAAAACTCGTTGAAAATGCGGCGCGGCCCCTCATCATTTATGGCGCAGGCGCATTCCTCTTCGGCAAAGGCTGGCGCGTGTATATCGACCTGCCCAAAAACGAAGCGCAGTATCGCTCGCGGGCTGGCAGCTACCGCAATCTCGGCGCAAGAGCCGGCGCGGACGCCAGAACACAATATAAACGGATGTACTTCGTCGACTGGATCGTACTGAATCGTCATAAAGCCACTTATGTCCAGCGCATCGACTGCTTTGTCGATGGACAAGACCCCGCCCAGCCCAGTTTCATCGCCGGTCAAGCTGCCCGCGCCACCTTCAGCCAGCTAACGCACAGCGCCTTTCGTCCGCGTCCTTGGTTCGAGCCAGGCGCATGGGGTGGGCAGTGGCTGAAAAACCATAAGCCCGGGCTGGCGCAGAATGTGCCCAATTATGCCTGGTCATTCGAGATGATCGCGCCCGAGCAGGGTATCATCTTGCAGCGCGCAGACAAACTCATGGAACTGAGCTGCGACTGGCTGCAATATCATGACAACGCAGCGGTGCTGGGCGAATACGCCGCCTGCTTTGGCTTTGAATTTCCCATCCGCTTCGACTTTCTGGATACGATTGATGGCGGGAATCTCTCGCTGCAATGCCATCCGCGCCCTGACTTCATACGACGACAGTTCGGCGAACGCTTCACCCAGGACGAGACTTATTACATCGTGGAAGCGACTGACGACGCTTGTGTCTATCTGGGTTTCCAGCCAGACATTGACCAAGCGGCTTTGCGCGCTGCTCTGGAAGACAGCCAGCGGCAGGGCACAGCGGTCGCGGTCGAGCGTTTTGTCAAACAGCAGCCAGCCCGGCCTGGCGATTTGTTCCTGATCCCGCATGGCGCGGTGCATTGTTCTGGCTCGGGCAGCCTGGTGCTGGAGATCAGCGCGACGCCCTACATCTTCACCTTCAAAATGTACGACTGGCTGCGGCTGGGCTTGGACGGCCGGCCACGCCCGCTCAACCTGGAACGCGCCTTTGCCAATCTGGACTTCTCGCTGCAGGGAGATGCTGCCGATGCGCTGGTGTCACAACCGCAGTTGCTGCATGATGACGCCAACTGCCGCATCGAACAGCTGCCTACGCACGCCCGTCATTTCTACGACATCCAACGGCTGACCCTGCGCGAAGAAATCGCCTGTGAAACAGCTGGCTCGCCACAATTGCTGATGATCGTCGCCGGTGGGGATATGGAACTGGCAGCGGGAGAACGCAAGCTGCGTTGTCAATTCGCCGAGACCTATGTAGTGCCGGCGGGCTGCAAGCGCTTCACATTGCGGGCGCTGGATAAGTCACCGGCTATCATCATCCGCGCCTATCTGCGGGCGAAGTGGTTCACACAAGACGAGAATCAGTGGCTGGGGCGCGAAGAAAATTGCGCAAACTATCCAATAGCGAAGGAGACGGACCATGAACGAGATTGAACGCTATGAATTTGACCGCCAAGGGTTTCTTATCATCCGCGACATGCTGAGCAAAAGCCAGACGCGCGACCTATCAGCCGCCATCGACGCGCTGGAAGACCGTGCCGAGGTCCAGTTGTCGCGCCCGGTCGACAAGGTCAGCGCCTGGGGACCCGAATACCGGCAAGATATCGAGCATGGCTACTATGTCAGAGGAGCGCGCCAAACAGGCAAGACCATGATCATCGAAGATTTCTTCAATGCCGATGCAGTCTTTGATCTGCTGGTCGGCCACCTTCCTACCTTGGAATACATCCGCGCCATTGTCCAAGAACGCCCGACCATCAACAATTCCGAGATCCGCATCCGCTACCCTGGCAACCAGACCGGCACGCACCTGGGCGGACCAGTCGCCTCGAAATATCGATACAGCTATACCGGTGACGGTATCAGTTGCATGATGGTGCGGATGATCTACTTCGTTCACGATGTGCAAGCGGGCCAAGGCGAATTTTGCGTTGTGCCAGCCACGCACAAAAGCAATATGTTTTCACCATACGAAGGCACAGACCCTGACAAAGAACCAGGTATGATCGGATTGCCCGTTCGCGCTGGCGATGCCATCCTCTTCACCGAAAACCTGCGCCACGGTGGTTTGACTAACCGCTCGCAGCAGACCCGCAAGACCCTGCATGTCGGCTATGGACCCTATTGGATGAAGTCGCAGAATATCAGCACCATGGACGAAGAGCCAAATATCCTGCCCGAAACCTTTGCGCGCTATTCGCCCGAGCAGCGCCTGCTCTTCCGCTCCTGGAACACGTTGCTGCCCGATTGAACCCGCGGCGGTTCACTCGACCGGATAGGCCATTGTCGTAATCAAACTGTCGATTTTTCCACCGCTGGCGTACATGCGCGAATATTGCACGACAATCGGCACATCGCTGCGCAGGCGGATGCCATAGGGCACATCGAATGGGATGACGAAGCCGGCGATTTGCTCCGGCTTGTCCAGGCGGATATGCGGGCAACGTTTGGCGGGCACGGTAACCGCGATGCCTTCCACCGCTTCCCGATCTTCAAAATAAAAATCGAAGCAGACTTTGGCGTCATCCACAGTCGTGTTGAGCACGCAGACGGATTCGTGATTCTTGTTGACGGGGTCGGCATCGGCCGGCTCTGCCAGGTAGGCATCCGGTATGAGCCAAGTTAGCGCGCCATGTGTCGGCATGGGTTTTCCTTTCGCTTGATTTGATTATTGCCACAAAGGCACAGAAGTAATACCAATCATGTAATAAAAGATAAATGAGCCACCGAGTTGAATGACTATACCGAGAGATTTATACCTCTGTGCCCTCTGTGTTCTCTGTGTCAAACAATGCGCAGTATTTTGTTGATTCTGCGGTGGTTCACTTTTGCACAAACAGCTTGCGCCGATACATCTCATCGGGACGCCGATAGAGATGCTCGACTTCCTCCGCGGGCAGGTGGGTCGGCAGCCCCGTAAGCAGCGCGCCATGATAAATTCGCGCCGCTTTGACCGCCATGGCCGTGATGTTGAGGATTTCCGCCGCGCTTTCGCCCAATGCGACCAGGCCATGGTTCTCCAGCAAAATCAGCTTGGGGGCTTCATTATGTTCTTCCTGGTAGGCACGCACCACCTTGCGCATCTCCAGCGCCAGTGGCAAGCCTGGATCGGCATAGGGCACCAGCGCCGACTGCGGTCCGCAGAGCACAACTTCATCGGGAAAGCGGCGTTGCAGCGCGAAACCGGCGGCGTATTCGCTGCATAGCAACTGATTAACGGCGGTGGGATGCGTATGCCCGATGTAGCGCGCGCCACACTCGTGCAGCAGCATGGCGTGGAAGCTGGCTTCGATGGATGGGCTTGCCAACCCCCCCTCGGTCCCCCCCGAAGCATCAGGGAGGAAGGCGAAATCCGCATGAATTACGGCTGATTGCGTGATCGCCTTCTGTTCCGTCAGGGTTGTTGGCGGGTCGTCCAGCATAGCCAGCAGCGGCGCGATTTTCACGCTGACGAAGCCGCCCGCGCCGATCCCCTGCATCTGCTGCCCGCTGGCTTTGACGGCGAAAGACTCGGCATCCAGGCGCAGGGAGGTGTTGCCCTCGCCGATGATGACATAATCCCGCGCTGGATCGCCCAATGCGCGCGTCATCTCGATGAGTTGCTCGAATGGGTTGGTCAAATTGCTACCCCCTCTAAATCCCCCCCCATAGCGATGGGGGAGACTTGTCTCACTGCTGCGTTCCACACCACAACTTGGTGGCCACGCTCAAGTATAGCCCCCTCCCTGATGCTTCGGGGAGGGGGTTTGGGGGTGGGGTAGTATTCCCCTAGAAGTCGAAGTCATTGATGTTTTCGGCAGTGAAGACGAAGGGGGGACCAAGCAGAACTTCGCTGCCATTGACGACCATCAGTTCGCCCAGGCGGCCCGCCATGACAGAGCTATCGCCAGGCATGAACTCGCCATCAACAATAGCGCGCGTTACATAGACAGCCGCGTACCCCAGATCGACCGGGTTCCACAGGATTGTATCGCGCACGCAGCCATCATTGATATAGGGCTTCATGCCATTGGGCGTCGCCAAGCCGACGACGGCATCAAATGGCAAACCACCGCTTACACCGAGATTCAGAAGCGTGCGCCGAGGGCAAACCTTCTGTGTCTGTGTGGCGTTTGATTGAGTGCGCATTATACCCGCCTAACCCAGCAAGGCGCAAAAACGCGGGTAATGCTCGTCCCAGGCTGAGGCGTCTCGCGGCTCATAACGCCGCAGTTCTGCCGATTCGCTCAACATGGCGCGCGCCTCGTTCACGCTGCCCAGCTCGCCCAGAGCGATCAACTGCACGATCGCGTTGCCAGCCGCGGTCGCTTCGGCCGGTCCCGCGATGACCAGCCGCCCGGTCGCGTCAGCCGTCATCTGGTTGAGGGTGGCATTGCGCGAGCCACCGCCGATGATATGCAGCGCATTGACAGCCTGGCCGCTCACCGCAGACAGTTGTTCGAGCACATAACGATATTTATACGCCAGGCTGGCATAGACAACTGCCATGATCTCGGCATCGCTTTCGGGCTGGGCTTGGCCTGTGCGCGCGCAATAGTCGCTGATGCGCTTCGGCATATTGCCCGGCGCGAGGAAGGCGGCATCGTCCGGCTCGATGAAACTGCGGAAATGCGGCGCGGCTTCCACCAACGCTGTCAACTGGTCGAAGCTGTACTCTCGCCCCTGCGCTGCCCAGGTCGCTCGGCATTGGTCGGCCACCCACAAGCCCATGATATTTTTTAAGAAGCGCCAACTGCCGCCATAACCGCCTTCGTTGGTGACATTGGCCGCATAGGCGGCATCGCTCAAAATGGGCGCGTCCAGCTCCAGCCCCAGCAGACTCCAGGTGCCGCTGCTGAGATAGGCGATATCGGCCTGGGTGGCTGGCATGGCGACAACCGCGCTGCCCGTGTCGTGGCAGGCCGGCGCGACAACATCAATGCCTGCATAACTGCCCAGCCGCGTGCCTGGCATGACGATTGGCGCGAGGATGTCGGCCGGGATGCCCACGGCGCCCAGCAGCTCGCGGTCCCAATCGCCCTGGCCCGCGTTCACCAACTGCATGGTGGTCGCCTCGGTGAATTCGCAGGTTTTGCTGCCCGTCAGCCAATAATTGAACAGGTCGGCGATCGTCAGCAAAGTGGCGGCATGTTCCAACTGTGGGCTGCCATCGCGGATGCCCGCCGCCAGTTGATACAGGCCGTTCAGCGGCATGAACTGGATGCCGGTGCGCGCAAAAATCTCGCGGCGCGGCATAGCCTGGAAGACCCATTGCATCGCGCCATCGGTGCGCGGATCGCGGTAATGGTAGGGGTTGGCAAGCAGTTCGCCGGCGCGGTCCAGCAGGGCATAATCGACGCCCCAGCAGTCCAGGCCGATCGATGAAGCGCCAGCAACCGCGTCTATGCCTTGCGTAATCTCGTGCCAAAGCCGCAGCGCGTCCCAATGCAGCGCAGTTGGCGTCTGCACGGGGATGTTGGGGAAGCGGTGCGCCTCTCGCAATCGCAGCTGCGCGCCGTCAAAGGCGGCATCCATGACGCGCCCAGAGGTAGCGCCGAGGTCGATGGCGATGACATGTTTGGCGCTCATAGACCAGCTCCATCGCGGTTGCGCTTCAATTTGCCGCGCGATACGCAAGCCCGCCTATTATAAATCCTGCTCCACGCTTTGTCATCTTTCTTTGATCTGGCTGTTCTTGCCCGCTTTTTGTTGACAGCGCGGGCGCTGCGCGATAGCATTGTCGGCAGCGCCTGGATGGGCATATTCCTCGCCTACATGGTATGGCGTTTCGTTGCCTGAGAAAGGGTTTGTTATATGGGCACACTATTCAAAAACGGCAAAATCATCACCGCCAGCGACAGCATAGACGCCGATGTCCTGGTCGAGGGCGAGGTCGTCACGCTCATCGGGCAGGACCTGAGCGCCGACAACCACGAGCTGGTTGATTGCGCTGGCAAGTATCTGCTGCCCGGCGGCATTGATGTGCATACGCATCTCGACCTGCCTTTCGGCGGCACCATCAGCAATGATGACTTCGATGTTGGGCATATGGCGGCGGCCTTTGGCGGCACGACCACGCATATCGACTTCGTCGTCCAGCCGATCGGCGGCAGCCTGCGCGACGGGCTGGAAACCTGGTGGGCGAAGTCGCGGGATATCGCCCAGATCGACTATGGCTTTCACATGGCGGTGACCGACCTCAACGCCGATGTCATGGCAGAAATCCCCACCATGCTCGACGAAGGCATCACCAGCCTCAAGCTCTTCATGGCTTACAAAAATGTCTTCCAGATCGACGATGCCACGCTCTTCAACACCATGCGCGTGGCGGCGGACAATGGCATGATCGTCATGGTGCACGCCGAAAATGGCGATGTCGAAGCGGCGTTGACCCCCGCGCTGCTGGCGGCTGGCAAGACCGCCCCCGTCTATCACGCTGCATCGCGCCCGCCCGAAATCGAAGGCGAAGCCACCAACCGCGCTGTCGTCATGAGCGGCATGACCGGCTGCCCGCTCTATGTCGTGCACATGACTTGCGAGTCGGCTATCGAAGCGCTGCGGCGTGGACGCGCTTTGGGGTATCCCGTCATGGGCGAAACCTGCGTGCAATACTTCTTCTTGACGGTGGACGACCACATGGCGCTGCCCGGCTTTGAAGGCGCGAAGTATGTGTGCAGCCCACCCATCCGCAGTACGCATGACCACGGTGTGCTCTGGCAGGCAGTTCGCGATGGCACGTTGCAGGTCGTCAGCACCGATCATTGCGATTTCTGGTACGACGGCGGGCATGGACCCTGGCAGGAATGGAACGAACGCACGGGCGGTACAGACTGGGTCGGCTATGAAAAGCAAGACCCGTCTTATCGGCGACCCGGCAAGGAACTGGGCTTGGGCAACTTCGCCAAGATCCCCAACGGCATGCCGGGCTTGGAAGATCGTATGCTGGTGATGTGGGATGCCGGCGTCAACAGCGGGGTACTTTCGCCCTCGCGCTTTGTCGAGCTGTGCTGCAGCAATCCCGCCAAGATCTTCGGCATGTACCCGCGCAAAGGCACCATCGCTGTGGGGTCGGATGCCGATATCCTGGTGTGGGACCCGCAGAAAAAGCACACCATCAGCGCCGAGACGCACCACATGCGCGTCGACTATAACTGCTATGAAGGGCGCGAGGTGACCGGCGTGCCCGTGCAGGTCTATCAGCGCGGTCGCAAGCTGGTGGATGGCGAGCAGTGGCATGGCCGCAATGGCAGCGGGCAGTTTGTTCCACGAGCGGCTGGCGCGCCGGTGCTATAGCCATGCCGTCAAATTTGCAGACGCAAACCCTGGCTGGCGTGAACATCCGTGAAAAAGGGGGAGCATGAAACAAATCGCGATAGGTATCTTGGTAGCGAGCCTGTTCCTGGTTACGGCGCAGACTGGCGCGCAAGTGGCCTGCGACACGACAGCAATCCAAACGGGCATCCAGGCGCAGCTTGATATGCTGGCTGAAGAACCCGTCAGCGCGCTACATGCGATATTTGACCTGACTATCGACGGCATTTTCGATTGCTCGGACGGTGCCTACGCATTCAGCGCAGCAGAGGGCGCTCAACCGGTCCTGGGACCGCTGGCTTTATCCGAAGGGCTGCATCTTATCACGATGACCACTGAGGGAAGCGCGAGGGTCGAGGGCGTCGCTTTAGAGGATTGTGGCAAAGAACTGGACGGCGTGATTCACAATTTTTCCAGCGGGCAAGCTATCCGCGGAGCGACAAATCTTGTCGAAGTGCAAGGCGACTGCCTGGTCTATCTGGAGCTCAGCAAGCTAACAAATCCCTGGACATTGACCATCGACAAGCTGCCCTGATGTAGCGCGGTTCCTACAGCCATCTTTCCATTGACTTGCAGTACCGAGCAGCTGGGTGGGTGCAGATGCAGATTGGCCCTGCCGAGATTGTGTTATGCTCAATGCAAGGCGCAGGCATACAGGAGATAGGGCAATGCGCGCAACGACAATGGACGGACCAGCGCAGATAAACCAGCGGCGCAGATTCACAGTGGCTGACCTGTGGCGGATTGCGCAACTGCCCGAATACGCCGACTGCCATTTTGAGCTGATCGAAGGGGAATTGAAAGAGATGGCGCCAGTTGGTGAATTACACGGCTCACTTGCAATCCATTTGATTTTCCATCTTAATGCCTATGTCGACAGGCACGGAGTAGGCCGACTTACCGTAGAGACCGGCTATTATGCACTGGGCGATGACGAAACCTTGCTCGCGCCCGATATCGCCTTTCGCCAACTGGACACAAGCGCCAATCCCCCTGTTCGCGGCTGGGTGGAGCGGCTGCCCGACCTGGCTGTCGAGATAAAATCCTCCCGCGATACATTCGCCCACATGCGCCGCAAAGCCGAACTGTACCTGCGACGCGGCACACAGGTCGTCTGGCTGGTCTATCCCGAACGGCGCGGCGTCGATGTCTGCACACTGGACGAAGCTGGCGCAATCGTCCTTGACTTCATAGATGAGACTGGCTCGCTGAGCGGCGGCGATACCTTGCCGGGCTTTGTGCTGGAGTTGCGCCGACTGTTCACCTAAATTCAAAAGACGTTTGGCGGATGTTGACGATTTTGAGAAGCTGCGCTGGTCGTCCGATTGCGCGGCTCATTGAATTCACCGTCGCTCATGCTACACTGGCAGCCTGCATCGAAAGGAGACGGATCGTATGAAACGTTGCATCCTGGCACTATTGGTCTTGCTGCTGGCCAGCGGGCTCATTTTCGCCGAGTCGGAACAAGCGCTCGACCTCGAGCATTATTGGCTGGATAACGGCCTCGAGGTCATCCTGGTGCAAGATACCACGGCGCCGACGGTCGCGGTGGATATCTGGTATCGAGTTGGCAGCGCCAATGACCCGGTTGGCAAAAGTGGCTTTGCCCATCTCTTTGAACACATGATGTTCGAAGGCTCTCCGCATATTCCAAACAACACCCTGGATCAATTGCTGGAACCAGTTGGCGGCTCTTCCAATGCCTATGTCGGCACCGACTACACCGCCTACTACGAGACAGTGCCGTCTCACCAACTGCCGCTGGCGCTTTGGGTAGAAGCGGATCGTATGGGGGGCCTGGATGTAACGCAGGAAAACCTCGACAACCAGCGCGCTATCGTCATTGAAGAGCTGCAACGGAGTTATGACAACCGGCCCTATGGCACAGCGGTGAAAGCGCTTCTGACTGTGCCCTACTCCTACGCGCCCTACAAGCGACCCACAATCGGCACGATCGACGATGTCAATGCGGCGCAGATTGAAGATGTCATAGATTTCCACCGCACCTACTATGTGCCCAACAACGCCACGTTGGTCGTGGCTGGCGACATCGACTACGACAATACGCGCGCCCTCGTTGCAGAGCTGTTCGCTCCCATCCCGCGCGGAGACGACCCGCCAGCGCTGCCAGAGTTCGTGCCGGTCGATCAAGCAGAAGCCGAATTCATCACTATCGAAGACCCCTTCATCAACATACCGGCGCTTTTGGTCGCGTACGAGATTCCGCCGCTGGTGCACGATGATTATCCGGCGCTAAATGTACTCTCGCGCATTCTGAGCGTCGGCGATTCCAGCCGACTGGCAAAACGCCTGGTCGATACTGGCAAAGCGCTGCAAGCGGACGCCTGGATAGACGGCAACCGCGGTCCCGGTTATTTCGCCTTCATCCTGCTTGCCAATATGGGCGTTGAACTGGCAGAACTTGAGGAAGCCGCCTACGAAGAATTGCAGACGATCATCGACGAAGGCGTCCCGCAAGCAGAGCTGGACAAAGTTATCGCCCGCATTCGCAGCGCCAACATACTGGGTTTGGAAACGGCTCTGGGCTTGGCGGAAAGTGTGCAAAGCGCCAACTACTACTCCGGCAATCCACAAGCGGTATTCTCGGGCATCAATCGCTATGAGGCGGTCGCCAGCGAAGACATCCAGCGCGTCGCCCGCGAATACCTCGAAGACAACGACCGGCATGTGTTCAATGTGGTGGAAACCGATGCGGAAGCGCCGCCGCCGGTGCAGCCCTATGCTGCCGAAGACACCGTCGAGATGGCGCCGGATTACCGCTATGTCATCGAGCAGGCAGAACCGCCTCCGCCCCTGGATTCAAACGAATTCAACTTCCCGACCATCACCGAAACCGTCATGGACAACGGCTTGGAAGTGGTGGTGATTGAACAGCCCAACATGCCCATCATCTCGCTGGATGTGTACTTGGCCGGTGGCTCGACCGCCCAACCATCAGACTTGCCAGGCACGGCGGGCATTACAGGCTACCTAATCTCGCGAGGCACAGAGACCCGCAGCGCCCAAGACATCGCCAGCGCGATCGAGCAAGTTGGCGGCGCAGTCAACAGCGTCGGCTCCAGCGACTTTTTGCAGCTTGGCGTATTCGCCCTGATAGAAGATGCCGACCTGGCTTTCGACCTGCTCGCCGATATGACACTCAACGCCAACTTCCCCGAGCAGGAATTTGAACGCGAGCGGGCAGAATGGATTAGCAGCCTGGAAGCGGCTTTGGCTCAGCCCGGGACTGTCGCCCGTCGTATCTTCGACAATCGGCTCTACAGCAGCGCACATGGCTACGGCAATCTATACACCGCCGAGTCGCTCGCAGCCATCACCCGCGCTGACATCAGCGCCTTCTATGCAGCGCGCCGTCACCCTGAAAACGCCGTGCTGATCATCGCTGGCGCCATCACCACCGAAGAGGGCCTGGCTTATGCCGAGCAGCACTTCGCCGATTGGCAAGGCGTGGCCGAGTCGGTCACTTATCCTGCGCTGCCCGAAAACAGCGGCCAGCAGATCTTGTTGGTGGACCGCCCAGGCAGCACGCAAGCGACCTTCCTAATCGGCAATATCGGCATCCAGGGCGCCAGCCTCGATTACTTCCCGGCGCGCGTGATGAACCATGTTTTGGGCGGCACCTTTTCCTCGCGCCTGGTCCAGAACATCCGCGAGGAAAAAGGTTATACCTACAGCATCGGCTCTGGCTTCAGCTTCCCGGCCGATTTGGGCTACTTCCGAGTCTCGGCGGATGTGCGCAATGATGTTATCGCGGCGACCCTGGAAGAAGTATTCATGGAGGTCGAACGCATCCAGACCGAGCCGCTCACAGACGAAGAAATCAACGACGCCCGCGATGGCATCGTTGGCGAGTGGGTATTTGGGCTGGAAACTTATCAAGACTTCGTCGAGGTAGTCGCGTCTTACAAGAATCGCGGTGTCGAGCTCGACCGTCTCAACAAGTGGCTTGGCCTCATCAAGGATGTCACCAAGGACGATGTTCTTGATATCGCCAACAGCTACATCCATCCCGAAGACTTCATCATCGTGGTGGTCGGCGCTGCCAGCGAGATTCGGGAGCAGTTGGAGACTCTGGGCGAAGTTATGTTGATTGAAGCTGAATAGCCGCGCCCTACCCCCCTCGGTCCCCCCATAGCAATGGGGGGATGCTGAAGCGTCTATTTGGAAATATGAGTCGCGCCATCGCCAGTACAGGAGTCGCGGAGAGGCGGGTCACGCGCGAGTCAGGATATACCAGGCGCGCCCATCTCTTCGCTCAAAGCCGCTGACCACATAACCCGCCTCCAGCAGCGCCAGCATACTCCTGCGCACCGCCAGCTGCCATTGCTGCGCTTGTGTGATGTCCGCATTTTTCAACGCGCCAATATCCAGTGGGATTTCGATGCCATAGCCAGGAGCAGCCAGCGCCGGCGGGAGTTCGCAGCGCCAGTTACGAGCCTCATCGCAGCGCAGCAGCATGGGCAGTTCGTCAGCGTGTGGAGGATTGTGGCGCGGCATATCCAGCTGCCAATGCGCTTCCAGGCGGTCGCTAGCCAGCCCGGCGTTGATGCCA
Organism: Anaerolineae bacterium; assembly: GCA_022824565.1. GTDB lineage: Bacteria > Chloroflexota > Anaerolineae > Aggregatilineales > Phototrophicaceae > UBA6055. Next base: position 32,839 of record JAJDZQ010000051.1, on the reverse strand, counting down.
TCTTGCATCGCGCCGTAATGATTGACTTCGTAACGCCGCGCTGTGATGCCCAGGCGATTGAAATTGAAATTGGCATTGCCGCTCTGTAACGGGTCGAATGTCCAGGCGATGACGTTGTAGCCGCGTGCCAGCGCCCAGTCTCGCTGCGCCAGCTTCAGCCGATGACCGATGCCCTGCCCTTGCAGAACCGGCAGAACCGCCGCCATGTGCGACCACAAAAAGAGTTGCTCGTTGCGCCGCGCCGCAAAGCCCGTACAAAAACCGACCAGCCGCCCCTCTTGCTCCGCGCCCAACACACAACCGCCCGTGTGCGCAATGGCTTTCAAGGTATGCGGCGAGGCCACCTCGATATCCGTCATTTGCCAGACCGCCTTCTGCAAGCCGATGGTCGCAGAAAGCTCCGACATGCTGCGCAGTTCGCGGATGGTAATCGTGGGATTCATGCGTGAAAGTGTAGCCGATCGGCGGGCATAGGAGAATAATGAACTACTCGCCTGGCGGACCGTCACTCATAGCCCAACGCCCTCACTTCTCGCTGGAAGCGCTCGACATTGCGCAGTTTGACCTCGTCAAAGCCGCGCACGATATCGGGCAAACGCGCCAATTGCAGCGATCGGTCATAATTCTCTGAGCTCAGATTTTGTGTCGCCGCCAGCACCAACTCGCGATATTGCTCGACCAGCGCTCGCTCGAGCACCCTCACTTTGTCATAGCCAAAGGGGTCGAGCCGCGTGCCACGCAGAAAGCGCAGCTTGCACAGCGCCCAGTAGACGCCATCAAACCAGCGACCCAGCTTGATTTTGCGCTGCAAGCCCAACGTTTTCAAAATCGGTGGCTGCAAGTGATATTGCCTGCGCGCGCCAACGCCGAATTGCTGCTCCAGCGCTGCCCGCACTTCTGGCTTGAGGCTGAGGCGCGCCACTTCATATTCGTCCTTGTATGCCAGCAGCTTGTACAGATAGCGGGCAAATGCTTCGGCAAGGGCTGTGCAATTGGGGCGAAAAGCCTGTTCGCGCGCATAGACGCGTTTGACATCGGCGATGTAGTGCCGGGCGTAGGCTTCGTTTTGATAGGCGATCAACTCGGGCACGCGGATCTCCAGCAAGCGCCGCAGCTCGCCTGCGCTCGGCAATCCCTCCAGCAGCGCCGCCGCTGTGGCAGTAAGCTGTGGCTGCGCCTCGACTGCGCCCATCCGCTTCAATTGCAGCGATTCCAGCCAGCCTGGATCGGCCACCGCCAGCCTTCCCGCGCGGAAAGCGTGTTGATTGTCTTCGACCCTGACGCCGTTCAGCTCGACAGCGCGCTCGATCGCCGCTGCCGACATGGGCAGCCCGCCCGCTTGATATGCCGCGCCGATGACCAGCAGGTTCGCCATCATGTGATCGCCAAACAGCGCCTCCGCCAGCCCGATGGCATCGAAGTAGACATTGTCGCCTGCTCGCGTCGCCCCGTTGATGCGCTCCAGCAGTTGGTCGCGTTGTGGATATTCGACCGTCGTGTCGCGCACCATGGCACCGGTGGGCACTTTGCTGGTGCTGACGATGGCGAGTGTGCGCTGGGGCTGGGCACGCAGCAAGTTTTTTTGCTCTGTCGCGGTCAAGGCATCGAAGACGAGGAAAGTGTCTGCAGAAGACGCGCCGATCTTGGCGGCCATTTCCACAGGTTGATCGCTGATCTTCAGGTTGGATACGACAGGACCGCCTTTTTGGCTTAAGCCTGTCTGGTCGAGCGAGCGCACCTGCAGGCCATCCAGCGCGGCCGCCGTGCCCAGCACCTGGTTGGCTGTTACCACGCCTGTTCCGCCAATGCCCATCAGAAAAATGTTGGCGCTGCCATTCACCGAATGTTGCGGCTCGGCGATATGTTGCCGAACGCGATAGCCAGGTTTCTGTGCCGAGCCATTTTGTTCGGCAGGGATGACGCTCATAAAAGCCGGGCAATTGCCCTCCAGGCAGGTGTAATCTTTGTTGCATGACGACTGATGCACCTGGGTTTTCCGTCCAAATTCGGTTTCGACCGGCTGCACGCTGAGGCAGTTGGACACGGCGCCACAATCGCCGCAGCCCTCGCAGACCGCTTCGTTGATGACAATGCGCAGGCTGGGGTCGTGGGCATGGCCACGCCGCCGTTTTCGCCGCAAGTTGGCTGCGCATTCCTGGTCATAGATCAGCGCGGTGACACCCGGCGTATCGCGCAAGAGTCGCTGCGCTTCGTCCAGCCGGTCGCGCTCCCACACCTCGGCATTGCTCGCCCAGGCGCTGTCATGGGCAAACTGCCCCGGGTCGGCAGAGACGACGATGGTCTTGACGACGCCCTCGCTATAAAGAAAGTGCGTCATCTCGGGCACGGGCATCAACCCATCGGCAGGCTGCCCACCTGTCATGGCGACCGCCGCGTTATACAAGATTTTGAAGGTTATGTTGGCGCGGGCTGCTGTCGCCTGGCGGATGGAAAGCGAGCCGCTGTGCGCAAATGTGCCGTCGCCGATATTTTGGAAGAGGTGCCCCAAGCCAGTGAAGGCTTCTGCGCCGACCCAATTCGCACCTTCGCCACCCATCTGCGTGACGCCCGCCGTGTCACGATCCATCAAAATCGCCAAGGTATGACAGCCGATTCCCGCCGCGGCAAGAGAGCCCTCTGGCACGACGGTGGAGCGATTGTGCGGGCAGCCGCTGCAGAAGTAGGGCTGGCGCGAGGCGATAGGGATGACGCCCGCTTGTTGCACAGCATCCAGCTCGTGCAGCCGTTGTGTCAGACGCGGCGCAGGGACACGCCCGGCCAAACGCCGAGCCAGCACGCGCGTGATCGCATCGGCATCCAGCTCGCCGTCGGCGCGTACCAGCCGTCGCCCATTTTCGTCTTTTTTGCCGACGATGAGCGGACTGTGCCCGCTGCCATAGAGGGCTTCTTTGCAGAAAGTCTCGATGAAACCGCGTTTTTCTTCGATGATCAGGATTTCGTCCAGCCCGCTGGCGAACTCGCGCAGGCTGTGTGGCTCAATTGGATGGATCATGTCCAGTTTGAGCAGGCGGATGCCAACCCGCCCCAGTTCATGCTCGTCCAGCCCGATATCTCGCAGCGATCCGCGCAGGTCGTACCAGGTCTTGCCAGCCGCCACGATGCCCAGCCAAGCCTGCTCGCCGGGGGCGACGAGGCGATTTAACCGGTTGGCGCGGGCAAATGCCAGCACAGCCTCGTAGCGCTCTTCAAATACTTCGCGCTCTTGTGCGACCGACCAAGGCGCGACCAAATTATTGTCTTGCCGATGTTGCCAGCGCCGGCCATTCAGCCGAAAGTCGGGGTTGACCAGCTCGCGCCCGCGTCCCAGCTCGACGGTGCTGAATTCATCAGCCACATCGGATACGATTTTGATGCCCACCCACAAGCCGCAATAGCGCGACAAGGCAAAACCCAGCAAACCAAGATCGAGGATTTCTTGGGCGCTGCCAGGATAAAGCACGGGCATCATGGCATCGTAGAGGGCGATTTCGGAATGTGAGGGGATGGTCGACGACTTGCACGACGGGTCATCGCCAGCCAGCGCCAGCACGCCGCCATAGCGCCCCACGCCGGTCAGGTTGGCGTGTTTGAAAGCATCGCCGCTGCGGTCTACGCCCGGTCCCTTGCCATACCAGATGCCACAAACGCCATCATATTTGGGCTGGGGCAGCAGGTTGGCGGTCTGGCTGCCCATGATGGCGGTGGCGGCCAGCTCTTCATTGACCGCCGGGATAAAGCGAATGTGATGCTCGCGCAGCAACTCGGGGATGCGCTCCAGCGCGGTATCCAGCGCGCCCACAGGCGAGCCGCGATAGCCGGTGATCAATCCCGCCGTGTTGAGCCCTTGCGACAGGTCGGCGCGACGCTGGTCGAGCGGCAAGCGCGCCAAAGCCTGGATGCCGCTCATGATGACTGTGCCCGCTTGGGCGCTGTAGCGGTCGTCCAGGCGAAAGTCGCGCATCTGTGACGCAGGCGTGTCGGGATTCATAAGCCGAGTATAACATGAGTCGATGGCTAGACCCCCCTCGGTCCCCCCGACGAGTCAGGGGGAAGCTGACCCCCACCCCAAACCCCTCCCCCAAAATGAGGGAGGGTCTTTTCACACCCTATCAATCCACCTGTCGGGTCGGGAGGAGCATAAGGCATTGACTCCCCTCCCTGACTCGTCGGGGAGGGGTTGGCATGGGCGAGTCACCGCCTCGCCCCTACGCTGTCACTTTTGAGAGGGGCTGGGGGAGGGGTTGCTGGCATGAGTACCCTGGTAACTTCAGCTGCCGTAATTATTACATAAATATTACAAATCCGTTCATTAAGACGTTTACGCTTGCATTGCCACTTACCCTCATTATAATCCGCCCCTGTCGTAAAAATGCGACAGCGTACTCACTCTCCATAGAGGAGCTCTACCATGAAACAGCTTATTAAACACTGTATCGCCATTTTGCTTTTGCTGCTGCTGGCTATACCAGCCGCCGCGCAGAAAGACGGTAGCATCAACGAGGATGACGCTTCTTGGCAGCGGGTGAAGCTTGCAGCCGGCAAGTATGTCTTCTCCGACATCGGCTCTGATTCCATTCGCGGTACAGAAAATGTCGTGGCGATTGACCTGGGCAAGTCCAAGCCCGATAACTGCTTCAGCAATTTCACCGATTCCAAACAATTCCCGAGCTTGGGCGCTCCGTCTGGTCCGCGCATGATCCATATGATGACGATCGAGCCTCTCAAGAACAGCAACGTTCAACCCAGTTTCGAACTGAACCGTGACTGCAATATCCGCATCAAGCTGGCAAAGACCGCCGCCCAAGTCCTCGCAGATGCCAGAAACAGCGGAAGCCATACTGACGAGGCGATAGCGGCAGCCGACCCGGATTACATCTTCAGGCGTGAAGGCAGTGGCTCAACAGCGCGCATCTACTTCCATTTCGGTGACAAACGCCTCGCACATCGGCTGGCACCGGGATCGTATAATCTCAAGATGCTCAGGAATTCTGGCAGTGGAGATTCCTGGTCTGGCTGGTTCAAAGTGGATCTAAGCAAGTCGGACTCCTGTAAAGTCCATAACCGGCGCATTTCTAGTGAACTTGTGCCGCCACATTTGAAAGGACCCCAGATCGAGCTGGACGGCGCTACGGGCTTTGACTTCACCGTTACGCGCGACTGCAACCTCTACATCAAGAACACCCATCACAACGCTGCCTCTCACAACTTCTACGCGCAATTCCTCAAGAAGTAGCTGGCGCGGCAACGTCTATCGGCTAGTCTAGGTTTCCTTGGGCGTCGCTCTCGTGTTCGGGGGGCGGCGCTCTTGTTTTTTGGGCTAGCCATTAAAGCGCCGCGAGCCAGGCGCTGGCGGCCAGGATCAGCACAGCCAGCGCGATCATCAACAGGGTCAAGCGCTGTTCGCGTTCTTGCAACTGCGCCATGGCTTGGGAGTCGCCCAGGCCGCGTTCGCTCAGCAGGCTAGCTCGTTCCAAAGCGGGCAGCACGCCCAACTGCAGCGCCGCGCTAACCAGCGCCAGGACCACGATCAGCAGATGCTTGACTAAGAGCGCTTGGCTCCAGCGGTTGCCAAATTGCAGCAAACCCGTGTAATTGATATCGTCGGTCATTTGCAGCAGACCCGTCACCAGCAGCAGCGCCAGCGCCAAATTGCCCCAAAGCGCAAAACGCCGCCGCAAACGCCGCAGCAAAGCATCCAGCGCGGGCTGCCCCTGCAGGGTCTTTTGCAGCTCTGGCACGACCAGCAGCGCCAGCATCAGCAGCCCGCCGAACCAGACGATGCTCGCGCCGATGTGCACAAACAGGCTGAGCGTTCGGGCGGCTTCGCTCACCGCAATCACCCCTGCCTGATGCTTCGGGGAGGGGCAGGCTGCTCGCGCCGCCAAGCCGCATATTCTTTCTGCGCTTCATCATTTAGGGGATAATACTTGTCCAGCGGTCCGCCTTCAGACAGCTTCATGCGCGAGAAAATCTCCCATTCGGTCTTTTCCGTGGCGGTCTCGGCCATTTTCATCGCCAGCGCCACCGGCACGAGCACCGCGCCATCGTCGTCGGCCACGACGATATCGCCGGGCACCACGAAGACATCGGCGCAGGCGATAGGCACATTGACGGCATGTGGAAATATCTCGGTCTGTGTGTGGAAGTTGGGCGTAACGCCCCGCAGCCACAAGCCCAGATCCAACTCTTGCACCTCGGGAAAATCGCGAATACAGCCATCAATGACGATGCCTTCGCCACCGCGCGCCTTGAACGAGGTGAGCATCATTTCGCCAAAGATGCCGCTTTGCAGGCTGCCGCGGGCATCGACCACCACCACATCGCCGGGTGCCGCCGCCATGATGGCCTGGCGGTGCAACTCGCGTTCGGGGGCATAGCTGTATTCATCGCCCCAATGCACATCTTCGCGTTTGGGCATGAATTGCAGCGTGACGGCTTGTCCACAGACGCGCTTGCCAGGATTGTGCGCCAGCAAGCCGGCCATGTGCGGGCTGCGGATGCCCTCTCGCGCCAGGCTTCCCGCGATGGTCGCCGCGCCAATATCGCGCAGACGGTCGAGCAGGGCGCGGTCGATGCGCTCGAAACTGGGGATGCTGTTCATGGCTTGGCTCGCAAATGTGTTTGTGGATTTGCGGGCAATTGTACCTGGTCTGCGCGGGAAACATAAACACAGCAGAAAACGCAAGACAGCGATACAAGAATTTTACCACCGAGTACACCGAGTTAGCGTGAGTACACCGAGAGAAAAGTGTGGGTTTCTCTGTGCCTCTGTGCCTCTGTGGCAAATCAAATTAGGGCGAGACGAGTCTCGCCCCTACAACAGACTTTTCCGGAGGGACAGAGAGGCTTATGCGCAGAAAACCGTCGCCAATTGCGTATAAATTGCTTGACAGTGCGCGACCGACTCCAGATTCACCCATTCTTCGCGGGCATGCGCGCCAGCCCCGGCCGGACCCAGCACGACCGTCGGCACGCCAGCCGCCGCAAACAGCGCCGAGTCCATCCACCAACTGCTGCCGATGAGCGCTGGCGGTCGTCCCAGGTGCCCAGTCGCGACATGTTGCAGGCTTTGCACCAGCGGATGCGCCGCGTCTATGGCATAGGGCGGACGCGAAAAGGTCGCCTGGACTTGGGCTTGGAATTGGCTGTCGGACGCAGCGCAGTCGTCCAGGATGCTTTGCGCTTGCGCCAGCACATGGGCATCGCTCTCTCCGGGGATGGTGCGCCGCTCGACCAGCAGCTTGCAAAGCGCGGGATACATGGATATTTCTTCGCCGCCCTTGATCAACGACGCGTGCAGAGAGCCGCTGCCCAGCAACTCGTGAGTCGGCTCGGCGCGCAGTTGGCGGTCCAGCGCAGCCAGCTCCACCAGCACGGCACCCATTTTGGCGATGGCATCGACACCTTGTTCGGGCAGGGAACCATGCGCCGCCACACCCTGCGTTTCGAATTCCAGCCAGGCGAAACCACGATGGGCGATGCTGATATCCAGCGCGGTCGGCTCGGCGATTAGCACGGCATCAGCGGGCCAGCGCGCCCAGTCCGCCAGCAGCGCTTCTGTGCCGATGCTGCCATATTCTTCGTCCGCAACAGCGCTCAGCAGCACATCGCCGCGCAAGTCCATATCGCGCGCCGCCAGCAGCGCCAGCATACAAGCCGCCAGCCCGCTTTTCATGTCGTATGCGCCGCGTCCGTACAACCGTCCCGCGCGAAAAATGGGCGAAAAAGGCGCGTCCATGCCTGCCACGCCGACTGTGTCTGTATGTGCGTTGAGCATCAGCGACTTTCCGCCACCACTGCCCGGCACGCGCAGGATGACATTGGGGCGCCCCGGCACAGTCGCTTGCAGCGCGACTTCGAGTTGCCTGGCGCGTCCCCAGTCGGCGATGTATTGGGCCAGGCCGGCTTCGCCCACGCCGCCCGGCACGAGATCGGGATTGACCGAGTCGATGGCGACCAGGTCGGAGATGAGCTTGCTGAGTTCGTTCATGGCGACCTGTATGCGCTTATTTGGTCACTGAGCCGTTACAAATAGGGACAGCCGCCCGGCACCGGTGGCAGCCAGTGCTGGCACTCGCGGCGATGGATATTGGCCAGATAGCGCAGCTTACGATCGAGGAAGTAGCTGTGCAGAGCGGGCACCTCTTGCCAGAGCGCCACCTCCGCCTCGATACAGGCTTTCTCGCCCGGGTAGCCGCCCGGCTCCAGCCCCGCCCGATAGCGATGCACATGGCAAGCTTCGTGGACCAAGAATTCGGCCATCGTATAATCGTCGTCCGGGATAGGATAATAGGGATTGGCGAGATTGAAAGTCGCGACAGCGCTGTGGGTTGCTACACCACTGCCACCAGGCGGATTGACCTCTACCACCGCGCTCAACCCACTAACGGCGTAGTTATACCATTTTGGCGAATGGGTCCGCAGCAGGTCCAGCGCCCGTCCGACAAGCGCCTTGAAGCCCGCTGTGCCTTCAACCCGGAGGCCTGACGCGTCGAAACTATCGGCAGCGCAGTTGTTGGATTGATAGGCGTGATACCCGCGCTGCCAATCTGCGGCGTTGTGGCAAGTCCAACCCAAAAAACAGCAATTGTCTACATGGGCGGACGAGCTGGCTGTCGATTGCGCAGGTACTGGCGCAGGACATTCATTGCGTTGAAACGCCCAATAGCCGTCCGTCCATTCACTGTCGGCGCTGCACTGACGATCGACCTGGCAGCAGTTGTCGACATGTGGAGAGGCGCTGGGGACTTCTGAGGCGGGTGCCTGGGGCTGGTTGCTGCTGCCAACCCGGCTGTAACCCACCCAGTCGGCCATCCACAGACTCCTGCCGCCACGATTGATTTCCAGCCAGCGCTGGAACTGGCTCGTCACATCCAGGATTGTGCCCGCGCCGACCGTTTCCGCGACTGCGCTTTGCAGGCTATACGATAGTCTCAGGTTTGTATTGTTTGTCACACGGATGGAGAAGCCTTGCGCCGTAGCTGCCGCACAAAACGAGACCCATACCAGCAAAATAAGCGCCACCCTTTTGGTTTTCATAAGCCCCTGTACCTATTTTTTCCCCACAAAGCAGCCATGGACGCAATCAATCCCCGCGTATCTGCCCTTTCACATCCAGCAGGCCCAGCAAGAATCGGCGCGGATCGGCCGGTTTGGGCAGGGGCAACAGACGTAGCGGCTCGATAAAGTCGCTATCGAATGCGCCCTCGCTGATGATGCGGTTGAGCAGCTTGCCGGTTTCGTTGTACTGCATCAGCACGGCGTCCAGATAGGCATTGTTGCCGGTCGCTTTGCACAGCTCGACAGCCGCCAGCAGCGCCTCGAGGTTGTGCACCAGCATGCCGATCTTGTAACGATATTCGGGTTCGTTGGAGTCGCCGCGGCGCGCAATAGCTTCCAGCAGAGCGTGGCTGGCGTCCACGAGTCGGCGGGCATCCAGCGGGATGGGCAAGCGGCAACGTTCGATATAATCGGCATAATCGAAGAAAGGTGGATGTCGGGTCTCGCGGCTGTTGTTGAGGATCTGTTTGCCTTCGCGGGGCAGGTAGGCATTTTCGCGCAGAGTTTGCAGGCGTGCCTCGATATCGCCCTGGCTGCGCGCGGTCAGGTAGCGCCGCGTATGCTTGTAGGTCAACAAGGTATTCAGCGTGTAATGCCCATCAAAGACCGGATATACAAAAGAATCGATGGCGTTGCCGCCGATGTTGGATTGTTTGAGGAAGCCCTTGCTGCCCGTCACCAGCAGATTCTGCGACAAAATCTCGTTGCACTTCAGCAGCAGCCACGACTTCAGCATGATGCCATGAAATTGCAAGAACGGACTATCGCTGAAAGCCAGCGCGCGGAAGAAGGCAAAGTTGATGAGCGCCGCTTGCTGCGTCAGGTTGTAGAGTTGGCGAAAGACATTGCTGAACTGGATGGGATTGCCCTGGAAAATCGTCTTGCGCGACAAGTGCTCAATGGCGGCTGGCAGCGAATCTTCGACCATCTTCACGCCCATGTAGGCGCAGTGATACTTGGAAGGCAGGGCCATCCGCTGCAAGATCTCCAGCCCGCGCCCCTCTTGCCCAATCAAAGTGGCGGGACCATCGATGTCGTATTTGGTCAGCACCATGCTCTTGAGCACATGCGTCTCCAGCCGCTGCCAGTTTTTGGTGCTGCTGTGCGGCATGGCGAAGAGCGAAATCGAGCGCGGACCGCTGGCAGAGGGGTCGACCTTGGCCAGCACCGAGTGATAATCGGCATGCCAGGAATTGTTGATGAGCCACTTTTGCCCCTGCAGGTGATACTGTTTGCCGTTCTCCGCATCGGCGCAGGGCGTGGCGCGCGTGCGGATGCTCAGCAGGTCGGTGCCCGTGTGCTCTTCTGTCCAGGCCAGCGTGAAGATTTTGCCTTTTAGCTGCGCGGCCAGTTCATATTCTTCCGCAGCCACCAGCATCATATAGGCGAGTCCACTGGCGGCGCAGGCGGTCATATAACCGGGGTCGTTGTTGAAATGGCGCGTGGCAGCCAGCATGGAGCCCATCAAATTGAAAGTGGGGTAGACATTGTCCAGCACATCCATCATGCCGGCGCGCAGCCGTTCATAATCCAGGATGTCGCCGAATTGCGGGTCAGCTACGGTGTACATTATTCAAAACCCCCGCGACAAAGTCAGTGTAGGGGCGAGGCGGTGACTCGCCCGCTGCCGTGGCGATACTCGTGTCGCCTGAAAAATAGATTTTGCCACAGAGACGCAGAGGTGCATACTTCCTATTTCGATACCAATCTCGGGAACACACTCAAAAGCACGAGCGCGCCGATGCTATTCTCGCTGCCGGGGTTTACTTGCCTTGGTGGGCGAGTCAACGCCTCGCCCCTACATCCCTCAAATCTCTGTGCCCTCTGTGGCAAACAATTCGCCTCGGCGGGCGACACAAGTATCGCCCCTACATCCCTTAAATCTCTGTGTACTCTGTGTCAAACAATTCGCCTTGGTGGGCGACACAAGTATCGCCCCTACAACCTAAATCTCTGTGCCCTCTGTGTCAGTCCTCGCCCCTATCCGCGCGGGGTAGCGATCTGCTGGGCGCGCTCGTACAGACGCAGCAGAAAGGCGCGCGGCTCTTCATCGATTTGCAGCGGTGCCCCCCGCATCTGCGGCAAAAACGGCGTCTCCAGCGCGCTTTCGCTGATGACCTGGTTGAATTGATTGACAAAGGCGTTGTGCTGCATGACCACGGCATTGAGGAAGTGTGGCTCGTCGGTCGCTTTCCACAGCTCGCAAGCCGCCAGCAGCGCCTCCATCCAGTGCAGCAAAGCGCCCAGCTTGTAGCGATGCTCGGGGTCGGTCAGCAGTTCGCGCGCGTCCAATTCCTCGCGCAGTTGCTGCATGGCGCGCACGATCAAGCCCGCGTCCAAATCGATTGGCAGCGCCAGATCTTCGATGTAGCGAGCATAATCGAAGAAGTCGGGATTGCGCAGGCGGCGGCTGTTGGCGCGGATTTGGTCGCCCGCGCGGGATGTGGCGATGCCATGGCGCAGGCGGTCCAGGCGCTGCTCGACATCGGCGCGGCGGCTCGCCCCCAGGTAACGTCGGGCATGCTTGGCGGTCATCAGTGTGTTGATGGTGTAATGCCCGTCAAAGACTGGCAGCACAAAAGAATCGATGGCGTTGCGCCCGATGACCGACTCGGCCAGGAAGCCTTTGCTGCCGACCACCAGCAGATTCTGTCCCAGCAGTTCGTTGGCGCGCAGCAGCAGCCAGCTCTTCAACATCACGCCATGAAATTGCAAAAAGCTGCCGGCGCTGAAAGCCAGGGCGCGATAATAAATGAAATTGAGCACCGCCCCTTGCAGCGCCAGATTATACATTTGGCGCAGCACATTGCTAAAATTGATGGGATTCTCGTTGAAGATGCGCTTCTTCGACAAGTGGTCGATGCTGGCGGGGATGGCTTCGTTCAGCAGCTTGACGCCCACATAGGCGCACTGGTATTTGCTGGGCATGGCCATGCGCTGCAAGATCTGCAACCCGTGCCCGAGCTTGCCCAGCAGGCGACCCGGCCCATCGATGTCGAAGCTGGTCAACACCATGCGGCTGAGCACATGCGTCTCCAGGCGCTGCCAATTTTTGCAGCTGCTCTGGGGCACTAGGAAGATGGAAAGCGAGCGCGGACCGCTGCTGGCCGGGTCGGTCTTGGCGACGATGGTGTGATAATCGGCGTGATACGAATTGTTGATCAGCCACTTGCGCCCTTTGATGTGATACTCGGCACAGTCCGGGTCGGCGCAGAGAGGCGTGGCAGTAGTGCGCGCGGACAACAAGTCGCTGCCAATCTCTTCTTCTGTCCAGCCCAGGGTGAAGAGGCTGTCTTTGAGCTCTTCGGCGATCTCGTCTTCGCCCGCGGCGATGATGGTCATCCAGGCGAGCATGCTGGCACCCGCCGCGATCATCAGGTCGGGTTCGTCGCCATACAGCTCCGTGCCGACTTGCAGGGATTTGTGCATGTTGAAATCGGGCAAGAGCGCATCGTAGAGGTGGCGGATCGACCCGCGCAGGTGGTCAAAGTCGACGATGCTGCCGAAATCGGGATCGGTGACAAACATGCGAGCGCGTCCAAGTCATTCGCCGTGGCAATAACCGCGCAAGTATAGGCGCAAAACAGCGCGCTGTATAGCCCGTTTGACCCCCCTCGGTCCCCCCGACAGGTCAGGGGGAGGCTGACCCCCACCCCAAAATGAGGGAGGGGCTTTTCACACCCCATCAATCCACCTGTCGGGTCGGGAGGAGCATAAGGCATTGGCTACCCTCCCTGACTCGTCGGGGAGGGGCTGGGGGAGGGGTCTGCTACCCTCTCCGTCCTGACGGGGAGGAGCTGGGAGAGGGGTTAACGCAAGCATTGGCTACCCTCTCCGTCCTGACGGGGAGGGGTTGCCTCCGCCAGTTCGTCCAGCGGGATATGGCAGCGAATGCCCTGCCCGGCGCTGGTTTCGCGCCAGGGTGGTGCGTCTCGCCCGCAGATTTCGCCGATGTTGCGCGGGCAGCGGGTGTGGAAGCGGCAGCCACCGGGCAGATTTTGCGCGCTGGGCAGGTCGTCGGCAAGCAGGATTCGCTCGCTGCGTTGGCCCGGGTCGGGTGTCGGGATGGCGGCCAGCAGCGCTTCGGTATAGGGATGGCTGGGCGCGCGGAAGAGGGCATCGGCAGACGCGATCTCGACAATTTGTCCCAGGTACATGACCGCGATGACATCGGCCAGGTAGCCGACCACCGACAGGTTGTGCGAGATGAAGAGGCAGGCGCTGCCATGCTCTTCTTGCAGATCAGCCAGCAGATTCAGCACCGCCGACTGCACCGATACATCCAGCGCCGACACCGGCTCATCGCAGATGACCAGGCTGGGCTGCGAAGCAAAGGCTCGGGCGATGGCGACGCGTTGTTTTTCGCCGCCGCTCAGTTCGTCTGGGTAGCGATCGGCATAATCGGCGCGCAGGTTGACAGCTTCCAGCAACTGCAGGGCCTGGTCTTCAGCCGACTTGGCCGATAGACCGCGCAGCTTGACCAGCGGCCTGCACAGGGTCTGCCGCACCGACCGATAAGGATTCAGCGAATTCTGTGGATTTTGGAAGACCATCTGCACTTGCGAAAGCAGGTCTTGCTGCCGCGCGCGCAAGCCGCCCTGGATATCCGCGCCAAATAGCTCGAGCCCCCCGCCGGTGCGCGTTTCCAGGCCGATGATGATGCGGGCTAGCGTGGTCTTGCCGCTGCCACTTTCACCGACCAAGCCCAGGGTCTGCCCCTGGCGCAGGCGCAGATCGACTCCATCCACCGCGCGGATCGGCTGGGGCTTTCTGCCGCGCAGCATGTCGACCAGGTCACGCGGGACGGGGAAGTGTTTGCTGAGGGCTGTTGCGGTTAGGACACCGCCGTCGGGTCGGGTGGATGACTCGCCCGCTGGCGCATCCATCTCAAGCGACCTGCTGTGGGGACGAGGCGCTGACTCGCCCGAAAAAGCGTCCACAGCCTGCCAACGGAAACAACGCGCCAGCCGGCCCGGTTCGACCTCTTCCAGCGGTGGCTTTTGCGCCCGGCACATCTCGATCACCAGCGGGCAACGTTCGGCATAAACACAGCCCTGCCCCACATGGCGCAGATCGGGCGGGTTGCCGGGGATGGTCTGCAATCGCGAATGGGCTTTGCGCTGACCAGCCTTGGGCAAGCTGGAAAGCAAACCCAGTGTGTAGGGATGGCGCGGACTTGCGAAGAGCTGGGCAACTGGCGCTTCTTCCATGATTTCGCCGGCATAGAGCACGACAACGCGCTGGCAAAGCTGCGCCACCACGCCCAGGTTATGCGTGATATACAGCACGCCCGCGCCCCGCCCGCCGATGAGCGCCCGCAGCAGATCGAGGATGACGGCTTCGGTGGTCACATCCAAGCCCGTGGTGGGCTCGTCCAGAATAAGCAGATCTGGCTGGCACATCAGCGCCATGGCGATGGCAACTCGCTGCTGCATACCGCCGCTGAGTTCGTGAGGATACCGTTCTGCCACCTGCGCTGGATCGACCAGGTTGACAGCGCGGAAGCTCGCAATGACTTGCTGGTCGGCTTTCGCGCCTTCAATACCCTCGGCGGCTTTCAAGGCTTCTGCCACCTGCCGCCCGACCTTGATGGAGGGGTTGAGCGCCGCGCCGGCATTCTGTGGCACCAGCTTGATGTGCCGCGCCCACAACCGCCGCAGGTCCGCCGCGCCCATCGCCAGCATATCCTCGCCCAAAAAGCGCAGGTCGCCGCCATCGATGCGTCCGTTGGCGCTCAGATAATGCATCAAAGCCAGCGCCGCCGTCGACTTTCCGCTGCCGCTCTCGCCCACAATGCCGACGACCTGCCCCGCGTCCAACTGCAAGTTGAATTCGCGCAAAGCCCGCAGCCAACGGCGACCGACCCGGTAACTGATACCCAGCCCGCGCACATCCAGCAACTGCGTCATATTGCCTCCCCCTGACCTGTCGGGGGGAACGAGGGGGTAACCTGTGTCATGCGCCGCCTTTCTGCACTGCCCGGCGGATGCCATCCGACATCAGGTTGACGCCAATGACCAGCAGCGCAATCGCCAGCGCGGGAAACTCCAGCGCCCAGGGTGTGAGTCGATAGAAGCCGCCGCGATTTTCGTTCACCATCAGCCCCCAGTCGGGCGAGGGTGGGGGCGCGCCAAAACCCAGAAAGCCCAGCGAAGCCACCAGAAAAATAGCATAAGAGAAGCGCAGCGATGCCTCGACCACCAGCGCCGGAATGGCTGAGGGCAGAATCTCGCGGAAGAGGATATAGGCGCTGCCTTCGCCACGGATCTCGGCAGCAGCGACAAATTCGCGCGTTTTGATATCCAGCGCCGCGCTGCGAGCCACCCGCGCCACGACGGGAATGTAGAGAATGGCGATGACCAACAGGGTTACTTCGCCCGCCAGCGCCGCCTGCCAGCTGTTGATTTGGAAGTCCAGATTGCGAATGATGCCGACCATGACCAAGGCCAGCAGCAGCGCCGGTATCGCCAGCAGCGCATCAATGACGCGCCCCAGCAGCTCGTCCAGCCCACCGCCGCGATACCCCATCGCCATGCCCAGCGCGCTGCCCAGCACGACGCTGATGACCGTGCCCAGCCCGGCGATGCGAAAGATGCTGCTCGCGCCCAGAATCACGCGGCTGTAGACATCGCGCCCCAACCGGTCGGTGCCAAATGGATGCGCGCCCAGTTGCAGCGAGCCGATATCCAGGGTGGGCGAAACACGGGCATCGTGACTTTGATCGTTGGCTTTGGGATAGGGCGCCAACTGCCCGCCAAAGAGCGCCAAAATGAAGAAAAAAAACACCAGCGCCGTGCCAATGGCCGATTGCGGCTGCCGCAACAGAACGCGCAAGAGGCGGTGGATGTTCGTCAAAAAAGTCATGTATCTATCTCACAGCGCGGGGGCGCAGATGGTACGGCAAGCAAGTTCTGCAACAACTGCAAGGAATGTCGTAGGGATGTCTCTTGAGTCGCCCACTGCGGCGACGGCGATTCTGTGGGCGAGACAAGTCTCGTCCCTACAGATTTCGAAATTGATCGTTGTTGCCCGCTTGTCGCATGACTTACTCGCATTGACTGCTGTGCCTCGGCGGCAAACCTTTACCGTTTTTCCTTTGCCTCTCCCCGACCCGTCGGGGGGACTGGGGATTACGCCGGAACCACCCAGATACGCTCGGGCGGAAAGCGCACCTGCACCGCATCGCCGGCCTCCAGCGCACCCGGCAGATCGGCGCTGCGCACAGCTTCGACCTCGTGCTCGCCCAGAGCGATCTTGTAGCGCGTGTACCTGCCCACATAGATGCGCTCGCGGATGCGCCCGGCCACCGTGTTGTCGCTGGCAGCCTCATTCAGCCCGATCTGCTCGGGACGGATGGTCATGATGACTTGCCCGCTGGGGGCGTTTTCTTTGCCTGCGGGGGCAAATTGGAAGTCGCCAATGCTGGTCTGCACCGCGCCATCGTGGCGGTTGCCGGCGATAAAATTGACTCCGCCGAAGAAACGAGCCGCGCGCTGTGATATGGGCCGTTGATAAAATTCGGCTGGCGAGGCAAATTGGCGCAGCACGCCATCAAACATCAGCGCGATCTGGTCGGCCAGCAAGACCGCTTCTTCTTGGTCGTGCGTTACAAAGACGGTCGTAACCGCCAGTTCGCGTTGAATGGACAAGATCAATTCGCGCATTTCGTCGCGCAGATGGGCATCCAGGTTGCTCAACGGCTCGTCCAGCAGCAAGACGCGCGGCTCGGTGATCAAGGCGCGCGCCAATGCCACCCGTTGCTGCTGCCCCCCAGAAAGCTGAGAAGGGCGTCGCTTGGCGATATCGGGCAATTTGACCAGCGCCAGCATGTCGGCCACGCGCTTTTGGATTTCGCGCTTGTGTACGCCGCGCATCTTCAAGCCAAAGCCGACATTTGCGCCGACCGACATATAGGGGAAAAGCAGGTAATTCTGAAAGACCATGACCGCGCCCCGTCGCTCGGCCGGGATCGGCAAGATATCTTCGTCATCAAAGTGGATATGCCCGCTGCTGGGTTTGATCAAGCCGGCAATCATCTTCAGTGTGGTCGTCTTGCCACAGCCCGACGGACCCAAAAATGCCACCAGTCGCCCGCTGTCAATCTCCAGCGAGAAGTTGTCCACAGCTGGCGCATCGCCACCGGGATAGGTCTTGCAGATGGAATCTAGCGTAACGCGCGTCAAGCAAGTTCCTTCATAAACTTACTGTGCTAGGGTCCCCGCCCCCCCATACCCCCTCCCCCATAGAGAGGGAGGGGGCTTTTCGCGATGTGTGGCGGTAGGATCAGTTTCCGCTTATCCCGATGGGTGAAAAGGAGTTATGCGCTTATCGCCTAGCCCTGCAGGACATTGGCTTCCCAGTCGGCTTCGATGAGCACCTGATATTCGGCGGCAATATCGGAAACCAGCGCGCCAGCCAGACGAGCCGGATCGGCAGCGGCATCGCCGAGGCTCTCGGAGGCTGCCTGCAGCGCGGCTACATCGTCCGCATCGGTGACGCGGCTGACATCAATGCCATAGGCCAGGCCAAAGCCATTTTCTGGCACCACCTGCAGCGCCTGCCGGTCGGGCCGCAAGATCAGATTCGCCAGTACGAGCGCGGCGGCTTTGTTGGGCGCATTGTAGGGGATGGCCACATAGTTGAAGTCGCCGATCATGTTGTTGTCGAAGCTGAAGGCGCGGCTGGTGGGCGGGATGAGTCCCGAATCGATATCTACCGCAGCGCCCGTGATCCGTTGCGTCAAGGTAAAGTCAATCTCGCCATTGGCAAAGAGCTCGTGCAATTCGCCGATGTTGGCGGGGTAGGTCTCGCCACCGCGCCACAGATTCTCTTCCCAGCTGTTGAGCATGTCCCAAAGCGCCGGCGCGTGCTCGTCATAGAGCTCCTGGTTGAAATCGCCGACCCACTGGCTTTGGCCGCCGCTGATTTCGAAGAGCGCCTGCTTGACAAAACGGGTGCCCTGGAATGCGCCGGGGCCCGGGGCGATGTAGGTGAAGCGACCGGGATTCATGCCGATCCAGTCGTTCAGCTCGGTATAGCTGCGCGGCAGATCGTCGGCAGACATGCGCGCCGAGTCGTAAATGAAATGGAATTGCGCGCCAGACCAGGGGCTCTCCATGCCTTCGACTGGTCGGCCGAAGTCCAGATTCAGCGCCGGGTTATCCCAATTCACATACTCGCTGTTGGGGATATTTTCCGACCAGGGACCATAGAGCAGGTCGGCTTGCTTCAGGGTGAAGAAGTTTTCGCCGTTGATCCAGATGAGATCGACTGTGCCGTCATCGCCTTCGACGCCCGCTTCAGCTTCACTCAAGACCTGGTTTACGATATCGACGGTATTCGCCGGCACGCGGTTGAGCGTGATATTGTATTCGTCCGCCAGCGGACCGCCATAGACGGTGTCGACAAAGCCATTGATGGAATCGGAACCGCCCCACATATACCAGTTGACAGTCGCGCCATCGGCGGCGGCGACCACGGCATCCCAGCTGTCAAAGCCCGGGGGCGGGTCCATCATGTCCTGCGCGCCGACCAGGCTCAATGGCAGAGCGAGCAGCAGCAGCAATACCAGCAGCATTTTTTGTCTGTACATGTTGTATCCTTTGCTTGAACTAATTGAATGGAAATGCGCAGCCCGTCAAAACAAGCAGGCGCGGCAGCGATTATAGCGCAGAATCGTCCACTTGCAGATAATTGGCTAGCGGCACATGCTCGATGAGGCGCAGGCTCTTCCAGGCAGCGAATTCCATCAGTTCGTCAGTCACATCGCCCTGCCCAACCGCAAAGTGATGCTCGTGCCCACGCACCGTCAAGGTGTTGATGAGATCCATCAGCGCTACGGGCTGCTTGTTCAGCTCGAACTGGGCAAACCAGCCGCGCGTGCCATCGAAGCCTTTCTTTTCGTGCTCGATGATGTCGGCGCGGATGACCAGCAGGCTGCTGCCATCATCGCCGATGTAGCTGACTGTCGTTTCCTGGGCGGCGAAAACCTGGTCGCCCGCCACGCCATAGGGACCATCGTCAGCCTTGCGCCCCAATGTCACATGGTCGACCCATTTGATGCCATCATCGTTGGCGAAGTGCCTTGGCGAGACACCGCAATGCCACATCAGCATGGCTTGGGTCTGCGGGTCCAGCGCCGTCATATCCAGCAGCGTGGATGAGCCTTGCCGGCCCGTCAGCAGGTTGAGCAAGTACATGCTGGCCGCGCCCAGCACATCGCCTTCGCAGCTGACCGCCAGGCCATCTTCGCTGCCCAGCCAGCTATAGGCCATGCAAGGCGCAACGCGATAATAAGACTGGATGCTGGGCCAGCACTGCACAGCCAGCGCCGCGTAGTCATGCTCAGCCGCCAGGTCACGCAGAGCCAGGTACAGGCGGGTTACGCGGTCGAAGGCTGCTTCTTCGCTGACAGTGATGGCGCTGGCCGCCCGCTTGATTTCGCGGATGGTCGCGTTGACCGGCGCTTGATCGTAACCCTGGGCGCGCCGCACCAATTCTCCCAGTTCATGTGGCAAGACCGCGATGCCCAGTCGGCTGCGCAGCAACCTTTCGTCGAAGATCATGTCGTTGAAGCCGGGCGACAAATTGCCGACCCAACCGATGCGCGAGCGCTCGATATTTTTGACCGCCGTCAGCGCGCGGATGGTTACCGCAAAGCGATCGCGAAATTCAGCCGTTTCTACATGCCCGAAGAACCACTTGAACGGGATGTTTTCGTGCTTGAGGTAGCGCTTGAGGATGGCGGCGAAGTGACTCATGGAAACCAGCGAATGGATTTTGATTTCGCCTTCCTGCTCGGGGTCGGGCGTGCCCCACAGGCCGATTCGCGGCGCGGCTTTGACGAGGGGCAGCAACTGCTCGCCCATGCTGCACGCGGCGGTTTGCAGCAGCAAGAAGTCGATATGTTGCTCCTGGAACATTTCGGCGGCGCGGACAGAACCCGCCTCGGTCATCAGCTCATCGGCTATGGCGATCAGCTCAAAGTCCAGCTCGGCGGCCAATTTTTCCAGCCCGGCGATGGCGCGCGGACGTTGGTTATATTCGCCCGCGAAGTAAGACGAAATCGATGTGCCGATGTATCCGACGCGCAATTTATGTTGTGTCATGATTGTGTCTCCTAACCCCCTCGGTCCCCATGAATTCGCTTTACCCCCCTTCGGTCCCCCCGGCAGGTTCACCCCCCCTCGGTTTCCCGACAGGTCAGGGGGAGGGTTCTGCCGCAGCCGCAAACATCAGCGCGATGGTGGTTGCGCCGGGGTCGGCATGGCCAATCGCGCGTTCGCCCAGGTATTTGGCTCTGCCTTGCCGCGCCAGCATATCTCGCGTCGATTCTGCGCCTGTTGCCGCCGCGTCCGCCGCAGCCCGCCATGCAGACGGAAAATCTGCCGCAGCTGCAAATGCCGCCACAGCCGGCGCCAGCGCATCGACCATGGTTTTGTCGCCCACTTGGGCTCTGCCTCTGGCTTGCACGCCCGCCAAACCCGCCGCCAACAGCGCCGCCATATCCGCCTGGCTGATGCGCTCGACATCTTTGAGTTTCGCCGCGCCCTTGAGGAAGAATGTGCCGAAAATTGCGCCCGATGCCCCGCCCATGCCATTCAGCAGCGCCTTGGCTGTCGTCAGCCAGATGTCTTGGGGGCTCGGCTCTGCCAGCGCGCCGATCTTCTGCACGGCCAATGCCAGCGCCCCGCTGATGCTGCTGCCGTGGTCGCCATCGCCCGTCGCCGCGTCCAGGCGATTGAGCATTTCCCGCTCGGCAAGCACGCGCCCGGCCATGCGCTTTATCAAATCGGCGAGGTCTTTGGCGGTTAGGTCATGCATAGAGATTCCTGCCCCCTTTCTGGACGAGGGGGTTGAAGGGGTTTTTTTACCCCACCCCCAGCCCCTCCCCGTCGAGACAGGGAGGGAGGTTTCGGTAGCTGTCGCAAGACATGACGGCAGAATCCGCGCATATTTTGCCTCTCCCTGACCTGTTGGGGGATTGAGGGGGGTCAAACGGGCGAGTCATCGCCGCGCCCCTACGAGTCTTTTGCATCGGGGGGTAGCTGCTTCATATAGGCGCCATTCGCAGGGGCATCCCACAGCGCCTTTAGCTGCTCGTCTACGCGGCAAAGCGACAGCGCGAAACCCGCCATCTCTTGCGTGGTGGCATAGGCGTCCAACCAGGCTCTGTAGACCGTGATGCCGGCTTCGGCAAGTCGCTGCGCCACCCGCCGATACAATATGAAGAGTTCCATCAGGGTCAGGCTGCCGCTGTTATTCAGCAACACCAGCACTTCATCGCCGGCTGCAAATGGCAGGTCTTCCAGGATAGGCGGCAGCATCAGGTCGATGGTGGCATCGGCGCTGAGGGATTTCTGACGTCCCATGCCGACCTCGCCATGCAAGCCCATGCCGATTTCCATTTCGTCGGCTGCCATCTCGAACATGACCTCGCCGGTGATGGGGCTGGCACAAGAACTGAGCGACATAGCCAGGCTGCGTGTGTTGTCGCGGACTTTTTCTGCCAGCGCCTTTGCCGCCGCCAAGTCGCAATCGCCTTCACAAAATGCGCCCAGCAGCTTCCAGACGAAGAAGAGCCCGGCTGTGCCACGGCGCTCTGCTTCTTGGCCTTTTGGCGCGCTGGAAATGTCATCGTAGAGGATGACCAGCTCGACATTGTCAATGCCTTCGGCTTCGCAAAGTTCCAGCGCCAGCTCGGCATTGAGACGGTCGCCGGCATGATGCGATACGCAGACCAGCACACCGCCTCCGCAATCGGCCGCGCGGATGCCCTCGACAATGCGCTGTGGCCCGGGCGCGGTGAATATCTCGCCGGCGATATTGACATCAAAAAGACCTGGTCCCACCCAGCCGACCATAGCCGGTTCGTGCCCGCTGCCGTTGCCAATGACCAGGGCGACCTTGCCTTGCGCTTTGGGCTGCGCACGGGTTATCAGCCTGTCGCCAGTCAGCTGCACAATGTCGCTGTACGCGGCGCAAAATCCCTCCAGCATTTCAGCGACGATGGCGTCGGGGCGGTTGATCAGCTTGTGTGTACGCGCGCTCATGCGGCCTCTTTTCGGCTAGCTGGATTGGCAAAGACTGTAACGCGGATCGGGCTATGGCGCAATTTTTATCGACACAGAGGACACAGAGGACACAGAGAAGACAGAGTTTGGTCTGGGTAGGCAGAACCATTCAGAATCCTTGTTGCAATGCGGGCGACCTGTCGGTCACTCAAAGGTAAAGCGAACGCTTTTCTCTGTGTACTCTGTGCCCTCTGTGCCCTCTGTGTTGAACTATGTTTGCTGCGGAGCTGTCGTAGCGGGATTATGTTTTGATGCACTTGCCCTGCCCCTAGCATGCTGCTTGCGAGCTTGTACTATAATGCGGGGAATCAAGAGGACCGTCGATGCTGCGCGCTGCCGGGCTGAACGCCGTGCCCAAACCCAATTTCTTCATCGTTGGCGCGCCCAAATGCGGGACGACCTCGCTGCACGAATACCTGCAGCGCCACCCCGATGTCTTCATGCCCTATTACAAAGAGCCGCACTTCTTCGGCAGCGATCTGGATGGCTCGCGCTTTCGACAATTCCGTGCCAAACCCGACCGCTATTTGAAGCTTTTCAGAGACGCGCGCGGGCAATCTCGCATTGGCGAATCGTCGCCCTGGTATCTGGTCAGCCAGCGCGCCGCATCAGAAATCTACGACTATGACCCCGCCGCCAAAATCATCATCATGCTGCGCAGCCCGGTCGATATGATGTATTCCATGTGGTCGCAATTTCGATACAGCGGCAACGAACAAATCAGCAGCTTTGCCGAGGCGCTGGCAGCCGAAAGCGACCGCCGCAAGAACAAGCGCATCTGCCGCGCCGCGCATTGCATCACTGGCTTGCAGTATCGGCAGATGGCGCGTTTCAGCCAGCAGGTGCCGCGTTACTTCGAAGTCTTTGGGCGCGAAAATGTGCTGGTCATCATCTTTGACGACTTCCGCAGCGACACGGCCGCCACCTTCCGGCAGGTCTGCGAGTTTTTGGGCATCGCCAGCGACGTGCCTATGCGCTTTGATATTCGCAATCCCAACAAAAAAACGCGCCTGGCCTGGTTGCAGCAGCTCATCGTGGGCAGCGGTTTTTCGCTCATGCTGCTGAAAGACCGCCTGAGTTACCTGGCGACCACACACAGCCTGGTGCCGTTTCGCTATCGCACACGCGTGGTGGAAGGCGTCATTGCGGCATATACACGTTTTGAACAGCGCTCGCCCTTGACGCCAGAGCTGCGCCAGAGCTTGCAGCGCGAATTCGCCGGCGATATCGACGCGCTCAGCCTATTGCTAGACCGCGACCTCTCGCATTGGTATGGAGAGGAATGACGCGAGCATGACTGCCAAGACTCGTCAGCGCCTTGTTCGCCTGCTCAGCATCGGGGTAACCGCCGGCTTGCTCATCGTGCTTGTGGGACGAGTCGAATGGAGCGAATTTGATGAGCTGCTGGCGCGCGTGCCGCTGCTTGGCTGGTGCATGGCGCTGCTGGCCTACCTGGCGCTGAATTTGCTGCGAGCGGTGCGCTTTCGCATCTTGCTGGGGGGCGAGGAGTCGCCCTGGCGTTTGCTGCTGCCCATCACGTTGTATCACAACTTTCTGGTGCGCGCCCTGCCCTTCAAATTGGGCGAATTATCGTACATCGCCTTACTGCGTTCACGCTTGAATTACTCGATGGAAGCCGGCTTGAGCAGCTTGTTTGGCGCGCGCCTGCTGGAATTGCTGATCATCGTCATGGTCTTCGCCGCGAGCATATTGAGCAGCGCCGAACAACTGGCGGCACAGCGCGACGAGCTATTGATTTTGGTGGCGCTCACCTTTGTGGGCAGCGTGCTGGCGCTCTATTATGGTGGCGCATTGGTGTGGCGTCTGCACAAGCTGCTGCGACCGCTGCTGATCCGCCACGACAGCAAGCTCACCCGTCTGTTGCAAACGCGCCTCGTCCAGCTGGCAGACGAGCTGGGCCGCATTCGTCAGCCGCGCCTGTTCTTTTCGGCGCTTTTCATCTCGTGCTTCACCTACACTTGTTCTTTTTTGACTAATTATGTGCTGCTGCGCGCCCTGGGCTTGTCTGTCGATCTGCCCGGCGCAATCGCTATCATCAGCATCGGCATGTTTGCGTCGGCTTTCCCTTTCACCGTGAGTGGCTTTGGCGTGGTCGAAGTGGCTTGGAGCTTCGGATTGATGCAGTTGGCTGGTTGGAGCGAATCGGATGCGACAGCGACCGGCTTCTTGCTGCACGGCTTCCAGCTATTCGCCGCTGCCATCTATGGGCTGGCTGGCTATGTGCTGATTCATATCGCGCCAAAAGCCACTACAACCCCAGCCCCTCCCCCTGACTCGTCGGGGGGACCGAGGGGGGTCAGCTTCCCCCTGACTCGTCGGGGGGACCGAGGGGGTCAGCCTCCCCCTGACTCGTCGGGGGACCGAGGGGGGTCAGCTTCTCCCTGACTCGTCGGGGAAACTGAGGAGGGGTAGATGTGCCTGCCGTATACGCCAATAAAGGGGGGACGCAATGTCATACGAATTTGATCCAGCCGCCATGTATCGCATGCCCACACACTTCGGTCCGCGCACGGGACCTAGACGCGGGCCTGCGGGCGAGCAATTTGCCTGCCAGGACAATCCTCGCAGCACGATATATGCCATCAGCTTTCTCACCGACAGCAACAGCCTGGCTGCCCTGTTGCCGCCCGGTTTCTCGCTGCATGGTGAACCTGTCGCCACGGTAAGCGCCACTTATATGAGCGAGATCGAATGGCTGGCCGGGCGCGGCTACAACACATTGGGCTTGACATTTCCCGCGCGTTTTCAAGGCCAAGTCGATGATGTTGTCGGGCACTTTTTGACCGTGCTATGGGAGAATCTGGCTGACCCTATCATCACCGGGCGCGAAGAATTGGGTTACGCCAAGATCTATTGCGAACTGCCCATGCCGACTGTGCTGCGTGGCGAGCAGCATATCACCGCCAGCTGGCTGGGATTCCGCTTCCTGGACATGCGCATCAGCGACTTGCAGCCGGCGTCACCCCAACCATCCGCCAAGAGCCTGCCCAGCCTGCATTACAAATATATGCCACGAACGGGCGAATGGGGCGCTGCCGATATTGCCTACGCGACCATGACCCCCGCCGAATCGCCCAAGCGCCGCGTAACCGACTATGCGACCGGCACAGGCAGCTTTGCCTTCACACGCCCTCGCTGGGAAGATATGCCGACGCAGTATACTATCGTCAACGGCCTGGCAGATTTGCCGGTGCTGGAAGTGCGCGGGGCGACAAAAACAAAAACAGTCGGCGGCAAAGACCTGCGCGATACACGCATCTTGCGCTGAAGACTATATCCGAATTCCAAAGCCAGATGCCGGATGGAAACAGAAAGGATAAAAATATCAACGAGCTGAGTGGCAAGGTCGCTTTTGTAACTGGCGCGGCGGGGTCTAACGGCATCGGACGCGCCATTGCCCTGCGGCTGGCACAGGCGGGCGTCCAGGTTGCTGTCAACGACCTGCGCCCGGCACAGGCCGGCCGACCAGGATTGCCCGCGGCAGTCGCTGAAATTGAAGCGTTGGGCTCGCGCGGGCTGGCCGTCTATGGCGATGTGGCAGATTCTGCGCAGGTCGCTGCCATGTTCGCGCAGACCAGCGACCACTTCGGCAGGCTGGATATTCTGGTCAACAATGCTGGCGCGCCCGCAGGTGCCGACCGCGTGCCGGTTGTCGAGCTGTGCGAAGACGCATTCGACCTGGTGCAGCGCGTGAATGTGCGCGGGACATTCCTGTGCAGCCGCGCCGCCGCCCGACAGATGATCGACCAAGCAGAAGGCGGTCGCATCATCAACATTGCGTCAACAGCTGGCAAACAAGGGGTTGCGCGCTATGCCGCCTACTGCGCGTCAAAATTCGCCATCCGCGGTTTTACGCAGTCACTGGCGCTGGAATTGGCGGCGCACAACATCACCGTCAATGCCATTTGCCCGGGCTTGATCGCCAGCGAGCGCATTGATGATATGGCAGCCGCGCTGCGACCCGCCGACCTGTCCGCAGCCGAATATCGACAACAGATGATCGAGGCCGCCTTGCAAACCATCCCGCTGGGACGGCTGGCAGAAACAGGCGATATCGCCAATCTGGCGGCATTCCTCAGCAGCGAACAAGCCAGCTTCATCACCGGCAAATCCATCTCTGTGGATGGCGGCGTTCAGCTCGATTAGCAGACAACTGGAGCGACACCCATGACAAAAGGACGACTGACAGGCAAGATCGCTTTGGTAGTGGGCGCAGGCAGCCGTGGCGAACCCGCAGGCACCGGCTACGCGGCCGCCCGGCTATTCGCCAAAGAAGGCGCCAAAGTCATGCTCGCCGACTATGACCTGGAGCGCGCCGAAGTTACCCATCGGCAACTTATCGCAGCCGGCGGCACAGCCAACATCGTGAAAGCGGATGTCACCGACGAAGACGACATTCGCGCCATGATCGCCGCCTGTCAAAACGACTTCGGCGGGCTGCATATTCTCTATAACAATGTCGCCAACAGCGGCTTGGGCATGGTGACAGAAATTGCTGAAAGCGATCTCGACACGACCCTGGCCGTCAACCTGAAAAGCGCCTTGCTCACCTGCAAACACGCGGTACCGCTCATGAAAGCCAGCGGCGGCGGCTCCATCATCAACATTGCTTCCATAGACGGCTTGCGCGCCGGCTTCAAACGCAATGTGCCCTATGCCGTAACCAAAGCCGGTCTCATACAGCTGTCGCGTGTCATGGCTGTGCATCATGGCCGCGACAACATCCGCGTCAATGCCATCGCGCCCGGCCATATCCATGGCGCTTTTGTGCGCTCCTTGGCTGCCGATACCCGCGATCTACGCCGAAAAGCCGGTCCGCTGGGCACAGAAGGCACCGCCTGGGATGTAGCCTGGGCGGCGGTCTTTCTGGCCAGCGATGAAGCCCGCTGGATATCAGGCGTCGTGCTGCCGATTGATGCCGGTTTGCTGGCGGCCACTCCCTTGTCTGTGCTTGACGATATACTCAATGACTAGAACGAATTTTCTATTCTTGCCATCTTGCGCATCGGCGCGTCATTTCCTTGACATCTCCCCATTAATCATTTATACAGTATACATATAGCGTTGCGGCTGGGTGATGCCGGCTGGTGGCGCGAAGGCAACGATCATTTATACAGTCTAAATGACGACAGGGTATCACGCAGCGACGCTGGATAATCCAGCACGAATTCCGTCGCTTTTTCGGGTACATTTGATCGCCGCCACCGACAACTTTTCGACCATGTTAGGCCTTTGCAGTGGCTGGTCGCGCCCGCCAGGGAGCGTCGTCTTCGCATCCCTGCTCTGCATGGGCAGAGCGACTGCTGTTGGCGCGCAATAGCGAGAAAAAGACATGAAATCTCTGCTCAACTTTCGACAGAAATCGCTGCTGCGCCGTGCGAAAAACTTGGCGAAGTCAGGTTATTCCGTGATCCCAGTGCATGGCGACAATGCGCCCGCTGAACCCAAGAAGCCAGCCATCAAATGGCGCCAGTACCAGAAACGCATCGCCTCGGCCGCCGAGATCGCTGCCGCTTTTGACGATCGCTTTACGGCGCTGGGCATCGTTTGTGGACGGGTTTCGCGCCTATTGGTCATCGACTTTGACGACTACCGGCGTTACCGGCGCTTCTGCATGCACCTGCCGCAATATGCCGACACTTATAGCGTGAAGACTCGCCGCGGCTGTCATCTGTATTTCCGCAGTGATGAAATCGTGCCCAGCCATCAGTTTGCTGGCGGCGACATCAAAGGCGAACGTTCGTATGTGGTAGCTCCGCCTTCGCGCATCGGCGGCTTTGCCTATCGCGCCATGAATGACCGGCCGCAGCTGGAGCTGCAGCGCGGGGATATCGACAAGCTGCTGAATTACTTTCATGTGAATGCTGCGGTGCATGTGTTGCCCGGCAAGATTATCCGCGAGCCCAGCGATATAGACTTTGCGCGACTGTACGAGCGGCTGGCTGGACAGATTGGTCGCAACAACGCGCTTTACCGGGCTGCTTCTATCGCTCGTGAGCAGGGTCTGTCGCAACACGATGTGGAAAGCCGCCTCGCAGCTTTGCATGTGAAGCAACCAGCCAAAGATTCTCATCGCCGCGAGAAGCCAGTCGAACGGTTGCTGGAGGCACAACGTAGCATCGCATCAGCTTACCGAGGCGGGTCATTCGCGCAGGCTGGTCGACCGGGCATCCCCAATTCTGTTCGTGAAAGGTTGCTGAAGGCGCAAGCATCGAGCAGCATGCCTCGGTTGTTGGATGCTCTTTATCTGGCAGGCTGGAAAGAGGAGGCTGTTTTCACGATGGCTGAGGCAGTCGAAGTTGCCCGTCGCGTGGGCATGAGCCGGAAATCTGCGCTACAGGCGCTGACGGGTGATCACTCAATTTTTAATGGGCGGCATATTATCAGTAGAAGATATGTTGAATACCTGGACAACAGGGGACTTAATGCGAAGAAGCGCGGTCGACCTGTGCAGTTGGTGTTTCAAGTTCCCAGCGTGGGGCGGTTGCTGGCAGTGCTGGGCGTGGCTTGGACGCCATCCGATGGCCTGCGTGAAAGCGATCTGCGCACCGCCAAGTCCTATCGGCAGGCTTTGCATCGCGGATATATCCAACGGTTAAATCCGCAACTGCCCATGCGCAAGCTGGCCGAGCGGATTGGCGCGTCTGCCCGCACCATCCGCCGCTACAACCATGATCTGCAGGTGCAAGTCACCGCTTGCATTGGTCGCTTGCCGATTGCCAGGCGGACGCTCCGCAGCCTGCCCAGGCGAACGCGCGATGTCGAGCGCAAATCCACGGCGGGTTATTGGATCGAAACAGCGGCTGGCGCTCGTTATCCAGCCTGGCAACACATTGGCGCCAAGCTGTTGCAAGAGGCTGACGCGGCTATCTGGCTGTGCATTCGCCGACCCTCGCGTTACAGCCTGGGTGGCGAGGCGGTGCCGAAAGAGGCGCATACAGCAATCAGCGAGCAGGAATTCTTGCAGTTGCGCGCCTGGCGGGGAGAGGCGGTTGAAAAAACCAGCCTGCGCGAACGGGCCGCGGGTGTGTTGCGCCGGGTCAAGGAAAGAGTGGCAGCAATCCGTTATCAGAAGCTGGCGCTTTACTTCGACACAGTGACTGAGCGGGTCGCCGAAGACAAGATCGCCGAGACCATCAATGGCTACCTGTTTGCAGTGAACGAACAGGGTCAACAAGTGCGGCGGCCTGCTCGGCGGGGCATCGCCTATCGCATGTTGAAGGAGTTCGGCGAGGGCAAGGTCTTCCTGGCTTTACGAGATGCGGCAGATGAAGTGCTGGATTGCCTGGCGCGCGGCGCAGATGATGTTGCGGGGCTGGGTGACGAACCGGCGGCGCTCGCGCAGTCGCTGGCTTAGCCCGCTGCGTCATAGCGTTACAGATGTAACGCTTGTGAACCCTGCTCTAGGGTCCTGCCATCAGATATAGATATGGCTTGGCTGCGTCGCCGGTGATTTCAGGCTGTTCGCTGCCTAGGTTGCCACGAGTGTCGTTCGCAGCGGCGCAGTAGGTCTGCCTGTGTCGTGACTAGCAGGACCCACCTTTCTTGTCCAGCAATATCTGTGCCTATCCGGGCATGACACGGCCGGTGTTTCAGCTGGGGACCCTCGCCTTGCAAGTCATTCGCAACAAGTCGCGGCCTCCAACCGATGTTCAGTGGTGAGGATGCGCTTGCAAAAGGCGGGGCAGGCATGGGTAGAAACAGCTATTGTCCGCTTGATCGCTGCCGACTGCCTCGCGGCCAGCTAATTTGCGAAGGTTACGATGTGAACGCGCGACGGCGCAACGCCTGCCGATTGCCAAATGCAACTGTAGAGACGCAATAGGCTTTGCATCCCGATCGGGGGGCGTTGGCGGGAGGGCTGCGCTCAGGTGGTGGAGTGGTCGATATCTTCGATGAGGCGCATCAACTGCCTGATCTCGGTTTCGATCAGCTTGCGGATGTGCGGGCGCGAATCTGTATCGACTGCGTTGATCTCTTTGCGCAAGCGGTTTCGCCATTGGCTGGCATCGGAAGCCAGGCGCGCCAGAGCATCTTTGCGGCGTTTTTTGTGGCGCGCTGCCGTTACACGTGTAACGCTATCGAGAGCGGCTTTGATCTTGCGCAGCTCGCCTTCGGTCAAATCTTCGTCATCGCCACGCCGCCACAGGTCCGCCGGCAAACGCAGCAACGCCCGATATTGCCGCAGTTGGCTGGCGGTAGAAAGCCCCATGGCATTCAGCAGGCGCTCGCCTTGGCCACGGGGGATGCGCCAGACGCCGCCATCGGCTACTTGCGCATAGAAGGCTTGCTCGGTCTCGCAATCGGGAAGCGCTGCGAAGTTGTGCCAGCCATGCAGATCCATCAGCAACAGCGAAAGTTGACGCGCCCGGCTGATGGCATTGAGGTTGTCGCGGGCGTTATTTTCGCTGGCTTGCCGCCACACATCCACGCGGTTGACGATGCGCGCCGGAATGCGCGACCAATTGACGATGCTGCCATCGGGACGTTTATCGCCATCGCCAAACTTCCAGTACAAGATGTGGTAGGCCAGCCAACGTCGCTCGCCCGTTTCAATCTCATAGCGGTCGCCATGGTGCACCAGGCTGATGGGGTTGGACAAGCCATCGCGCCGGATGCTGGCGGCCAGATCGACGAGTTTCATCAGTGCAGCATATTTGGTGGATGCTGGCAGATCATCATCAGCGGACGGGTTTTCGTCGGTCTCGACCAGTGCGCCGCGGTCGGTGGCTTGCCCGCGCAGGTGATTGACGATGTCGAAAGCCTGCTTGCCCGGCTCCAGCTGAACCTCCAGTATCCAGCGCTCCAGGATGTCGACAACATTGGCCGGCTGCAGCGAGAAAATATCGGTCAGGTCATGCGGGATGCTGTAGCGGGGCTGGATTGGGTTGGGATAAATCTCGCGTATGCCGACAGCTTCTATCGCTTGAAAGTCGCTATCGGCAGCGGCGATCTCCAGCGCCAGATCGCCCAATCCAAAACCGATTGCATCGACAGTTTTGGGGTCGAGCGAGTTCGGATTGGTGAAGAGCAGGTTATCTTCGTCGTGGATTTTGCGGCGGCGCTCACGACTGCTCATAGACGCGCTCCTCGAGCTGATCGACCAAGTGCCAGGCATCTTCGGCTGTGCCACTGGTCGGGGCGAGCGAGAAAACAGTGCGGCGGGCGCTGGCGACTTCTGTCCAGATTGTGCGCACGGGCAGCGGCTTCCAGACCAGCCCGCCAAAGGTATCTTGCAGGCGGCGCAGGTTGTCCTGATGTTCCAGGGTGCGACCGCGGTACATGGTTGGCACCACCCCCAGCACCTTGATGTCGTTCAGATTGTACTGCTGGCGAATGGGGCTGAACTGGTCTTTGTGAGTCAAACTTTCGCGCAGTCCATCAAAGCTCCAGGCTTCGCATTTGGTCGGATAAATGATGCCATCGGTGGCCATATAAATGGAAGAATGCAGCAAGGATGGCGTGGGCGAGGTATCAAAAAATACGAAGTCTATGGCATTGCGCAACTGGTTGAAACGCTTTAACACGGTGAAGGCATCGCTGATATTGCCGGCGATGCTGCGCGTCTCGATGTTGGATGGCACAACCAGCAGTTGTCCGCTGGTGTTGCCGGCTTCGTCGGGGATATTGAAGCGCTCGGGTGGCACCGGGCGCAGCACCCGTTGAAAAGGCGCGCTGCGGACAATCAGGTCATAGAAGCCGGGCTCCTTCGCCAAGCCAAATGCGATGGTGGCGTGGCCTTGCGGGTCGGCATCGACCAGGATGACGCGCTTGCCACGAATGGCCAAGCCGGCCGCGAGATGGGTTGCGAGGGTCGTTTTGCCAACGCCCCCTTTTTCGTTGAGCAGTGTGATGATCTTCATGTCAATTTGCCTACTTTAGAGCATGGGCGTGAGCAACGCTGTATACATAGCCGGTTACGCCGTTGTTGAATGTGACGATGCTGCGGGAAAAGATGCCATCGGCAACCAGGCGGTCCATCATGTCGATTAGATGCGGAGTCTTCTTGCGGTTGAGCCGGTTGACGATCTCGGTGCGGGTTAGCGGACGCTCGCTTGCAGCCACGATGTCGATCATCATCTGCCGGGTCTCTGTTCGCGGACGGTGATCCTGTGGCATGGATAACGTGTCTTCCTGATTGCACTGTATAGATACACGAGCAAGCCTAGCGCATTTTGGACTGTCTTGCAAGCGTTTAGCTGGCAATCGAGGAGAAGGTTAAGAGATTCAAAAATGTCGTAATCTATTGTTAAACAGAACAAATGTGCAATTCGTGATGGCTGCTGACCTGTCTTGTTTTTCCCCGTCTAGCGCTGCAGGGTCGGGTCGAAGGCATCGCGGATGCCATCGCCGACGATGTAGAAACACAGCACCGTCACCGAGATCATCATAATCGGGAAGATGATCAAGTGCGGTCCGTGGCGGAAGAATTGCAGGGATTTGGTCAGCATATTGCCCCAGGTGGCTTGTGGCGGCTGCACGCCCAAGCCCAGGTAGCTCAACCCGCTTTCCGCCAAGATTAGCCCGGCGATGCCCAGCGCAAGTTGCACCACGGTAATCGACACCAGATTGGGCAATATGTGTTGGAAGAGGATGCGCCGCGAACTCGCGCCCATGGCCTGCGCGGCGATGACATAATCTTTGGCGCGGATGGAGAAGGTCTGCCCGCGGATGAGCCTCAACGT
>JAJDZQ010000087.1 GCA_022824565.1 Anaerolineae bacterium | reverse complement strand
AGGTCGGCGGGTTCGGCTTGTTTGGCTTCGCGCTGGCTTTCGATCTGCGCGATGCCGGTCGGCCAGCCCAACAGGCGCGGCTGATTTTCTTTGCTCAAAAACTCCAGCGAGCCCAGATACGCTCCGCCATTTTCCACCCCCAGCAAGGCGCGGAATATCTTCATCTTCTCGAATGTGGTGGTTGGCGAGAGCAAGCCCAGGGTGGTCGCGGCCAGGTGCGTGGCGGTCAGGTTGACATCGTAGCCGGTCAGCACATCCTCGATCAGCCGTTTGGAGACTTGGTCGCGGTCTGCCCCGCTGGACAGGTCGCGGATGCGCTCGGCGGCAGCCATCAGCAAGGTGCCGGTGCCACAGGCCGGGTCGGTGATGCGCAGCTTGCCTATGGCGGCGGGGTCTGTCCAGTCGCACAGGTCTGCGCGGATGGCCAGGTTGGCCAGCAGGGTGGCCGCGGCGGTTGTCGTGTAGAAGCTGCCGTCATAGCGGGCGGATTCCAGCACCCGGTGGAAGATGCGCCCCAGCAGGTCATGCCGCAAGCCGACGATGTTGCGCGCGACTCGCAGGGCGGCTTTGGCTGTCAGCTGCACGGCGATCGAAAATTGTGGGCTGTGCGCGCAGCCGTTCAACGCGTTGCGGGCAGTGGCGAATATGGGTTTGTAGTCGACCGCCAGCCACATGTCCCAGGCGTCATGGAACGCGCCGATCGGGTCGCTGTCTTGGGCGCAGTCGTTTGCCAGCGGCGGCGGCCATTCGCCAGCGTAGAACCGGGTGGGGCTGTGACGGCGGTCTTGCAAGGGCTTGCCTAGGCCGTGCTTGTCCAATTGATTCTGAAACATGACGGCGGTTGCGATGACGAGCAGGGCGCGCTTGGCCGCCTGGTTGTAGTTGCTGGTCTGCGCTTGGCCGTCTGGGTCTTGGAGCGCCAGCTTCTTGCCGGCGGGCAGGTCCAACGCGGCAGCCAGCGATTGCTTCTGGCTTTCGCTCAAGCGGGCGACCGAGCGGTCGAGCTGCCCGGACAGGAAGGCGGCGACTTCTTCCGGTTCGCCCAGCTGCTGCGGGACTTGGCGGATGACGCCAGCCAGTTGCTCAATGCCGCCGCTTGTCCAGCTTGTGCGCTTCGCAGTCGGGCGATTCTTTTGTGTGCGCAGGGCATAAATCAGCTCGCAGTCGGCAAGCTCTTCTTTTGTCTGCAAGCCGTCGGGGTAGCAAATGGCGATGGCGCAATCGGCGAGGTCATCGCGCAGCCGGCCGTCGGCGTCTTTGAGGGCTTCGGCTTTTTTGGCGGTGGATGTGCCTTGCTCGGCTTCCAGCGCGATTTTGACTTCGTCGCAGTTGACCTCGACATCCAGCCGCTTGCCGCCGGGTTGCTTGCTTTCGGGTTTGGCGTCCAGCTCCTGCGCGCGCAGTTTTTCGGCGAGCCAGGTGTTGAGCGTGGATTCGTAGGCGGGCATGGGCATGAACCGGACTGTCCGACTTGTGCCGCCCATTTTGCCACGCGGATTGTCTTTTTTCCACACGCCCCTTGCCCCAGCGATTTTATTCCGCACAAAGCGCTGAATAAGAACGCCACGCGCACTTGAAACTATGCCCATGCGCTGACACAATGACGCGCGAAAATCAATCTAATCAATAGCAGGCAAAGTTCAGATGACAATTAGCGACATCGCCCGGCGCCTCGTCCACCCCGGCAAAGGCATCATGGCCGCCGACCGTCCAGCGCCCGCCTTCAACGAATTGCTGGCCGCCGGTGGCAGCACAGTCGACGAGCACAGCTATCGCAATTGGTCGCAGCTCCTTTTCAGCGCGCCGGGACTGAACGAATATGTCAGCGGCATCATCATGACCGACGAGCAAGTGCGCATGCGCGACAGCCAGGGAGATCCGCTGCTGGAACAGGTGCTCGCGGAGGGCATCATCCCCGGCATCTCGCCATTTAGAGGCTTGGTCAAGCTGGCGGGCAGCGCGGACGAAACGGTCGGCAGCGGGCTGGATGGCTTGCGCGAGCGGCTGGCGGAATACGCGGAGATGGGCGTGGGCTTCACCAAGTGGCGAGCGGCTTTTCAGATCGGCACGGGCACGCCCAGCGACTATGCCATCGCCGCCAATGCCTATGTCATGGCGCAGGTCGCCGCCCTTTCGCAAGAAGCCGGCATCGTGCCCATCGTCGAGCCCGAAGTCATGCTCTGGGGCGACCACACGATCGAAACCTGCTTCGCGATCACCGAGCGCGTGCTGGCGCGCACTTTTGAAGCGCTGTACCTGCATCGTGTCGAGCTGGAAGGCACCCTGGTCAAAGCCAGCATGGTGCTTTCGGGCGATGAATGCCCTGTGCAAGCCGATGTAGACACAGTCGCCGAGCAGACAGTCAAAGTCTTCCGCCGGCAAATTCCAGCGGCGATCCCCGGCATCGTCTTCCTTTCGGGCGGACAAAGCGACTGGCACGCCACCGCGCACCTCAACGCCATGAACGCGCAGTACGACTTGCCCTGGGCTTTGAGCTTCAGCTATGCGCGGGCGCTGCAACGTGTGCCGATGGCGCTGTGGAGCAACCGGGCCGAGAATGTGCCGGCTGCGCAAGCGGCGCTGCATCATCGCGCCAAGATGAATGGGCTGGCAGCTGTCGGCTTGTGGACGGACGCGCTGGAAAATGCCGCGGCCTGATCAACCCCTCCCCCAGCCCCTCCCCGACGAGTCAGGGAGGGTAGCCAGTACAAGCCTCCCCCCGACCTATCGGGGGGACCGGGGGGGGTTACAGCCTCCTCCCGGCCCGAAAGGTGGATTGATGGGGGGTGAAAAGCCCCTCCCTCATTTTGGGGGAGGTGATCTTGCCCCGATTTAGTGGACAGCTTATTTGGGGAATCCCCCTTCTTGCTCATATTGTTCCGGGCTCATGTGATCCAAGCCGGAATGTAGACGCTGGCGATTGTACCAGCCTTCGATGTAGCGGAAGACAGCCCGGCG
>JAJDZQ010000078.1 GCA_022824565.1 Anaerolineae bacterium | reverse complement strand
GCGCACCAGCACGTTATCAGCAAGGGCAAGCGGCCTCGAACGCGGAGCGCTGCCCACAACGAACCAGGTCATGGCTATGACCAGCACAGCGCCAATCAACAGAGCCAATAGCAGGAATAGCAGGGCGCGCAGGCGAGTGCGGCGGGTGGGTTTGCCCTCGGTTTCAGTCACGAGTCAGGCTGTCGGCATGGGCGGGCAGATGCCCTTATGATAAATTAGTCGCCCCCAGCCTACAAGTTGCGTTGGTGTTCGGCCTGTTCCAGGAGCTTGCTATGCTGAATCGACTGTTGCCACCGACCGTGAACAACGATTACCGCGGTCATGCACTCGCCAAGTGGGTGCTGATTCCTTTGACGCTAATCACGCTGGGACGCAGCCTCGTGCACATGTTCGCGGCGGACGGCGGCGCGCAGAGCATCGCCTCCATCACGCTGGACAGCTTCACCCCCGGAGGCGCAAACACGGTCATTTCGCTGTTCGCTCTTTGGGGCTTGTCCCAACTCATCATCGGCTTTCTGTACGCGCTAGTCCTCTGGCGCTACCAGTCGCTTATCCCTCTGATGTACCTGCTATTCAGCTTTGAGTATCTGATGCGCTTGCTATTGCCCGCGTACTCGCCAGGCATGGAACTGGCCGAGACCGCACCGGGCGCAATCGGCAACATCATCTTCCTGCCATCGGGACTTGTCATGCTCTATTTGTCGCTGCGAGGCGACTCGGCTGACTAAGCGCGCAGCTCTGTGCCCGGCACGCTGACTGGCGTTGTGCCTGTTGCATTTGCGTGGCCCAGCAAGAAATCCGCCGCCGCCAGCGCCGCACAGGGGCGAAAACTGAACGCGCAGACATAGCCAGCGACTTCTGGAAAATCCGCCAGCTCATAGGGCTCGCACAGCGCCAAAACCAGCAGCCGCTCGCCAGCCAATTCATGCAAGTCGCGCACGATCTGCGCTTGCCGGGAGCGGTCAAAATCCATCCCCGGCAGGGTGTAATTCTCGGTCACAGCGACGATGACGCCCTGCGCAGGCAGGTCGGCGCTGGAGTACGCTTCCGCAGCCACCCTTCGCATAGTCGGGCGGGCAGCCTGCATAGCCTCTGCAAACACATCAAACGCCGGCGCAGCCTGGTTCGGGCCGATGCCGCGCGTCTTTGTCAGCACCGCATAAGCGCTGCGCAGGGTGGTATTGACCAAGGTGAGGGGCGCGGACGGCTCGAGGGGCAGCAAAGCATGGCGATCGCGGATGATGCTGATGGCGCGCCCGGCCAGTTCCCGCTCTGTCGCCCGATGCGCCGGGCAGCCGACCAAGTCGCTTTCGGGCAGCGCCTGGGTGCTGAAGCCCGCTTCGGTTTTCAGCCGCAAGATGCGTCCGACCGCCTCGTCAATCCGCGACATGGCGATGCGGCCCGCCTGCACAGCGGCGATAACGGCGCGGATCAATGCGCGCTGATTCGCCAAGTACTGGCTGGCATCGTGGTCATAATGTTCTTCCGCCAGCATCATCAGGTCAACGCCGGCATTGAAGCCCTGGATGGCGGCATCGGCCGGCGCATAATTGCGCTTCATCGAATGCATATTCATGCTATCGGAGACGACCAGCCCGGCAAAGCCCAGCTCGCCACGCAGCAGGTC
This sequence comes from Anaerolineae bacterium, assembly GCA_022824565.1. Taxonomy (GTDB): domain Bacteria; phylum Chloroflexota; class Anaerolineae; order Aggregatilineales; family Phototrophicaceae; genus UBA6055. The sequence goes on along the minus strand of JAJDZQ010000078.1, from coordinate 6,433 downwards.
GTCCAGGATAATCGGCGAAAGCGTGGCCGGGCGCACGGGGTCGAGCGCGCTGAAGATGATGTGCGAGGTCATGACAATTTTCGCGCCCGCCGCAATGCCCGCCGCAAAAGGCGCCAAGTCAATTTGTAACAATTCGTCGCGCGTGCGCTGCACAGTCGGCAAGCCGCGGTGGCTGTCCAAACGGGTATCGCCGTGCCCGGGGAAGTGCTTCAAGGTGGCGACCACGCCGTTATCTTGAGCGCCACGCACTGCCGCAGCAGTCATTTCTGCGACCAAAGCCGGCTGTTCGCCGAAAGATCGCATGCCGATGATCGAGTTGTGCGGGTTGGAGTTGCAGTCGGCGGCGGGACCCAGCACGACATTCAAGCCCACCGCCAGGAGTTCGCGGGCGATCGTGCCATACATGCGGTAGGCGCTTTCGGGGTCGCCAGTCGCGCCCAGCGACATATTGCCTGGTCCCATGGCGCTTTCGGCAGTCATGACCGACCAGGTGCCTTCCTGGTCTGCGCCCAGCAGCAGGGGGATGCCCAATCGTGTGCTGCGCGCAAAGGATTGCAGGGTGTTGCACAAGCGCAGAGCCGCCGCTGCGGTCGGCACATTCTCGTCGCTGATATAAGCGCCGCCAACCAGATGCTCGCCCATCAAGATGCGCGCTTCGTCCAGTTGGTCGCTGGCGAAGGCTAGCATGAACATCTGCCCGACCTTTTCTTCGACCGTCATGCTGGCCACTGTAGATTGAATGTTCATGTGTATTCTCCGCGTTGTTCGAAGCGCTTGCCGGGCTGCTATCCGCCTCTTGATATTTTACAACATTGTAGTAATTTCCCCGAATGGGATAAACGCAGTTGAAATGGATAGAGATCGAAATGAAAAGAACACTGATCGTATTGTGCTTGCTGGCGCTGAGCGCTCTGCCAGCTTGGGGGGCAGATGGTGACGCGCTGGCGCCACCGCATGTCACGACCATCCGCGCCCTGGACTATTCTGAACTCGCTGCCGACCTCGGCTGGTGCATTCAAGCCAAGTGGCAAGCGGTTGCGGGCGCAGAAGGGTATGCCATTAAAGTGATAGGCAAGAAAGGCCTGGCACCGCGCAATGCGGATGGTTCCGCTCCAAAGCAGGCTGAATGGAGGACTACCACTCATTACTCCACACAGTCAGAGAACCCGAACCAGGTTAAGGTCTGCGGCTTGGCGCAGAAGCAGAAAGTGAAATTCCGCCTGCGGACCATTGATGTGGACAAGCCGCACGATGCCTATGGAATCGCTTCTGCACCTTTTGCCCTCAGGTTGAAGAAGTATGGCAAAGCGCCGATTCTCGCCTATACCGGTGTCCCCACCATCGAAGTATTTGGCTAGAGCGGGTTCAATTTGGGCGGGTCGCATTGGTCAGCCCTACCTGCGCATGTCAGCAATAAAGAGCGAAGCCCGCGTCCGCCGTGGGCTTTTTCCTATTTCGCCGCGCCCATGGCCGAGCTGCCTGCCAGACCATAGTTTGCTGTCGCCCAGAAGCATAACTTGCGCAAGGCGGGCAATGTGTTATGCTTTTGGTTTGATTGCTAATCAACGAGGACATAGTCTATGAAAAGAACTACCGCCTTCCTGCTCGCGCTACTGCTACTTGGTTTGACCGCCCTGCCGAGTCTGGCGCAAAAGAAGCTGCCGCCGCCATTTGTGCACAGCATTATCCTGGTAGACTACACCGAAGTAGGCTATGGCTGGTGTGTCCACGTACGCTGGCGTCATGTGGACGAGGCAAACGATTATTATGTGTTCATCCAGGGCAAGAAGGGGCTCATGCCGCGACATGTCGACGGCTTGCAGCCAGAGCCTGCCCGCTGGCGGCCGCGGATCTGGTACAACGGCACGCCTGGGCATGCCGATCACGGCGCTGTCTGCAAGTTGGATGAGAATCAGAAGGTGAAGTTCCGCGTTCGGGCAGTTGATACCAATGCAGCCAATGTCTTGAAGTCGGGCAAGGCAAGCGCGCCATTTGTCTTTGAGCTGCCGGCATTTGGCAGCGGCGCATTGAACCCGCAATATGGCGTGCCCACCGTGGAGATTTTCAAAAGCGTCCTGTCTGGTTAGCCCTAGTTCTACGCTTTTGGGGGTCTACCCCACCCCCCAACCCCCTCCCCGAAGCATCTGGGAGGGGGAGCGCATTCAGATCTATTGCTCAATTTCTTGCAGATAAGCAAGTATAGCGCTGGTTTCTCGGCGAGTCTCCCTTCCTCATTGATATGGGAAGGGCCGGGGATGGGGTAGGAAAAACTGTCCTGTCCTCAGTCCAATATGAGGGAGAGTTTTGGGCGGGGGATGAAAGTGTGAGCGCTAGCCAGGAATCGGCAGCCGCGCTACTTCACCGCGCCCATCGTCAAGCCGCGCACCAGATAGCGCTGGAAGAAGAGCGCCATGATGAAAGGCGGCAACATGGTGACGACCGCGGCCGCCGACATGTCTTCCCACGCGACCTCGTACTGCCCGATAAACAGCGTCAGCACGATGGTCAGCGGCTGCGAATCGTTCGTGCGCGTGAATATCAGCGGGATGAGAAAGTTATTCCAGGTGGACAGCATCGCCACCAGAAAGACCGCCACCATGCCCGGGCGCGCCAGGGGCAAGATGATGCTATAGACCAGCCGCCAGCGATTGGCGCCATCCACGCGCGCCGCGTCTTGAATCTCGGCGGGGATATCGCGCACAAATGTCGTCATCATCCACACCGCCAGCGGCAGCAGCAAGGTAACGAATATCAGAATCAAGCCCAGCAAAGTGTCGATCAATTCCAGCTGCGACATGAGGAAAAAGAGCGCAATCAGCGATACCCAGATGGGCAGCGGCAGCATGAACATGATGAGCAGAAAGATCAAATTCCGGCCAGGAAAACGCATACGCGCGAAGGCATAACCCGCGCCAGTCGCCAGCAGCGTCACAATGCCAGCCGCGCCCACGCTGATGACGATGCTGTTGCGCAAGCCAGCGCCCATCAAATCGGCTGTTGGCGAAAAACCGCCGGCGCGAAACTTTGCGCCCTGCGTAAAAATAGTTTGGTAAGACTCGAAAGTTGGCTGGCTGGGGAACCAGATTTTGTAGGGGCGAGCATAGAGCTCTTTGCGCGTGGAGATGCTGCTGACGAACACCCAGTAGATCGGCGCCAGCGCCCAGATCAGCACGATGGCGCACAGGCTATAAATGACCACCAGCCGCAGCCGCTCTGCCCCGCGCAGTCCCAGCTTCATGCCTCCTGCACCCCCTGGTTGTAGACGCGAAGCACAAAGATCATGCCCACCGCCAGCGACATCAACAGGATTAAATAAGAAAGCGCCGCCCCCAAACCCACACGCAAATCGCGGAAGACCAACTCATAGTTGTATAGCATCAAGGTCTTGGTGAAGGGGTTGATCGAGCCGCCCGCCGAGCTGCCAGCTGTCAACGTCCACACGACATCAAAAATCTGAAAAGCGGCGATGAATTCCACCACCAGCGCGATGCCGAAGGAGGGCAACAACAAGGGAAATGTGATGAAACGCACGCGGCCAAAAGCATTGGCGCCGTCTACCTTGGCGGCATCAAAGAGGTCGTCCGGGATGCTCTGCAAGCCAGCCAGCAAGATGATGGTGGGGAAGGCATAACGCGTCCAGGTTTGCACCACAGTGACCCAAAATATCTGGTGTTCGGGCGCGCGCAGCCACACCTGGTATTCGCTTATCAGCCCAAATTGATACAGCAAGCCATTCAGCGCGCCGTATTCGCCATTCAGCAGCCAGCCCCATAAAAATCCGTTGACCACGCCAGGCAGCATCCAGGGCAGGATGGCCAAGGTGCGCACCAGGCCACGACCCGGAAAGCGCTGATTTAGAAGCATGGCGATGCTGAAGGCCACGACCATCTCCAGGGGCAAGGTCATGATGACGACCTGGAAACTGCGCCCGGTGACTTCCCAGAATTCGTCGTCGTTCACCAGCTTGAGGTAATTCTCTGCGCCGACAGGTTTGGGCGGACGGCGGATGCGCAGGTTGCGGTTGGTCAGGCTCTGCCCAAATGTGTCCAGCGCGGGATAATAAATGAACAGCGCGATCAATAGCACGATCGGCGCGAGCACGATGACGACATAGAGCGAGTCGGAGTTTATTCGTCGGTTCACTGCAGATCTACCCCTGCCATCTGCGCCAGATGGGCAAGTTCTGGCAGCGCCGGTTCGCTGTAGGGGCGACACTTGTGTCGCCCAAAATCTCAAAAGCAATGCCCATCACTATTGGATCGCGTTCACCGCTAGTGCACATATAGGCTGTCCAACTCCCAGCGCGTGGGATTTTCGATAATGTATTGGCGGAATCTATTCAGACTCTTTTCGTCGCGTATGATGCGTTCATAATAATTCCGTTGCCAGACTGGAAATCCCTCGTCAAGCCCCCTGCGCCTTCGCCCGCCTGGTTACCGCCGCTTTGAACTGCCCAACGATTGCCCCCAACGAACCCGATTTCACCGTAGTTGATGATCCGTTTTTCTGCGCCACTTCTATGACGATGACTCCGTGCAGGTGATTCGGCATAACGACAAAATTATCCAGCAAGACATTGCTGCGCGCCTTCGACATATACTCCCATTGCTGCCGAACAGTTTCGCCCAAGTCGTTCGCCAGCATTTGACCGTCTATTATCGTGCCAAACAACTTAGCGTGCCGATATGTGCATATGGTGACAAAATACGCGCCTTCCTGCCGATAATCGTAGTTCCGCAGGCGAATTGAGCGTCGATAGGTATAAGGAGGGCGTGGTTTGCTCATCGCCAATCAACCTTTTACCATGTGGGCGAGACAAGTGTCGCCCCTACTGCAGGTGCAAGTTCGCCACAGGTCACCCCCATCCCCCGGCCCCTTGCCCCCATCAAGAGGGAAGGGGAGCTACAATCAAGCAATTTCGTCGAAATTTCTAGTGTTTATTGGTAACTCCATGCCGAATTTGCCTGCGATCATTCGATTTGAAGCCCCTCACTCTTCATGGGGGGGAGGGGTTTGGGGTGGGGGTTGGCCTGAGTACTGTCCAGTTGCGGGCGAGCCCTACAGATTGCGCTGTGATCCGAGATTCGCCATGTGGGCAAAGCGTTCTGTCTGTCGGTGGGCGATACAAAAGTACCGCCCCTAGAAATTGCCTGCGGAGGCGTCGGCTCCAACAGAGGACCTAGGCCTACATATATTCTTCCTTGAGCGCGTTCCACTCGTCGGCGAGCGCATCAATCATGTCGTCGGCCGGAGTGCCCATCTGCAAGCCTTCCAGGATGACTTCGCTCACCGTAGCCGCCCAGGGACCCCACCACAAAGTGAAACGTGGCAGCTCGTTGGTCAGCATGCCCTGCGCGGTAATCTCGTCATAGCCCTGCACCGCGCCTTCGTCATTCAGCGCCGCAGCCACCGACTTGCGCGAGGGGTACAGCCCAAATGCGCCAAAGATCGAACGTTGGGTGTCTTCGCTGACATACCACTTGATGAATTCCCAGGCTGCTTCGGCATTTTCGCTGTCCACCGAGATGCCGATGCCGGCGGGGAAGCTCCAGGTATTGCCGACTTCTGGCAGCACCATGTAGTCTACATTGGGCGCTTGCAGAGAGTTTTCGCCATTGCCGACCACGACCGAGCCTTGCCAGCCCTGATGGAATGCGCCGACGCCGCTCCAGAAGAGCCCGTGCTGGTTGATGCTGCCCGCCAGGATCTCGGGGCTGACCAGTTCTTCGTCGAAGTAGGTCTTCAACAGCGCCATGGCCTCGCGCGCCTTGCTGCCTTCAGCGGCGAAGACCGGGTTGAGCTCTTCGTCAAACATCGGGTCGCCCATGCTCAATGCCATCAGCCACCACGACCAGTTGATCGCGCCCATGGCGATGGGATGCTCGTCAATGCCGGCATCGCGGATTGCCACTGATTGGTCATAGAGCTCTGCCCAGGTCGCCGGCGGCGCAGCAAAGCCCGCCTCTGCCGTCTTCGCGCTGTTGTAATCCATCATCACCAACTGCTGATATACTGGAATGGCTGTGAGCTCGCCATCCAGCGTAAAGAAGTCGACCTTTTCAAAGTCGTCAATATCCAGGTCGCCCATCGCCACCATGTCATTCAGAGACATCATGTTGCCGGTAGCGACGACATTAGAAGGCGCTTCTTCGGTGATGAAGATGACATCGGCCGGGGCTTGCATGGAGGCAGCGGCAATCTGCACACGGCTGTAGAGATCGGCCATTTGCACCGATTGAATCTCGACGGTGATGCCGCTTTCGGCCATGAAGGCGTTCAACGCTTCTTCATCGGGCGGCACGCCCCACGATGGCGTCAAAAACGAGATGGTGGTGTCTTGCGCCTGCGCGGCAAAGCCCAGACTGAGCAAGAGCAGCAGCATCAACAAGATCGTTGCGCGCTTTATGTTTTGCATGGGTTCTCCCCTTTCCTA
>JAJDZQ010000052.1 GCA_022824565.1 Anaerolineae bacterium | reverse complement strand
TTCACCGCCAAGGTGCTGCGCCAGGGCATCCGCATCGTGGAAGTGCCGATTTCTTATTATGGGCGCGAATATGACGAAGGCAAGAAGATCAAGTGGACAGACGCGCCCATCGCCGCCTGGACGTTGCTGCGCTATCGTTTTTTCGAGTAGCGGGCAACTGCTCGTATGAAGGCGCGGCAAGGGCAAATGTTAAATCTTTACTAATTTTCGGCACAATGTATTGCCAGATGCCGTTTCACCGTGTATAGTAGGGAGTGAGTGGCTGGGTTTTAATCAACTTATCCCTCAATCTTTGTGACGGTTCGGCTTATACGCGGAGTCGGCAGTGCACAGAGGATCGCTTGAACAAGGTATTTCAGGAGCAGTTCCAGCATGGAAGAACGAATTACCGGGACGGTGAAATGGTTTAGCGCTGAAAAGGGCTATGGTTTCATCGAACAACAGCAAGGTCCAGACATCTTTGTCCACTATTCAGCCATCGACGGAGAGGGCTACCGCAGCCTCGATCAAGGCGAGTCTGTCGAATTCACCATCACCGAAGGTCCAAAAGGGAAACAGGCGAGCAGGGTTCTACGCGTATAGCCCTGCCCGAATGGATCACTCTACCACCCCTCGCATCAATGATACGAGGGGTTCTTTTTATTTTTGCATCAGCTACATTGGTCCGATGCGTGGCGGTCCGTGATACTGGTTCATCACCGCGGCATCCAGGCTGCGCAGCGCCAGTTCCATTTTCAGCTCTTGATGCGCGGCGCTTTCCCACAAGTCGTCAAATTCGCCCGGGTCGTTCTGCAAATCATATAGCTCGCCGCGGTTGTGATTGTGATAGCGGATGAATTTGTAGCGCCCATCAAATTGCATGGTCGCTGCTGAACCGCCGGGCAGGTCCAGCGCGTCGATGTATTCGCTGCGCACCATATCGCGATGCTGGTCGGGGTCTTGCTGGCCGGTGAGGATGGGCAGAAGCGACTGGCCGGTCAGGTAGGGCGGGCAGGCCAGTCCGCAGATATCCAGCAAGGTCGGCACGATATCCGTCAGCTCGACCAGCGCCCGGCTTTGCAACCCCGCCACAAATTGGTCGCCCCAAGCCAGGAGAAGTGGCACGCGCACCAGCCCCTCATAAAAGCGGCAGCCTTTTTGGATCAAGCCGTGGTCGCCCAGCATTTCACCGTGATCGCTGGTGAAGATGACGACCGTATTTTCGCGCTGCCCGTTCTCTTCCAGCGCCGCCATGATGCGCCCGAGCTGGTCATCTATCAGCTCGATCATGGCGTAATAGGCGGCGATGAGCGTGCGGGCATCGCGTGCGCCTGGCGTTTCGGCTTCGATGAGCGAATGTTGCGGCGACTGCGGCAAAATGGGGCTGTTGATGTCCAGGCAATCTGGATGGCGCGCGCCCGATTGGAAGTCGATATCCGCCAGTTTTGCCTGCTGCGCCAGGTCCGTAGCGCGGAAGCGGGGCGGATTCACAGCCGACGGGTTGTATCGTTCGCGGTAGCGCTGGGGCGGATTAAAAGGCGGGTGCGGGTCGTAGATGTTGACACTGGCGAACCAGGCACGGTCGCGGTTGGCTTGCATGAATTCGATCGTCTTTTCAGCGCACCAGGTCGTCTGATGCAGCTCGGCTGGCACGCCGCGCACATCGTTGATCAGTTCGCCCAGGTCGCCGCCCTTGTCGCGCACCCAGTCGGCATAATCGTGTCCAACAGCCCAGTCGTCGCGGGGAGCGTGGCTGTACTGCCAATAGCTATAGCCATCGTCGGCGCGCTCTTCGACACGTCCATAGGCGCTGCTGAGATGCAGCTTGCCGACCAGCCCACAGGTGTAGCCGGCGCTGGCCAGGCGGCGGCTGATCAAAGGCGGAAAATCGGGGAAAGCCGGGTTGCCATTGCGGTTGACGCGGACGGCGCTGGGATACATTCCGGTCAAGAAGCTGGCGCGGCTGGGCGTGCATATCGGGCTTTGGCAATAGGCGCGCAGAAAGGCTGTGCCCTGCCCCGCCAGTCTGTCGATATGCGGCGTGGAGACATGCCCGTTGCCCAGCGCGCCAATCGTGTCATAACGTTGTTGGTCGGTGCAGATCCACAAGATGTTGGGGCGGCGGTCCATGCTTGCCTCCGGAAAAAATTGGCGTCTAAAAGAGCAGAGTGCCCCTCAGTGGCTGCAGGGGCACAAGGTATCCGGGTCGGCCGCATAAGCCGCATTCTGTCCATCCGCAGACGGGGAGATCATCTATCTGGGGTCGGCGTCGCCACCGACCTCTAGCGGTGCACCCGGCGCTTATTGCGGAAGGGGTCCCTCCATTGCGCCTGCTTCACCTTGCTCCCGATGGGGTTTGCCTGGCACACGACATCGCTGCCGCGTCCGGTGCGCTCTTACCGCACCCTTTCACCCTCACAGCCTGCGCTGCAATCTGCTCTCTGTTGCACTTGCCGTCAGGTTGCCCTGCCCGGCTGTTAGCCGGCATCGTCACCCTGTGGAGTGCGGACTTTCCTCGACAGGCGCATGACCTGCCGCGATCTCCTTGGCAAACCCGGATGCCGCAAGTGTAGCGCAGATTCGAAAGCTGTAGGGGCGATACTTGTATCGTCCACGATTCCGCCATTATACCTGTGGGCGACTCAAGAGTCGCCCCTACGACGTTCCTTCTTGTTGTTACGCTACAGTAGTGGAGAACCTTCTGTGGGCTTCGTGATGAGTTTTTCTCCCATCCAGCGCTATCGTAGTGGGTTTTTACTTTAGCGCGATGGCTCTGCCTGCTCACAGCGCTTGCCAGCCTGCGAAAACTGGCATAAGCTACTTGTCATCCAAAGCCAGCCAACTGTTCACAAAGCGATGACCGCTGCCGCCCTGTTCACCAGCCGACGCCGACGTCGATCTCGCTGGCGCAGTCCGATTGCGCCAGACACGATTTCCACGCTCATCGTAAGCAGTGTGCTGCTGCTGATGCCGCTGCTGGCTATCGAACAGGTTGGCTGGGAGATCGACCTCCATGTCGTGTTGCCAGTTTTGCTTTGTGGCCTGCTCTATGGCGCGATCGTTGCGCACAGCCGCTTGGGCGAAGTGCGCGCATTGTTCATCACGTTGCTGATGGGCGTGGCCGCCGTATTGACTGCCGCCGCGCTGCAAAGCGACCTGCCCTTGCCCGAAGCGGCAATGGAGATGGTAAACCGCAGTGTGGACTGGCTGCAGGATGTTGTCGGCGCGGGCATCAACACGGACGAACTGGTCTTCACTTTGCTGGTGAGCCTGCTGTTTTGGCTGCTGGCCTATAGCAGCGTCTGGCATTTGTTTAGGCTGGAGCGCGTCTGGCGAGTGATCTTGCCGCCCGGGCTAATTCTGCTGGTGAACATCGCTATTTTTGGTGGCGAAGCGCCGCTGGATCGTTACCTGCTGGGCTATTTGCTGATGTCGCTCGTGCTGCTGGTGCGCTCCAACTTGATCACCCGCCGCTGGCAATGGCGCGCGCGTGGCATTCGCTTCCCGCTCTCGCTGTTCAGGCAGATCGCCGCGATCGGATTGGCGCTTTCGGTGTTGGCGTTGACCTTGGCTTGGCATGTGCCCAGCAGCGACTTGCAGCAGCGCCTGGACGAATTTCAGGATTTCCTCGCTTCCGACCCGTTGCAGCAGATTGCCGATGCCTGGAGCCGTGTCTTCGCGCCCATCGATGGCGATGGACTCGCGACTACCGATTATTATGGGGCTGACCAACTGGACCTGGGCGGCGCTATCAACCTGGGGGACGAGCTCGTCTTCACGGTAGCAGCCCCGCCTTCTCCCCAGCGCTACTATTGGCGGTCGCGCGTGTATGAACGGTACAGCAACGGGCAGTGGTCGCCTTCTGCCGATTTGCGCATCACCGATCGGTCCGCGCCGGTCGAAATCACCATGAACACCGAAGTGCTGGGCTTGCGCAGGCAACCCGTGCAACAGCAAATTACCATCGGCGCAGCCAATGCCCGCATCTACTACACCGCGCCCCAGCCCCAGCGCATCAGTCGCGATGCCAAGATTGACCTGCTTTATACCGACAAGCCGCAGAACTTCGCCATGAATGTATCGGTGATCCGCCCGTTGCAAGTGATGCGCCCGGGCGAGACCTATGCCGTAACCAGCCAGATTAGCATCGCCACGGCGGACGAATTGCGCCGAGCCGGCACGAATTATCCCGATTGGGTCAGCAGCGCCAGCCTGTATGTCGGCTTGCCCAGCGCGCGGGTGCTGGAATTGGCACAGCAAATCGTGGCAGAAGCGGAAGCCGTTACGCCCTACGACCGCGCCCGCGCCATCGAAAGCTGGCTGCGAGAGAATGTGCGCTACAACGAAGCCATCAGCGCGCCGCCTGCCAATGTCGATGCGGTCGAGTGGCTGCTCTTTGATGCGCAAGAAGGCTATTGCACCTACTTCGCCACCGCCATGATCGTCATGCTGCGCAATCTGGGCATCCCCGCGCGGCTGGCGGCCGGTTTTTCTCAGGGCGAGCCAGCGCCCGCGAGCAGCCAGTTTGTCGTGCGCGAACGCGATGCCCACACCTGGGTCGAGGTCTATTTTCCGGGTTATGGCTGGATCAATTTCGAGCCCACGGCCGCCCAGGCGCCAATCAAGCGCGAGGGTGATGACGAAGCGCAAGAGTTTGATGATGCCTTGACGCCAGAAGCGACCACCAGCCCTGCGCCCGACCCCAGCCCGACTCTCGCAGCCAGCCCAACCGTCGCGCCCAGCGAAGAATCCGCGCAAAACTTTCTGCAAGACCCGACGCCCACGGCAACCGCCACCAGCCCTGCGCCGCCAGCAGCGACCCTCACGCCCACGCCGGTCATCTTGCCCACGGTGCAACCGCCCAACTCGCCCAACAACCTGCCGCCCCTCAACGAAATTCAGCCGCTCATTCTGGTTGCCTTGGCCGCCATGTCGCTGGCGGTCTTGCTGGCGATCATCGCGCTGTTGCTCTTTTGGTGGTGGGAATTCCGCGGCTTTGGCGGCTTGAGCCCCATATCGCGCGCTTTTGCCCGCCTGGATCGCTATGCACAGCTCATCGGCATTCAGGTCGGCAGCCAGCAGACGACATTGGAAAAACGCCGCGAATTGCAACGGCATATCCCGGCCGCTCGCGAGAGCATCCGCACCATCAGCGATTTGTACACGCGCGAACGTTATGGTGGCGTGTCGCAGCAAGCGGGCGATGACGAACGCTATGCCGAGTCGGCAGACAAAGCCTGGCATCGGACTCGTGGCAATATCTTGCGACGCTGGCTGAGGCGCCGGTTGCCCAGGCTGGACCGGGAGTAATCAGCGCTTTTGCACAACCACAAAGTGAGATAGCGCCCAGAAATCCAGGGGCGTGCCTTCACAGCGCTGCAAGAATTCTCGCAATAAGCGCGCCGGCAAACCCAAACGCGCGATGATATTGTCATAAGCACCGAAGATGCGTTGGTGATGCACGACACAGGCGCGGTCGTCCGCTAGCAGCCGGTGGATATCGCGGGCGGTGTAGGCGCGCACATGCGGCGCAAGTCGGTCGCGCAGGGCGGCGGGCAGATAATTGATCAACGGGGTGTTACCGAAATGATAGGTGCCCCGCCAATAGTGCCCGTGCGTTTCGAACGGATACCAGCGGTTGGGGCAAAATAGCAGGATGCGTCCGCCGACGCGGGTGACGCGCAACATCTCGCTCAGAGCGCGCCGGTCGTCCACAACATGTTCCAGAACCTCGTGAGACAACACTGTGTCGAAGCTGCCCGCCGCGAATGGGATATGCTCGCCGGCGGCTGTCAATGCGGGAAGTCCGGCTGCCCGCGCGCTGCGAACCCGTTCGAATTCAATATCAAAGCCATCTACCCGGGCTGTGTAACGTTGGCGGATCTTCTGCGCATACATGCCGATCCCACAACCCGCCACCAAAACGCGCGCATCGCTCAATTGCGCCCAGCGCGCCATCATCTGCAAGCGCCGCTCTTGCCCAGCCCGCCACACATAACTGGGTTCGCCACGCAGCGCCGCTTGTTCAGAATGGACCATACCCGTCGCTGGACTCAGCTGCCTTGCGCCAAAGAAACCAGATACTGATACAGATTCCGCGAGCCGCTGTTGCTGAGTCGGTCGGTGGAATATTGATGGCTGGTTCCCAGCTCGCCACCCGAACGGACAAAGGTGATGAAGTCTTCTTCGGGCAAGGTAAATTGCAGCAGGCTTTTGCCCTGGCTGGTGCCTTCGCCATCTTCACCGTGACAGCTGCCGCAGGCCAAAGCCTCGTAGCGACCTCGTCCGCGCCCGACCAGTTTCGCGTCCAACTCTATGCTGGCTGTCGATGCAACGTCGCTATCGGCAGCGTCGGTCTCGAAGACGCCTTCGGTTGTCGGCTCGATATAGGCAAAGGTGGGGAAAGGCGTACTCGTCGGCGGGGGATTCGTCGGTGTGGACGCGGGCCCACTGCTGCATGCAGCCAAAATTGGCGCGACACATAAACATACCACCAGCCCAAGGATGCCAGATCGCTTCATCGCAAACTCCCATCAATCGCCACGCGCCGGATCCAGCGCTTCTTGCAAGCCATCGCCAACGAAAGAAAAACTCAGCATCGTCAGCGCCACCAGCAGAGTCGGGAATAGCGCCAGATGATAGTCGACGACGACGGTCGACGACTTTACGCTTCCCCCCACCATTTTACCCCAACTTGCGGTTGGCTCGGTGATGCCGATTCCCAAAAAGCTCAAGCCGGCTTCGGCAAAGATGGCCAGCGGCACCGCAAATGTAAAAGAAACCAGCAGGGGCGTCAGCGAGTTGGGCAATATGTGTCGCGTGATGATCTGAAATTCGCTCGCGCCCAGCGTCCGCGCAGCCTGGACAAACTCGGTCTCGCGAAGCTTCAGGAATTGCGCACGAGAGATGCGCGCTGGCTCGATCCAAGAGGTGATGGCCAACACAAAGATGACATTGCCCAAACCAGCGCCGGTGATGCTGATGAGAAACATGGCGAAGAGCAGCGGCGGGATAGCGGTGGCGATCTCGATAACGCGCAGAATCATGAAATCCCAGCGGCCGCCACGGTAGCCGGCCAGCGCCCCCAGCGGCACTGCAAAGCCAAAGGAGAGCAGCGGCACCAGCAAGCCGACAAATAGCGATGTGCGCGCGCCATAGATGAGCCGCGTCAAAAAGTCGCGCCCGACGCCATCACCACCCAGGATATGATTGATGTCTATAAAAGGCCGCAGGCGCACGATGCTAAAATCGACCTGATTCAGCCCATATGGCGCGATTAGCTCGGCGAAAACGGCGGTGAAAACCAGCAGAGCCAGCACCAGCGCGCCCAACATAGCCAGACGATTTTGCCGAAAGCGGCGCAGGGCATCGCGCAGCAGCGAGCGCTGTTCCAGCTGTTCCGCCTCGAGCACAGGCAGCCGGTTTTCTATGCCGTCGGGCATATTGTCACGCTCCCTTGGTTTCGCCCAGGCGGATGCGCGGGTCGATGACGGTATAGAGAATGTCGGTTATGAGATAAGTCAAGCCCCACAACAGCGCGATCAGCAACACCAAGCCCATAATCATCGGATAGTCGCGATTGAAGATGCTGGTCACGAAAAACTTGCCCAAACCCGGCACGCCATAGACGACTTCGATGAAGAGCGAACCAGTCAGCAGGTTGGGGATTTGTGGCAGCAGCACGGTGATCATGGGGATCAGCGCGTTGCGGAAGACATGGCGCAGCATGATAAAGCGCTCGGACAAGCCCTTGGCGCGAGCTGTGCGGATAAAATCGGCAGTCAACACATCGCTGAAGCTGGAACGGGTATAGCGCGATACCAAAGCCAGTGGCGCAAGCGCATAAGTCAATACGGGCAAGAAGTAATCCCAAGACAAAATGGCCGCGCCGCCTGGCACGATGGGACCGATGATCCACTTGCTTTCGACACCCCAGCCATTTTGAAAGCCAAAGATAAGCAAGAACCAGGTCGCAATGATGAAGTTGGGCACGGCGATGCCCGCGGTCGCCACGAAGGTAACCAGGTTGTCGACGAGGCCGTTGTGATGATAGGCGGCGACGATGCCCATCGTGATGCCCAGCCCAAAGGAGAGCAAGATGGTATACAGCCCCAATTGAAAAGTGACGGGCCAGATGCGCGCGATCAGTTCGGTGACCGGCGGATTGCCAGCCACAGAGAATGAATTGCCAAAGTCGAGCTGCAGCGCGCTGGTTAGGTAATTGATGTAGCGCACATGGATGGGTTTGTCCAAGCCATATTTGCGTTCCAGATTTTCCAGCGCCGCGCCACTATAACCGCGGTCAGCCAATGTAAAAGGACCGCCGGGCACCAGATTCATCAAAACAAAAACGAGCACCGAAACGACCAGCAGCACAGAACACAACGAAAGCAATCGGCGCAAAATATAACCGAGCATTTGGCGGGGGATACCTCTGTGACAGGCGGGCAGCGCAGGGGAATGGGAGCGAGCAAAGCGCCCGCCCCCATCTGCAAATCTTGCTTAGCGGCTACTGGCTGCGATGCGTATCGTAATCCATCACATCGCTGGTGATGTAATAATCACCCCAGCAGTGTTCGTTGCCCCAGTGCGTGGTCGCCAAACCCTGGCGGTCGGGCTCCCAGCAGTTGCCAGTGGCGCCCATGTAGGGCTGCCAGAGATCGCCCTGGATGCGGTGCACGAGGAAGATGCCGCCGACATCTTCGACCATCATGCGTTCGGCTTCCTGGTACATGGCGATGCGTTCGGCTGGATCGCCGGTGAAGGAGTTGGCTTCGCGCACCAGGTTGTCGAAGGCTTCGTTGCGCCACGAATGCCGCCCTGTCGATACCCAAACGCCCATCATGTTGGCGGGGTCCAGGTAATCCATGCCATAAGAGACGCCGCCGAATTGCAAGGTGGTCGGGCGTTCCAGCAGGCGCGTCATGTAATCCTGGAATTCCAGGTTGTTGACGGTGATTTCGACATTCAGGCATTGGCTGATGGAAGCGGCGGCGGCGATGAACCAGTCCTGGATGAAGGCCGATTCGCCACGCAGCGCCAGTTCAGTCGCGGGGAAGCCCTCGCCACCGGCATAGCCAGCCTCAGCCAGCAGACCCTGCGCGGCTTCGCAGTCAAAATCCTGGATGTCTTGCAGGCCAGCGCTGTTGGAAGCGGGGAAGCCCGGCGCCAGGAAAGAATAGGCGGGGATGCCGACTGTCGTGCCGACGACACTCTCAACGATGCTTTCGCGGTCCAGCGCCTTGGCAAATGCCAGACGAACATTGACATCGCTGAAAGGCTCGGTGTAGGTGTCCATCAGCAGGTAGTCGGTGCGGAAGTCGCCGGCGTGCTGACGATAATTGGCGCCCATGACCTCATCGGCGAAGATCACCTCAAAGTCGGCCGGGCTAAGCAAAGACTGGTGCACCTGGTCGATTTCGTGGTCCTGGAATGCCAGGAAGCTGCTGTTGAGCATGTCGCCATAGACGAATTCCATGCGCCGCAACCAGGGTGTGCGCGGACCGACATAATCGGGATTGGCTTCGAGCACGGCATGGCTGCCGGGTTCAAATTCGCGCAGGACAAAAGGACCCGATGTTACATGCGTCTCGGGGTCGAGGATGTAGTCAGGGCCAATCTCCGCGAGGGCTTTGGCTTGCATGGGCGGCCAGAAGAAGAAGGTAGCCGGCAGCGGCGGGAAGGGCACTTGCGTGGTTACCGCCAATGTGTTGTCGTCAATCGCCTCCAAGCCGATCTCTTCGACCGGGATCTCGCCAGCGACCGCCTCGTCCCAGCCATCGATGATGCCCAGCCACAGCCAGACGAAATCGTAGGCGCTGTCGGGATTCGCCATGTGCCGCCAGCTGGCGACCCAGTCATTGGCGGTTACAGGCGTGCCATCATTCCACATTTGGTCGCCGCGCAGGTTAAATGTCCAGGTCCTGCCATCTTCGGACACCGACCAGTCTGTGGCGGCGGACGGGATGATGTTCATGTTGTTGTCCAATACGACCAGCGAATCGGAGAACTTGTCGAACGCGCCCGTGCTGCAGATGCGCGAATAGACTGTGACGATCGAGGAGAGAGAAGTTTCTTGGCGCGCCGAGTCGCAGAGGTTGCGATATACCTGCATCTCATAGGGAGCGGCATCGGCAGGCAGTTCGCGCCCATAGATATCGACATTGTCCTGCGCCAGGCTCGGCAGCGCAGTCAGCAGCGCCAGCAGCAAAGCCAGCAGGATGAATACAGATCGTCTTGACATGGGTAAATTCCTTTCGTATATGGAACCAGTTTGGATCAACGATTTGTCCGCGAGCATTGTAGCAGATGCCGCGCTATCCCCCTACCCCAAACCCCTCCCCCAAAATGAGGGAGGGTCTATCCCCCCACCCCAAACCCATTCTCCAAATTGAACTGAGGACAGGACAGTTTTTTCTACCCCATCCCCCGGACCTTCCCCAAATCAATGGGGAAAGGTGACTCGTCGAGAAACCTGTGCGTTTATTGCTAATCTGCAAGAAATCGAGCATCAGCATTCATCTTCTCTAAATGCGCTCCCCCTCCCTGATGCTTCGGGGAGGGGGTTGGGGGGTGGGGTAGACCCTCACATGCCCCCACCCCAAACCCCTCCACCAAAATGAGGGAGGGGCTTCAAGATCTACTGAACCGCTGAAAAAACTCTTTTCCCTCGTTCTGGGGTAATGGGGATGCTGCAGGGGCAAAGCTTATGCGCCAGGTTGGCCAGTGCAATCAAGGCGCGCGCGACCAACCCTGTCATGCAAGCGAAAAACGGCTACACTGAGAGGCTGATGTGAATGAGTGCAGAGACGAGGACGAGCAATGCCATCACCGACCCAACTGGCAGCGCGAATCGGCAAGTCGCCGACTATCGCCATGAATGACAAAGCCAAGCAACTGGCGGCTGAGGGACACGCGGTTATCGGCCTGGCCGGTGGCGAGCCGGATTTTGATACGCCAACGCATATCGTCGAGGCTGGCATCAAAGCCATGCGCGATGGCGAAACCCGCTATGCCGCGCCTTCGAAAGGCATCCGCCCGCTGCTGGAGGCAATCGCCGACAAAATGCAGCGCGAAAACCAGGTGCGTGTCGACCCCGGCAGCGGCGTTATCGTCACGCCCGGCGGCAAGCTGGCGCTCTTCCTGGCGCTGAAAGCCATGCTCGATCCCGGCGACGAAGTGCTCTTCCCAGCGCCTTACTGGGTCAGTTATCCGTCTATCGTCACCATGGTCGGCGGCGTGCCCGTCCCCATCGAGACCAGCAGCGCCGATGGCTACCAACTGCGCCTCGAACAGCTGCGCGAGCACATCACGCCACGCAGCAAAGCCATCATCGTCAATTCGCCCTGCAACCCGACCGGGCACATGCTTTCAGCGCAGGAACTGGAAGCGATCGCTAGCCTGGCGCTGGAGCAAGACTTGTACATCATCTCCGACGAGATTTATGAAAAGCTCAATTTCGACGGCCGACCGGCCGTGTCGCTGGCTTCCATCCCAGAAATATCCGAGCGCGTGGTGGTCATCAATGGCATGTCCAAAGCCTACGCCATGACGGGTTGGCGTTTGGGCTGGCTGGCCGGACCCAGCTCGCTGATCAATGTGGCGGGCATGTTCAATTCGCAGACTGCCACCGCGGCCGCCACCTTCACCCAACATGCTGCCGTGGCCGCCTTGACCGGTCCGCAAGATTGCGTCGAGGTCATGCGCCGCGCCTATGAAGAACGTCGCGACTATATGGTCAGCGCCTTTAACAGCATCCCCAACATGTCGAGCCCGGCGATTGAAGGTGCGTTCTACGCTTTCCCGAAAGTCGACGAAACCAGCAAATCCAGCGCAGAAGTGGCCAATATCATTTTGGAAGAAGCGGTGGTGGTGGGCGTGCCCGGCAGCGCATTTGGCATCAGCCGCGACGCGCACATTCGCTTCTCCTTCGCCGATGACATCAACAAGCTGAAAGCAGCGGTCGAGCGGATTCGCGGCATTGCCCACTTGCTGGCCTGAGCGGTTGCGCAACCTTCGCATCGTGAATCATCCTGGGCAGCCAGCCGGGCAGCACAGCAATTTGCAGCGCAGACTCTGGATTGCGGCCTGGCTCGCGCGAATGTCATGCCTGGCTGTCCTGCTGATGCTCCTGGCGGGCTGCAGCCTGGTCGACCTGCCTATGCCTTTCGCGCCGCCTTGGCAGCAGATTGCGCCGGGTATGCAAATCCGCAGTCTGCTGCCGCTCAATGACGCCAGCGCGCAGTTGTTTGTCGTGCGCATAGACCCAAAGCAATATCGATTCCGCGCCATCTATCAACCTGGCGCAGCGCAAAGTCTGGCGGGGTGGCGGGCGCAAGAGCCAGCTGCCAGCCTCATTGTCAATGCCAACTACTTTGACGCGGCGCGGCGGGCAATGGGGCTGGTCGTCAGCGATGGCCACGCGCATGGCGAAGCCTATCGCCAGCTGGGCGGCAGCTTGTTGGTTCGCGATGGCGAGGCAGCTGTCGTCCCCAATCATGCTGGCCTGCCGCTACAGCCCAGTGAACAGGTTGTGCAGGGCTACCCGCTGCTGGTCGAAAACGGCAAACAGGCCTATACCGACCCGCGCGGAGCGGAACGCAATCGGCGCAGCGTCATCGCGCAGGATAGTCAGGGTCGCATTCTCGTCATAATCGCGCCCTATCTTGGTCCGTCGCTGCAGCAGTTGAGCGCATTCCTGGCTTCAGCCGACCTGGATATCGTCACGGCATTCAACCTGGACGGCGGCCGATCGACCATGCTGTCGCTGCCCGCTGCAGACTATATGCAGCCATCGTTGCAGGCTGTCCCGACCATCCTGGCTGTCTACAAGCGCTGATGCTAGGCAATAGCATGTAACAGTTCAT
>JAJDZQ010000022.1 GCA_022824565.1 Anaerolineae bacterium | reverse complement strand
CCGCTGGCCGGTTTCTTCGGCGTCTTCTTCATGCGCCAATTCTTCCTCGCCATCCCGGGCGAGCTGGCGGAAGCGGCTGTCATCGATGGCGCCAGCGCATTCGGCATCTACTGGCGCGTCTTTCTGCCGCTCTCGCGCCCGGCCGTGGCCACGCTGGGCATCTTCACCTTCCTCTTCATCTGGAACGATTTCACTTGGCCCCTGGTCGTGCTCAATTCCGATGAGATGCGCACCTTGCCGGTCGGGCTGGTGGTCTTCCTGGGCGAATACTGGAGCTACCAGGGCATCGTCATGGCGGGTGCGGTGGTGAGCTCGGTGCCGGTGCTGGTGGTGTACATCATCTTCCAGCGGCAGATCACCCGCGCGGTCATGGCGACTGGGTTTGGCGGGCGGTAGGCAAGTAGCTTATTCATCTGTGACTAAATCTACAGAAACTATAAGTGCTCGGCAGGTACATTTTGCTATCTAGCACAAAGTGAGCGGTTGCTTGACTACTGCATGGTCTAGTCTCAGTAGCGCCACTAAAATTTGTCATAGTCCGAATTTGGCATTTCATCAAAAGGCCGCAAGGTTTTGGCGAGTTCAAGCCAAGTATTCAAGAGGATAAAGCGATCTATTCGCCGCCACAATCCGTATGAGCTTTTGGACTGCATCCAGGACTTGCTGTATCACCCTGAAGCCAGCTTTGACTTGCTTTTGTGTATCTTGACAATCAGGACAGGTATTCATAACCCTAGTACATCATAACCGCCAAGTCACCACTCCCTCATTTTCACCTGTTTGCCACAGTCTACCAAACCGCGCTACACTCCAGCCACAGTCAGATTCCCTCTGTTCACCCACACATTGACAAGAGGCTCCCCATGTCCTTCGTAGACCAAGTTGACCCCGAACTCAAACCCGGCTTGGAGATGTTCCCCGCCGAGCTCATCACAGCTATCGGCGATGATCCGCCACTCGCTCGCCAAATGTTCGGCGCGATCATGGAGCAGTTGGCAGCCATCCTGCCGCCTACCGATGTCGCCATCACCGAGCGCGCCATCCCTGGTCCCGGTGGCGATTTGCCCATCGTCATCTACCAGCCGCCAACTCCGGCGCCGCGCCCGGGCTTGCTGTGGATTCATGGCGGCGGCTACATCATCGGCAGCGCGCGCGATGACGCCAATGTCATTGGCTTTGCCGAGCAGGTCGGCTGCACGGTCGTCTCGGTTGATTATCGACTCGCGCCGGAATCGACCTACATAGACAGCGTGGCCGATTGCTTCGCCGGCTTGACCTGGCTGGTGGACAATGCGGACGAACTGGGTGTCGATACCAGCCGAATCGCTATCGGCGGGGCGAGCGCGGGCGGCGGTTTGACGGCGGGGCTGGCGCATTACAATCGCGATCAAGCGGGACCTGCGCTGGCTTTTCAGATGCTGATCTATCCCATGATTGACGATACCCATGAAACGCCCTCTGGCCACGAAGTCACGCATCCGACTGTGTGGAATCGCGATGTCTCGCTGAAAGCCTGGCGGATGTATCTGGGCGACGAATATGGCAGCGACAAGGTATCGCCCTATGCAGCGGCTGCGCGCGCCACCGACCTGAGCGGGCTGCCGCCGGCTTTTGTCATTGTCGGCACCGCAGATCTCTTCCGCGACGAAGACATCGCTTATGCCCAGCGTCTGATGGCGGCGGGCGTTCCCACCGAGCTGGAAGTCTATGCCGGCATGTATCATGGTGGCGAGCTGCTGCTGCCCGATGCGGCCATCAGCAAGCGCATGTTGCGCGGCTATCGGGATGCCTTACAGCGCGCGATTGGCTGACAGAATCTACCCCTCCCCCGAAGCATCAGGGAGGGGCGAAGGCACATGCGGATTTTGGGCGCATCCCCGCGGGGCAAGACACTTGGATATCTCGCGGCGACCCTCCCCCCATTGCGATGGGGGGACTGAGGGGAGTAGAACTGTGTGACCCCGGAAGGACTCGAACCTTCAACCTAACGATTAAGAGTCGCTTGCTCTGCCAAATTGAGCTACGGGGCCTCTTGCCTTTGCCGCGTCTGATGCAGCTCGCCAGGCAAGCAGTATAGCGATTGGCTCGCGCATTCAGCAAGGGACAGCTTGCGCGGGGAGTTGTGATTCTTCGGTTCTGACAACCACGCCCCCATCCCCCAGCTCCTTGCCCCAAAATGGGGGAGGACAGGACAGGTTTCCAAGGGCGCGCATGTGAGGGTCTACCCCACCCCCCAACCCCCTCCCCGAAGCATCAGGGAGGGGGCGCGCATGTAGAGAAGATGAACTCTGATGCTCGATTTCTTGCAGATTAGCAAGTATTGCGCTGGTTTCTCGGCGAGTCCCCCTTCTCCATTGATATGGGGAAGGGCCGGGGATGGGGTAGAAAAAATTGTCCAGCCCTCTTTATGTGGGAAGGGGGGCATATGCTGGCATAGCCACGATTCTAAGCACTCCCATCCATCGAGGGGTACCGTTGCGTGCAAAATGTACAAAGTCGCGCCGGCTTTGGCTGTTTGGGAGCTTTCCCCTGCTACAATGAACAATGTGGGCACAGCAGTCAGAAGCGCTTGTCACGGCTATAGCGGGGGCTGCCAACATGACGAAACGGATTCTAATCATCGGTGGCACGCGCAACATGGGCTATTACCTGTCGCGGCGCGTCTATGAGGCCGGCTACGACTTGACGCTGCTCAACCGCGGCATCACCAAAGACGATTTGCCGCGCGGAATCCACAGGCTGCATGCCGATCGCGGCAATCACAAGCAGATGCGGCGCGCGCTGCTGGCAAAGCGCTTCGACATCGTGGTCGACTTTGTGCTCTACAGCGGCGACGAGGCGCAAACAGCCATCGAGCTATTCCAGGACAATATCGAACGCTATGTTGCAATCAGCAGCGGCCAAGTCTATCTGGTGCGCGCAGGCATAGACCGTCCATTTCGTGAAGACGATTATGCTGGGCGGCTGATGCCCGAGCCCAAAGCCAATTCCTATGCCTGGGAAGAATGGCGCTATGGCATGCAAAAGCGCGAAGTCGAAGATCGGCTGGCGGAGGCATGGGAGCGCGATCGCTTCCCACACACCACCTTGCGCCTGCCCATGGTCAACAGCGCGCGCGATCCGTATAGCCGCTTGCTCAATTATTACCTGCGTCTGCGCGATGGGGGACCCATCCTCGTGCCGCTAACGCCCGACTATGCGCTGAATCATGTCTATGCGCTGGATGTCGTCGAGGCGGTCATGCGCCTCATCGAGACCGATGCCGGGCTGGGCGCCGCCTACAACATCGCCCAGGACGAGCACATCAGTCACGCCGACTTTGTGGCGCTGCTGGCGGATATCATGGGCGCGAGCGCTTGCAGTGTGCTCGCCAATCGCAGCGAGCTGGTGGCCAACGGCTTTTTGCCCGACTGCTGCACATTCAGCGAAAAGTGGATGAGCGCTCTCGACAACCAGCGCAGCAAGACCGAGCTGGGCATTCAATACACGCCGCTGCGCGAATACCTGGCGAAGCTGGTTGCCTGGTTCGATGCGCATGAGTTGACGCAGCCCTTGACCTATCGCCGCCGGCACGCCGAGCTGCAATTTGCTGATGGCATGCTTGCCCAAGCGCGGACGTAAAACCGTTAGCTTTTGTAAGCAATCGGCGTTACAATTCATCTGATTGATTGACAAACTGAATACGCGAGGACGATAGGATGAAGAACCGGCTTAGATTGTTCGCCACCTTGCTGTTGGCTTTGCTGGCTTTGAGTGGCTGCGATTCCATTGCAGCTGTCTTGAGCGGAGAACCAGCGCCAGCCGCAAAAACTGATGCGCCAGTGGCGGTCGCTGCCTTCAAATTATACGATTCATGGGCGAATTGGTGACCGACTTGCCGCCGCAATGAGCCCGCCGTGCGCGGACTCGAAGAGACATTTGCCGGCAGGATCGAATTTGTACGGCTCGACCTGGATGACAGAGATCTGAATGATACGCGCCGTCAACTGGGAATCACCGCCCAGGCGCAGTATGTGCTGGTCAACGCCAATGACGAAATCGTCGGGCGCTGGTGGGGTGCCCTCGATGAGGCTTCGTTGACCGACGAGCTGGAGAGATTGCTGCAAACCTGAGCGCGCCGAGTTGCAGGCTGCTCGTCTATGTGGCAGTGCAGCGCGGCGTAGAGGTCCCGACTTGCGCAGATTGGCTGGAAAGGGGTTCGGATGGCTGCTTGTGTGTTGCGTCGCTTGCGCCTGCACATTGCGTCAGCCCGATAGAACGCTCACCTTGGTGCCCAGCGATCTTGGCACGCCGGTCGCAACAGCTGTCCAGCCAGCGCCAACACGCACCACAATCCCGCCGCAGCTGCCAACGGCGACGCAGCCAACCAGCCCCACGCCAACGCGCGCAATCGCAACGGACCTGGGTTTGGGCGCATCGCCAAGTCCGCGCTCGACCCAACCGGCGACCTGGACGGCAGTGCCCGATCCATCGCAATTCTGGACAGCCACGCCAGCAGCGGAATCTACCGCCATAGCCACTTCGCCACAGCGTGGGCTTGCCACGCCATCTCCCTCGCCGACAGCCACCCCTGCCCAGCCAACTGTCTCGGTGCGCTACGATCTGCTGCGCGAGCAGATCCCGCCACCGTCCATACAGTCACAGGTTTTGCGCACCAGCGCTGCTTCTGCCTTTGCATACGAGGTGCAGCCGGGGCAGCCTTTCGCCATTGACGATATCCGTTTGACCGACGGTGTGCGCTTGTTCTCGCCCAATCCGACCGACAACAGCAGCTACTTGTACACAGATCAAAAAGGCATATTGCGTTTTCGTGCGCCGGGCGCGGCACAAGCGCTGGAATTGGCCTCTTCACCATTTCATGCCGGTTATTCCATGAACATCGAGAGCAGCGAGCGCAACAAACATCTGGTGGTGGAATTGGATTGGTCGGCAGACGGGCGCAGATTCAGCTTCCGCATCGACACGCCGGCCGGCTTGGACAATAGCGGGGCGGGCGTCTGGTTCTGGCAGCCAGAAGCGCATCCTGTGCATGGCGCGACATCCCAGGTCATCCGCGACTGCGCACATGCGGGCTATCGTCCCTGCAGCTTTGTTAATCCGAGCAGCGCGCGACATTGGATAACCCGCAATGTGCAGTGGTCGCCAAAGCCCGGCGATGCGCGTTTGCTGTTGACACTGCACCTGCCAGACGAGGACCGCAATGCCCTGGCTCTGGCGCGCGCCGTGGCCGACCCAAGCTATGCCAATGACGCGCCGCCCTTGGTCCGTTATGATTATGGCCATTGGGATCTGGATGCGGGCCACATTATCGTCAGCGGCCGCCGCCCCGATGGCCGAGTCGTGGTCGCCCAGGTCAATGCCGATCTGACGAACGAGCGCGTGATTTTGGATGGCACGGCGCAGGGATTGTGGCTGCAAGATGCCGCGCGCTTGCCCACTGGCGAAGTAGTCGCGCTGGGCAGACCGGGCGAGCCAGACAGCGGGCCGCTGGCGCTGGTCGACCAGCAGGGCAGGCGCATCTCGGCATTCGCAGGCGATTCCGCGCCAGACCAGGTTCGTTGGCTTGCCGATCGCAGCGGAGTGGTGCTGACTGTGTCGGGGCGGCAATATCTGCTGAAAACAGCAACCGGCGCGATTGACGATGCCAGCCAGCTTGCCAGCCATCCTCAATTTAGCCAGGCTGCAGCTGAGGTCGTGGCGGTCCCCGAGGCAGTCATCCGCGGCGGAGCCTATTTTCCTGGTCAGCAATTGCGGGTGATTGTCAGCGCTTTGCATCTGCGCGAATCGCCCGATACCGGCGCGGACATCCTGGACTCGCTACTGTGGGGCGATTATGTCGCGGTCTTCGCGGGTCCATACGCTAAGGAAGGCAACCGCTGGTGGCAGGTGCAAACAGCGCGCAATCGTTTCGGCTGGATCGCTGGCAACATCGCTGGCCGCCCAACAGTAGGTCCTGCGTGAACCATGACCGATGAGCCGCTCGTCAGTATTATCATCCCGACTTTCAATCGCCGGCAATTTGTCTGCGACGCCATTGACAGCGGCTTGGCGCAGACACACCCACATTGCGAGATCATTGTGGTCGATGATGGCAGCGGCGACGACACAATCCCCTTTTTGCGCCGAAAATATGGTGCGCGCATCCGCTTGATCAGCCAGGCCAATCAAGGACCCGGCATCGCGCGGAATCGTGGCATCGCCGAGGCGCGCGGCGAATTCATCCACTTTCTCGATGCCGATGATCAATTGCTGCCGGAAAAAATCGCCATCTGCCTGGAGGTCTTCAGCCACCATCCAGAAATCTCGGTGGTCTATTCGCACTACCAGTTTGTTTCGCCAGACGGGACCACGCCCCAAGACACGCCGCCTTTCGAGCGCTTTTCAATAAATCCGTTTTGCGAGCTGCTAGCCAAGACGGGCTGCCACATTTTGATTAGTTCCAGCATGTATCGCGCCGAGGCTTTGCGCTCGGTCGGTGGCTTCGAGGCTGACACCCGTTTTCGCAGCGCAGAAGACTGGGATCTTTTCTTGCGCCTGGCCAGGCAGCACAAGTTTTATGGCATCGACCAGCGCCTGGTGCTGCGCCGCATGCACGCCGACATGCTTTCCGATGACAAACTGCGCGGTGCCTGGGGGCGGCTGAAGACAGTTCAAAATGCGCGCGACTATGGCTGGGAAGCCTGCATGAGCGCCGACGAGTTCGACAGCAAGGAAGCATCGCGCCATCACATGCTCGCTTTGTATCTCTGGCAACAGGGCGATCGCAGGCGCGCGCGTCTACACTTTGAGCAGGCGATGACGATTTATCCGCCCGAAGCGCGACCGAGACGTCTGTTCTGGCTTTTTAGCTGGCTGTTGCCGGCCTCATCCATGGTCTGGACCAGCCGCATTGCTCGCGTCATTTTGCGCCGTTAGCCGTATAATAAACAAGACTGTCTATGACAAGGGACGAGCCGCCAATGCCGACCAAGACCGATAGCCTGCGCTACGACATCCGCCAACTGATGAAAGCGGGCGCATTCCACGAGATTGTCGACCGTTGCCATGTCGAGCTGACCCTGGCGCGGCGCGAGAAACGGCAAAGCATCGAGGTCATCGCGCTGTTGGGCTTGGCAGATGCGCAGTGCTCGCTGGGGCATTTTGACTTCGCTCGCGATTACAGCTCGCAGGCTCTGGAGCGCGCCGACCAGATTCGTTCCGCCAGCCTGGTTGTAGATGCGTTGAATCTGCGCGCGCGGGTGGCTCGCGAAGGGTACTTCCAGACTGGCGAGGCATTTGACGATTATCGGCGCGCTGTTGATATCGCCTTTGAAGCTGGCGACATGCGGCGTTATGCGCAGGCGCTGCTGGGTATGGGCGAAATCGCCGCCAGCCCGGCCGATTCCAGCAAGCAGGCCTGGCGCGTCATCGATATCGCGCGCGAGCTGAATGATGAACAACTCGAGGCGCGGGGGATTCTGCTGCTGTCCAATGCGTTAATCCGCAAAGGCGATCACAACAAAGCCAGCGATGGTTTGTTGGTCGCGCTGCGCAAAGCCCAATCTGCCAACGACCGCCTGCTGGAGAGCGTCATCATTGGGCAGCAGGGCGTCATCCTGGCGCAGGATGTCGACACATTCGACCGCGGAATGGAACAACAATTGATCGCGCTGGAAGTCAGCCGCGGCCTGGAAGCGATATTTCATGAATTCATGCGCTTGTATACCCTGACGATGACTATGCTGGCGGCGCAAGACCTGGGCGAGGCGCGCGCCTACCTCGACCAAATGCTGGCGCTGGCGCAAGATGTCGAGCACGGTCCCTACGAAATGTACACATTGGGCATGCTGGGGCAGTGGCAAGAACTGCGCGGCAAACCAGAACTCGCTATCAGTTTTTATGGTCGGGCGGTCGAGAAGGCGCGGGCGGTTGGCAATCCGGCTTATGAAGCGCGCTATTTGTATGCGCTGGGCGCGGTTCATCAATCGCAGTGGGAATTTGCCGCGGCGCGCAGCCACTTCAAAGCAGCGAAAGCCCTCTATCAGGCGCTGGATGATGGGCGCAATGCCACGCGCGTTCGGGCGACCATTCTCTACAGCTACTTGCTCGCTGTCGCCAGCCGAATCATGCATGTGCTGGGTTTGGGACGCAGACAGGATTGAATCAAGTTTGCAGCGCCAAGTCGCCAGCGCGCCACTGTGCCACCAGTGTGATGGATGGAAAAAAGACCAGTGGCGGCAGTTGGTCGGCTGCAAAAAAGCCCACAGCTGCCGCATCATCGCCGGCTTTCGCTTCGCCACCGATGATTTCTGCGCGATAGGCAATGGCGATATCCGCCAAGCCAGCATCGCGTTTGGGGAAGACCGCCAGCAGCTTGCGAATCGCCACCTGCAAGCCAGTCTCTTCCCGTGTTTCGCGAATGGCCGCGTCTTCTGGCGCTTCGTCATAGTCGACAAAGCCGGCTGGCAGCGCCCACTTGCCTGCGCCTGGATCGACGGCGCGTTGGATCAGCAGGACTTTCTCGGCGCGCAAGGCGAAAATGATCACAGCGACTTTGGGGTCGAAGTAAGTTGGCCGCTGGCATAGCTGGCAAAATGGACGGATGCGTCCGCTGTGCTGTTCTTGGATCAACCTGCCGCCGCATACAGCGCAATAATTGGCGATGCGACTCATGCTCTTGCCCGCTCGTCTATTGACAAGCCACCGCTGCTGGCGTAGACTGCCCAGGCTAGAGCCGGAGTGGCGGAATTGGCAGACGCGCACGACTCAAACTCGTGTACCTTCGGGTGTGTGGGTTCGACTCCCACCTCCGGCATCATCACAATTGCAGACCCCATTTGGTCTCGCTCTCGCCAGCCTGCTTATTCTCGTAGCGCGCCAGCGTAAATAGCCAGTCCGACAGACGATTGACATAAGCCAGCGCAGCGGAGCCGATCTCGGCGCTTTGACCCAGCGCGGTCATGATGCGCTCGGCGCGGCGGCATACGGCGCGGGCAACTTGCAGTTGTGCCGCAGCTGGCGATCCACCTGGCAGCACAAAGTTGCGCAGCGGCGGCAGTTGCTCCGTCATTTGGTCGATGCTCGCTTCCAGCCAGTCAATTTCGTCTTGGCTGATGCGCGTGACCCAACTGGACTTGGCAGAACGCGGCGTCGCCAAATCTGCGCCCAGATGAAATAGTTGATTCTGGGCAATCTCTAGCCAGGCATCGGTTTGCTGGCTTGGGCTTGCCGCGCGGACGACACCCAGCAGGGAATTCAACTCGTCTATTGTGCCATACGCTTCCACACGCAGATGATGCTTCGGCACGCGCCCATCAGCGAAGAGAGCCGTCGTGCCATCATCGCCAGTCTTCGTATAAATCTTCATGCGCGGTCTTCTCCTCGCGTCCGCCGGTCTGTCAGTTGCACGATAGCCGCCGCCGCAAAGACCATCAGCGCGAATTCGATTGGGAATATGTAACGTGGCAAAGCCAGCAAAGCCAGATGCGCGGCGATCGTATACAGCGCGAAACTCGCCAGGGGCAGCGCCATCTGCCAGCGCCTGCGCGACAGCCACAGGCCCAGCGCACCGAAGACGAGGGCGATATCGTGAAAAACCCACACCAGCAGCTTGCTGACGAAGCCTTCTACGCGCAGGATATCCAAGACTCCCCCCAACGTTCGGTCCTCCGCCAGCCATTGTCGCGCCGCTGCCCAGACGCTCGTCCCGCCAAGCTCGGTCGTTCCATGCGGCTGAACAATGGCATAGCCAAGCTCCGATGCGCGCAGAGCGACGAATCCCGCCGGGTCGCCGCCGACAATATCGCCAATCCTGCGCAGAAACAGTTCTGGCGGATGTTGGTATTTGCAGTCGACTTCGCAATCGTCTTCGGGCAATTCGACGCCTTCCAGCAGCAGCGCGTCATTGTGCTGGGGCGAGCCATCGTTGGCTTCTGCGCCGCGCCACAATGTGCCCAGCAGTTGGTCGCTGACAATCACCAGGCGGTCCCACAAAATCAGGTTGTGCAGCGTCCAGGTTGAAACAATCGCGCCATAGCAGAGCAGAAAAATCAGGCAGGCGCGCCGCCAGTCGCCGATCAGCTGCCGCCGACCCAGCAGGAACAAATGCAGCGCCAATGCAAATGGAAAAAATGCCGAAACCGCCCGCGTCAATGTAGCCAAGCCCAGCGCCATCCCAGCCAGCGCCAGCGCCCAGGTTGTCGTGAGTTGCTGTCTCTCTCCTTGCAATTGCGCCGCTACGAAGTATTCCGTGTAGAGCCAAATGCCCAGCGCAACGAAGAAGATATACAGGGTTTCTGTGGCGATGTTGGCCGGTTCCATGATCATGGCGGGATGCAAAGCCATCAACCCCGCCGCCAGCAGCATGGCGCGCCGGTCTTTCGTCAATACCAACGCGAGTCGGGCGCTGAGCCAGATGGTCGCTGCGCCAGCCAGGCATTGCAGCAGTCGCATGAAAATAATGGTTTCATGCTGGGGGAGCGCCGGCTGCGCCAAACCAGCAAACATCACATACAGGGGCGGCGAGCGCAGTGTGCCATTATAAAAGGCAATGCCATTGACCCAGCCGTGCGTTTGCCCGCTGAAGAAGCCGTAGCCATTCGCCAAATACCAACTGCCGTCGCCACCGCCACGGGTAAACTCGCTGACGGTCGGCAGGCTGAAGGCATGGGCGCAGCGCAGGATAAACCCCAGCAGCAGGATTAGCGCCAACAG
>JAJDZQ010000073.1 GCA_022824565.1 Anaerolineae bacterium | reverse complement strand
ACTGGGCTGGTAGGGCGCGCGAAGTATGTTCTCTTTGTCCACGCGCTTGTGACAAACGGCCAGACACAAGTATCAGAAGAAAAGATGCCAGGGCGCCTCTGTTTCAGGCTCACCAAAAAGGGCAAGTTGAACTACGCCAAGCATATCCTTGCCACGGGATGTAAATCTGGCACAAGCATAGAGGCATAAATCAGCGAGGGAGCAACGGGTTATGGCCAAGGAATTGCAGGACCTGGGCAAGAATCGGCACGGGCTATTCACCATCGGCGGCTTTATCGTCTGCATCGTCTTGGCTTTGCTGCTGGGTCGCGGCCTGATATTCGGGCTGGTTATGGGCACGGTCCTTAATTCCGGCATGAACCTGGGGCGGCACATAGCCAAGCAGATTGCCGCCAACGCGCCGTCGGATCATCATATTGCGGCGAATATCGCGGGGACGTTAATCTCAGCGGTCATCGTAGGCCTCATCACCGCGCTCATCCTGTCGGCGATTCAAGGCGCGGTCGACGTCAGCCCGGCTGAGGGCGACGACTTCATCGCGACCATCGTCAAGTCTTTCTTCGATAGCGCCGCCGCGCTGGCTGTGGCCGCCGGCGTCGTTGCGGGCGGCTGGACAAGCGGGCTAGCCTCCGACTAGCCGCGGCGCAATCCCCCATCCCCCGGCCCCTTCCCCCAAAATGTGAGGGAAGGGGAGAAAAGCGGCGAATGTGCTGAGCATAAGCCCCCTCCCTCTTTATGGGGGTGGGGGTAACCTGTGGCATTCTGTTGCAAGACTTACTTGCAGCGGCAAATGATGTTGCGCTACAATGACAGTACTGACCAGTCAGTACTGTGAGTTCTTATGGCCGATCATGCCGCAGACAGGCGCTCCACGCGCGACCGCATTCTTGATGCCGCGCTGAATATCTTCAGCGCCAAGGGCTTCCACGATACCAAGCTGGACGAGATCGTGGCCGAAGGCGGCATCAGCAAAGGCAGCATCTACTTCCACTTTCCCAACAAAGAGAAGCTGTTCATCGCCTTGGTCGACCAATTTGCCGACTTGATCGAGCGCCGCGCCAAAGAAGCTATCGACCAACAAACGCCCGGCATTCAACGAGTCCAGTCCGCGCTGGAAGCGGTGCTAGAAACTTTCGGCAAATATCGCAGGCCCGCCAAGCTGCTGCTGGTGCAAGCGGTCGGCTTGGGCACAGTCTTCGAACGCAAACGGCTCGAAGTCAACGACCGCTTCGCCCAGTTGATCCAAACCTACCTGGACGAAGCCATCGTCGATGGTTCGATCGCGCCGGTCAACACGCATATCGTGGCGCATGCCTGGATGGGCGCGATCTACAATGTGGTCATCCAGTGGGTCTACACGGGCGAACCCAGCAAGGAAGAAATCATGGACGCGCTGTTGCCTTTGCTGCTGAAGAGCGTCGATTACCGCTAGCCATGCAAAATTCGCAAGGCGAGCGCCTGCTCAGCTGCAGCCTGCCCTGCCCGCGCATAAGCATCCAGGCCTTTCTGGCAGCGCACGATGGCGGCGCGCGCTTTGCCTGGGCCTCCGCCGATGGCTCGCTGGAACTGGCGGGAGCTGGCAGCGCGGCTGAATTCTTCGCCTGGGGCAATGCGCGCTACGACACCCTCAGCCGCGATGCCCGCGCTCTGTTTGCAGACGCCGTGCAAGCAGGCAATGTGCCGCCGCTGGCAGGTCCGCGCTTGTTCGGCGGATTCGCCTTTCGCCACGACTTCACGCCCGACAATACCTGGTCGATCTATACGCCGGCCTGGTTTGTGCTGCCGCATTATCAACTGGTCCGCGCCCAGGCCGAAACCTGGCTCACCATCAATGCGCAGATACCAAAAGACGAAGCGCCAGCTGCCATGCTGAAAGCGCTGGAAGCGGCGTTGCGGACGAAGATCAATCAGCTGCGAGACAATTTACCTAGGCGCGACCAGCAACAAAGCCATCTGCGGGATATCGACTATCCCATGAGCCTGGCGGCCTGGACGCGCATGATCGACCGAGCGCGAGCCAGCATACATGCGGGCGAATTGAACAAGGTTGTGCTTTCACGCGCGGCTGAATTGCGCTTTGCTGGCGCGATAAACTTGCTGCCCATCTTGCGCCACTTGGCAAATCACTACGGTGATTGCTACCGATTCCTGTTTGAGCCGCGGCCCCGCTATGCGTTTTATGGCGCTTCGCCCGAGTTGCTGGCAGCCGTCAGCGGGCGAGAGTTGCAGACCATGGCGCTGGCTGGCAGCATCAAACGCGGCGCAACCACAGCAGAAGACGAGCAGTTGGGAAGACAGCTGCTGCAAAGCGCCAAAGACCGCAGCGAACAGCAAATCGTCGTCGACAAAATCTGCGAGCGCCTCTCGCCACTCGCCAGGTCGCTGGATGTCCAGCAAATCCGCCTGCGCAAGCTGCGCCACATCCAGCACTTGCACACGCCCATTCGCGCCCGGCTGAAAGTGGCGTCTGGATTGCTGCCCCTGGCCAACGCGCTGCATCCAACACCCGCCCTGGGTGGCGACCCTCGGAATGCTGCGCTGCGCATAATCCGCCAGCTCGAGCCCATCCCACGCGGCTGGTATGGCGCGCCTGTCGGCTGGCTGGATGCGCAGTTGGATGGGCAATTCGCGGTGGCGATCCGCTCGGCTGTCGCGCAAGAGTCGCGCGTTTGGATCTACGCCGGTGCCGGCATCGTCGCTCGCAGTCATGCCCAGGCCGAATGGGACGAAACCGCGCTCAAGCTCCGCCCCATGCTCGATGCGCATGCGCAGACGCCGAGTATGATAGGCATATAATCACAAAGACAAAAAGACAAAGACTTTTACCACCGAGTACACCGAGTACACCGAGGGCACCGAGTAAAGATAGGAAAATATAGCTAACTGGAATGCCTGTATGTACGAGAAAGATGAATTAACATACGCAATTATCGGGGCGGCAATAGCCGTCCACAGTGAATTGGGACCTGGTCTGCTGGAGCAGGTCTATGAGAATGCAATGTGTGTCGAGTTTAGGCGACGCGGAATTCGATTTGAGAAACAGAAACGAATGTCAGTACTGTACAAGGGTGAAATCGTCGGCGATATGCTTGCCGATCTACTTGTAGAAGACAGAGTCATCGTCGAATTGAAATCTGTGAAGGACCTAACAGGGATTCACAAAGCTCAACTGATAGCTTATCTCAAGGTAGCGCGTATTAAGACTGGTCTTCTCATCAATTTCAACGTTTTGTCCATAAAGAAAGGGATACAACGGATTAGCGTCTGAATCTTTCCTCGGTGTCCTCGGTGTCCTCGGTGGTAAAAGATTTGAAGGTGACATGCCCAACCCAAACACAATCTACGCCAACAACTTCATAGACGCGCTGGTCGCCGCCGGGCTGCGCCATGTATGCATCGCGCCGGGCTCGCGTCATACGCCCCTCGTGCTGGCATTGGCGCGGCACCAAGAGCAGATCCAGCTCAGCTCGCATTTGGATGAACGTAGCGCCGCATTCTTCGCATTGGGTCTGGCGCTGGGCACGGGCGAACCGGCCGCCGTCGTCTGCACATCTGGTTCGGCCGCCGCCAATTTCTTCCCCGCCATCATAGAAGCGCATCAATCTCGCCTGCCGCTCATCGTCCTGACTGCCGATCGCCCGCCCGAATTGCGGCATAGCGGCGCCAACCAAACCATCGACCAAAGCAAACTCTATGGCGACTATGTCGATCTCTGCGTCGATGCGCCTCTGCCCGAAGCCGAACCGCCCACCCTGGCTCTGGAAAATCTGCGCACGCTGGCTGCGCGCGCCTATGCCACTGCGCACTTGAAACGTGGCGTCGTGCACATCAACCTGCCCTTCCGCAAGCCTTTCGAACCCGCTGCCGATGACTCGGTAAAAATCGATCGCCGTCCAGCAACCCGTTTTTTTGCGGCGCGGCCGGGCGGTGGGCCCAGCCTGCGCCAGCTTGTGACGCCCGATTTGCGCAATTGCCGCGGAGTCATCTATTGCGGACATGGCAGCGCCCGCAGCGCAGACGAACAACGTTCCTTGTTGCCTTGGCTGTCGCGTCTCTCGCAAGTCACCGGCTTTCCCGTGCTGGCAGAGTTCAGCTCGAGCCTGCGTGGCGAAGGCGTCTTGGGCGCTTATGAATCCTGGCTGGCCCGCGTTGACATGTCGGGGCTCGCTGCGTTGATTCGCCTGGGCGCGCCGCCGCTCTGCGCTGCCATGCAAGACCTCTTGGCGAAGAGCCGTTTGCGCTATCACATCTATTGCAGTCGCGCTGGCGAATGGGCGGATGACAGCCACAGCATCACCCACCACCTGACTATCGACCCCGCCGCCGTCGATGCCCGCGAGTTCGCAGACCTGCCCGCCGCCGCTGACAGCTGGCGCAACCGACTGGCAAAAATCGATGCCAGCGCCTGGCAAATAATCCGCAGCGAGCTGGCAAGTGGCGACTATTTTGACGGCACAGTAGCTTTTGATATGGCGCAGTTGCTGCCCGCGAATGGCGCGATCTTCTCTGGCAGCAGCCTGCCCGTGCGCCAGCTAGATCAGTTTGCTGCACCAGGCAAGCAGCCGGTCCTGGCATTTGCCAATCGCGGCGCATCGGGCATTGATGGCAATGTATCGACCGCGTTGGGCATCGCCTTGGCACGCCAGGGACGCCCGACGGCTGCGCTGCTGGGCGATATCACACTCTACCACGATATGAATGGACTGCTGGCGATCCAGCGCTGTGGCATTCCTATCACGATTGTCCTGCTGAACAACGATGGTGGCGGCATCTTCCAGCGACTGCCCGTGCGCCAGTTTGAGCCAGCCTTCCAGGACTACTTTCTCACGCCGCACGGATTGGACTTCGCCCAAGTCGCGCAATTGTATGGCTTGCAAATCATCCGCGCCGACAACCGCGCCACATTCCGCCGGGCTTTTGCAGAGTCTATCGCGGGGTCAAGCGCAACCTTGATCGAAGTCCGCAGCAATGCGCTGTCCGATCTGCAGCGCCGGGAAGAAATTATGCGCGCTATCCGGGCTTCGTGCCGAGGCACCGGTTTGTGAAAATGGCTCCTCCGCATAGGGAATGATTCGTTGCCGCGCATTTATAGCAAAGCACATTGGCCCGCCGAGAAATAGAATTTGCTTGTTGACAGACACGCGCACCTGCCGTACACTTGCAATGAGCTTGGGAGCGCTCCCAAGTCTTGGGAAATTCACTGGGCAGACTGTTCTCGCAAACGCGGCTTCGCATGAAACGTTGGACGTTGGAAGACATCGGCAAATTGGCAGGCGTATCGCGCTCGACCGTGTCGCGCGTCATCAATGACCAGCCACATACCAGCCCGGCCGTCCGCCAGCGCGTCGAGCAAGTCATCCGCGAAACCGGCTACCAACCCAATTCCGCCGCCCGCAGCCTCGCCAGCAGCCAGTCGCGCATTCTCGGGCTGGTCATGCCCAGCATCTTGCAATCCGCCTTCACAGACCCGTATTATGCGCTGATCATCCAAGCCATCTCGCACGCTTGCAACCAGCACGATTACACGCCTTCGCTCTTCCTGTTCCAAAGCGCCGACGAAGAAGCCAAAATGAGCCAGCGGCTGGCCAGCAGCGGCTTGATTGACGGGCTGATCGTCACCGCCGATACAATCGACAGCCAGTTCGTGCAGATGATCCAGCCCTACGCTATCCCCTTCGTGCAGATCGGCCGCCCCCTGCGCGAATCGGCGACCTGCATCAGCTATGTGGATGTGGACAACGAAGCCGGTGCCTACCTGGCTGCCAGCCACCTAATCCAGCAAGGCTATCAGCGCATCGGGCAGTTGGCCACCCTGCACAACACCGCCGGGCACGACCGTGATGCCGGCTTTCGACGCGCCCTGCTCGACCGTGGTCTGCCGATCGACGAAAAGTTGATTGCCCTCAGCAGCTTCAGCGAAGCCAGCGGCTATCGCGCCATGCAGCAGTTGCTAACACAGAAGCCCGAGGCTGTATTCGCCCAGTCGGACGCGATTGCCCTGGGTGCCATCCGCGCCATCCGCGACCAAGACCTGCGCGTGCCAGAAGATATCGCCGTGGTGGGCTTTGACGACATGCCCCTGGCCGCCAGCGCCAGCCCGCCCCTCACCACCGTGCGCCAGCCTATCGCGCGCGCCGGCAAACTGGCGGTGGAAACCTTGCTGGATATCATCCAAACATCGCCGCAGCCAGCCCGCCACATCGTATTGCCTGTCGAGTTAGTCATCCGTGCCAGCAGCGGCGCGGTTAGCTAGTTTCGCCCAAACTGACTTGCTAGGAGGAGATATCACCGCCAAAGACCTACGACCGCCAGTGCCAGCCATGCTCTGGCAGCTTGTGTCCGTGTACTATCTAATTCAAACAGGAGCAACACCATGAACAAGATCCGTTTCCTCTGCGCATTTGCTGTCCTGCTGCTTGCTGTCGGCTTGGCGGGCGCGCAGATGACACCCCGCGGCGGCACTGTTGTCGTCAGCGATGGCGAGCAGCTGATTGGCAAAAACTTCAATCCCTTCAGCCCCGACCCACTGAACTTCACTGACCGCTTCATCTATGAGCCGATGTTGATCTTCAATCCCGTCGATGGCGGCGTGGCCACACCCTGGTTGGCTACGGGCTATGAATATGCCGAAGACCTGCAAAGCGTCACTTTCACTATTCGCGATGGTGTGATGTGGAGCGATGGCGAAATGCTGGACAGCGGCGATGTCGCTTTCACCTTCAATCTCTTCCTCACTGTCCCCGCCACCGACCGCGCGGCGATTGGCGACTTCCTGGACAGCGTCGAGGTCATCGATGACCACACCGTCCAGTTCAACCTCAACCGCACCTACACCCTGGCGCATGAACTGATCGGCGGCCAGATGATCGTGCCCGAGCACAACTGGGCAGATGTCGAAGATTATGTCCTCTTCACCAATAGCGACCCCATCGGCACCGGCGCGATGACCACAGTCGCCGACTTCAACGAGCAGTCCTATACACTCTGCCGCAACGAGAGTTACTGGCGTATGGACGAAAGCGGCGAGCAGTTGCCCTATGTCGATTGCATTCGCCAGGTGCTCTTCCAGGGCAACGATCCTGCCAACCTGGCGCTGATCAATGGCGAACTGGATTGGGTTGGCAATTTTGTGCCCGATATCGAGCAGACCTTCATCGCCCAAAACCCCGAAAAGCATGGCTACTACTTCTGGCCCGGCGGCGCCACGGTGCAGCTCTATAGCAACACCAGCAAAGAGCCCTTCAGCGATGTCAACTTCCGCCGCGCGCTTAGCATGGCGATCGACTATGAAGCCGTAACCAGCATCGGCATGTATGGCTACACCACGCCAGCCAACGCGGTTGGGCTTGGTCCCCGTTACGATAGCTGGGTCAGCGCCGACGCCATTGCCTATGCCGATGGCACGGGCCAGACACGCTACAATCCCGAAGGCGCGATGGCGCTCTTGGACGAAAGCGGCTATGTCGACAGCGATGGCGATGGCATCCGCAACCTGCCCGGCGGCGACAACATCGACTTCAAGGTGCAGGTCGTCAACGGTTGGACGGACTGGGTGACCAGCGTGCAGATCATGAGCCAGAACTTCCAGGATGTCGGTTTGAGCGCCACAGTCGAGACGCCCGACTTCGGCGCGTGGTTCTCTGCCCTGCAGAATGCCACCTACGATGTCTCAATCGGCTGGGGCACGGCCGGCAACACGCCCTACAACTACTTCCGCAACTTGCTGTTCAGCGAGTTGATCTCGGATGAAGGCGTCGCCAATGCCGAAACCTGGAGCCGCTGGACGAGCGACGAGGCGGATGCGCTGCTCAGCGCCTTCACCGAAACCGCCGACATGGGCGCGCACATGGATATCGTCAACCAGCTGCAAATGCTGTATGTCGAAAATATGCCAGCTATCCCGCTCTTCCCGGGACCGACCTGGTATGAATACACGACCTACCGCTTCACCGGCTTCCCCACCGAAGACAACTACTATGCGCAGGGCAGCCCCTGGGAGCGCAACTCGGCAGCGATCGTCATCAGCACGATCCACTGCATCGACGACATGGCTTGCGGACAGTAAGCTATACTAAAGATAACTGGCGGGGTCTTGCGAGGTTCCGTCAGTTATCACATGTTTTTCTGATCGGCATTTTTTTACAAGGCTCAAGCTATGACAACCGCGGTCGGCAAGCACCCAGCCACAAAGCCAGACGGCGATCCCAGCCTGCTCACCAAGCTGCTGGACGGTATCTATGCCATCTTCAAATCTCGTTTTTTGCGGCGTCGCTTTGTGTTCTATCTGGTGGCTGCCTTCGCCGCTATCACGTTGAATTTCATCATCCCGCGCTTGATGCCCGGCGACCCGGTGCAGTTGCTATTTGCGCGCTTCCAAGGACTTCTGGATCCACGCGCTTTCGAAGCCATCAAAGAACAATTTGGCTTCGTACAAGGTCCCTTGTTCGAACAATACCTGCTCTACCTGCGCAGCATCGTCACGCTGGACTTTGGTCCCTCCATCATGGGTTTTCCCATTCCTGTTTCTCAGGTCATCGCCAGCAGCCTGCGCTGGACTTTGATTTTGGCGGGCATCGCCTCGGTGATGTCCTTCCTGGTCGGCACCTTCCTGGGTGTGCTCGCTGCCTGGCGTCGCGGCGGGCGCATTGATACCATTCTGCTGCCGATTGCCAGCGTCGTTGGGGCTTTCCCCTATTTCTTCGTCGCCTTGCTCGCCGTCTACATCCTCGGTTTCCAGTTGGATATCTTCCCCACCAGCCACGCCTACGACACGGCTATTCGGCAAGACTGGTCGTCGCCAGAGTTTCTTTGGAGTGTGGTGTATCACATGATTTTGCCGCTCTTCACCATCGTCATAACAGGAACCGGTGGCTGGATGCTGGGCATGCGCAACAATATGATCGGTGTGCTCTCGCAAGATTACATCGTCATGGCCGAAGCCAAAGGTCTCTCGGACCGGCGCATTATGCTGCTCTACGCCGCCCGCAACGCCGTCTTGCCCAGCCTGACCGCCTTTGGCATGTCATTCGGCTTCGTCATCGCCGGCTTGCTGTTGACAGAGATCGTCTTTTCCTATCCCGGCATGGGCTACACATTTTTGCTGGCGGTCAACGCCCGCGATTATCCGGTCATGCAAGGCATATACTTGATGATCACGGTGACGGTGCTGCTGGCCAATTTCATCGCCGATATGAGTTATGTCTTGCTCGATCCCAGGGCGCGATAGGGTCGCAGGAGAACCAAAATGGACGGCGCTATGCCACACAAAACTCCCATGCACAGAACCTGGCTGAGGCTGCCTGGCTGGCTGCGCTCGATCCTCAATAACAGAAAAGCGCTGGCTGGCATCTTGATCTTGACTTTCTTTTTCATAGTCGCTTTGCTGGCACCCTGGTTGTCACCGACCGCCCCCCAGCGCATGCTTGGACGTCCGCACGATCCGCCATCAGAGAAGTATCTGCTGGGCACGACGCGTCAAGGGCAAGATGTTTCCGCGCAGATGGTCTATGGCGCGGGCGGCTCGCTGCGCGTCGGCTTCCTCACCGGTACGATTGTCATCGCTATCGCCATCGCCATTGGCGTAACAGCCGGCTATGTGGGCGGCGTTACTGACGAAGTTCTTTCGCTAATCACCAACATTTTCCTCACCGTGGGCGGCTTGCCACTGATCATCGTGGTCGCTGCTTTGATCGAGAAACCGGGACCCGACACGATTATCCTGGTGCTCAGCATCACCGGTTGGGCTTGGGGAGCGCGCGTCTTGCGCTCGCAGACCCTGGCGCTGCGCAACAGCGAATTTGTGGAAGCGGCGCGTGTCAGTGGCGAGCCGCTCTGGCGTATCATCGCTGTCGAAATCTTGCCCAACATGACCTCGCTTGTCGTCTCAGCCTGGATCGGCGCGGTGCTCTACGCCATCTTGGCGCAAGCCGCCCTGGAGTTCATCGGCCTGGGCGACCCCAACAGCGTGACCTGGGGCACTATCCTCTATTGGGCGCAGAACAATCAGGCGCTGCTCACGGGCGCATGGTGGACCTTTATCCCGCCGGGCTTGGCGATATCGGCGGTCGGCTTGGCATTGATCTTGATCAACTACGGCATCGACGAAATCACCAATCCGCGCCTGGCGAAAAGCTAGAGGACCGACCCATGACCCGCGAGCCGCTAATCCAAATCCAGAACCTGAATGTCGAATATCGGACAGTCAGAGGCGCTGTGCGGGCGGTCGAAAATGTCAGCTTTGAGCTGTTTCCCAACGAGGTCTTCGGCCTGGCGGGCGAAAGCGGCTGTGGCAAAACGACCGTCGCCAATGCCATGACGCGCTTGCTGAAGCCACCCGCCTATATCACAGGCGGCAAGCTGATGTTCCGCGATACGAACATCCTGGAATTGGACGCCGAGCAGTTGCGCGCCTTCCGCTGGGACCAACTCGCCATTGTCTTTCAGAGCGCCATGAATGCGCTCAACCCCGTGTTGACAATCGGCAATCAGATCATCGACGCCATGCAAGCCCATCAAGCGATTGCCTATGCAGAAGCGCGCGCCCACGCCAAACGTCTGCTGCGGACTGTCGGCATTGATGTCGCCCGCGTCGACAGCTATCCGCACCAGCTCAGCGGCGGCATGCGGCAACGCGCGGTCATCGCCATCGCCCTGGCGCTCAATCCCGAGCTTATCATCATGGACGAACCGACCACCGCCCTGGATGTCGTGGTGCAAAAGCAGATCTTGCAAGAAATCAAAGACCTGCGCGAGCAATTCGGCTTTTCCATCCTGTTCATCACGCACGACCTGTCGCTGCTCGTCGAAATCTCCGACCGCATCGGCATTATGTATGCCGGCAAGTTTGTCGAGGCGGGTCCCGCGCGCGAAATCTTCAGCGACCCCAAACATCCCTATACCGACCGGCTGATGAACTCCTTCCCCACTGTGCATGGTCCACGCCGCGAGCTGCTGGGCATCCCCGGCGCGCCGCCCGATCTCATCGATCCGCCCGCTGGCTGCCGTTTTCATCCGCGCTGCGAATTGGCGATAGCCGGCGAATGCGAGACGGTCGTCCCTCCGCTCATCCGCATCGGCAATCATCGCGATGTCGCCTGCCACCTCGTCAAAGAAGCGGAGGCGGCCTCATGAGCCAGCCAAGAAAAAACAAGCAGCCCGTGCTCGAGGCGCGCAACCTGAGCAAAGACTTCCACACCGGTGGCGCTTTCACCGGCGGCGTCGTCAAAGCTGTCCAGGGCGCGAGCTTCAAACTGTTTCGCGGGCATGTGGTCGCTCTGGTGGGCGAAAGCGGCAGCGGCAAGAGCACCATCGTGCGCATGTTGGCGCGCTTGCACGAGCCCACTGCCGGCGAGATCTTCTACAATGGCGAGGCGGTGCTCTCGCAACGCGGACGCCGCGCTCTGCTGCGCTATCGGTCGCGAGTGCAGATGGTCTTCCAAGACCCATTTGGCAGCCTCAACCCCGTGCATCGCGCCAGCCACGCCGTCCAGCGCCCGCTGAAGATCTACAACAAAGCAAGCGGCAGACAAGACCTGCGCGACAAGCTGGAAGAACTTTTCGCGCTGGTCTCGTTGACGCCAGTGGGCGAATTTATCGAGAAATATCCGCACCAGCTCAGCGGTGGGCAACGTCAGCGCATCGCCATTGCCCGCGCCTTGGCCGCCGATCCAGAGGTCATCCTGGCCGACGAGCCAGTTTCCATGCTGGATGTGTCGATCCGCCTGGGCATATTGAATCTGATGGCGCGGCTGCGCGACGAACAAGGCATCGGCTTCTTGTATGTAACGCACGACCTCGCCAGCGCGCGCTACTTCGCCGATGAAATCCTGGTCATGTACGCCGGCTTCATCGTGGAGCAAGCCCCCGCAGAAGAGCTCATCAGCGACCCCAAACACCCCTATACGCAGATGCTGCTGGCGGCTGTTCCCGACCCCACCCGCGGACTCAAGACCGAAGATATCGAACTGGAAGGCGAAATTCCCGATCTGACCAGCCTGGGCGGCGGCTGCCCATTTGCGCCGCGCTGCCAGCACGCCATGGATATCTGCAACGAAGCCATGCCGACCGAGACCACGCTCGAAGACGGACGTTGGGTACGGTGTTATCTGTACGAAGACGAGCTTGCGCCCGCCTGACGACGCGCCAAACCTGCCTCTCCCCCATCCCTCCCAGAATAACTGCTTGAGAAATTTGCAATCCTTGCGGGGTATATGACAAACTCCGCATCTGCCCTGCTTCTCCCTGACCTGTCGGGAGGACCGAGGGGGGTGCACGACCCCTCCCCCAGCCCCTCCCCGTCGGGACGGAGAGGGTAGCCAAGGCCTGCTTCCCCCTGACTCGTCGGGGGACTGAGGGGGGTGCGGGCGAGCGGCTATCGGGGGGACCGGGGAGGGTGATTTACGGCGCGCTTCGCAAGCCTCACTTGGTGCTTTTTCTGTGGCAAAATTGTGCAATAGTTGATGCCATTGCTCAATATGCAGTCAGGCGGCGTCGCAAAAGAGCATGACAGGCAAGACATTCAAACGTATCTTCAAACGCGAGCCTGTCTATTACGGCTGGGTCATCGCGCTGGCGCTGGCGGTCACCGAGACTGTCTCCTATGGCGTGATGTTTTATGCTTTCTCGGTGTTTATCACACCCATGGAAGCCGAGCTGGGCTGGTCGCGGGCGCAGCTGACCGGCGCATTCTCCCTGTCGCTGCTGATTACCGGGCTGGTCGGGGTACCGGTCGGCTATTGGCTGGACAAGCGCGGCGGCCGCCTGCTGATGACAGCTGGGTCGATCGGCGCGACGCTACTGGTGGCGTTGTGGTCGCAAGTGCAGACCTTGCCCGAATTTGTGCTGATTATGACATTGCTGGGATTTTGTGGCGCGGCAGTCTTGTACGAGCCGGCTTTTGCGGTCATCGCCACCTGGTTTGCCCGCAGGCGCGGCACAGCCATGGCGGTTCTCACGTTCATCGCCGGCTTTAGCAGCACCATATTCATCCCGCTCAGCGATGCGCTGCTGGTGGCGCAGGGCTGGCGAGGCGCTGTGCTGACACTGGCGATTCTGCTGGGCGCGATCACGATACCCCTGCATGGCTTCTTGCTGCGCGGCAAACCACAAGATCTGGGCTTGCAGCCAGATGGCGCGCTTGCAGCCGCCAGGTCGGTTGAGCGCCAGAAAATCAACCTGCGCGGTGTCTTGCGTTCCCGTTTCTTTTGGATTTTGACACTGGCTTTTGCGCTTTCTACATTGAGCATCTCGGCGGTGCGCATCCACTTCATCCCGCTGTTAATCAGCGTAGGCATTCATCCGACCAGCGCGGCTTGGGCGAGCGGGGCAATCGGCGTCATGCAGGTGGTGGGCAGGATGATCTTCGCGCCGGTCGAGCGCCACTTCAGCAGCAAGACCATGGTGGTGGGCGTATTTGCCTTGCTGGCCTTGTCGCTGGCGGTGCTGCTGCTGGGCAATGCCGGCTGGCTAATCGCGCTGTTTGTAGCGCTATTTGGCATGGCGATTGGCACACACACCCTGGCGCGCCCGTTGATTGTAGCGGACAGCTATGGCGCGGCCTATTACGGGCGCATCAGCAGCGCGATTGTGATCGTCCTGACACTGATGGGCACCAGCGCGCCTTTTGCAGCCGGCGTAATCTTCGATGTCTTTGGCAATTATGAGGTGATGCTGTTGCTGGCGGTGGGCTTCAGTGTGGCGTCTCTCGTTATGATCTGGCTGTTGCCGAGTCGGCAGGCGCACTAAGCAACCCCCTCGGTCTCCCGTCAGGTCAGGGGGAGGCAACCCCCCCTCGGTCTCCCCTACAGGTCAGGGGGAGGCAACCCCCTCAATCCCCCCGACAGGTCAGGGGGAGGCACAACACCCCCCTCAGTCCCCCCGACAGGTCAGGGGGAGGCACATACCTGGACTCCCCTCCCTGACTCGTCGGGGAGGGGCTGGGGGAGGGGTTGGGCGAGGGGCTGGGGGAGGGGTTAAATGGGCGAGGGGTCGGCTGACGAGCCAAGCGTCGTCCAGCCAGCCTGCAGGCGCGCCGCCGTTTCCTCCCAGCTGCGGACGCCGGTTGTGGCATCAGCCGCTTCGATATTGCAAGCCGCTACAGCACAAGCCCAGCGAGCGCAATCTGTCGCATTCATCCCGCGCAGCAGCGCCGCCAACAAACCGGCATAAGCCGCATCGCCCGCGCCCGTCGTGCCAGCCACCTGCACCGTAAAAGCCGGCTGCCAGACCTGCGCGCCAGCCCAAGCTTGCGAAGAGCCGCCCAGCGCCGACAAAAATGCCAGCCGTCCTGGGTCGGCCGCAGCCCGCAAGTACAAGCCGCGCTCGCCCAGCTTGAAGCCGGTTATGCCCGCGCCCATCGCCAGCAGTTCATCGGCCAGCGCCGCCAGGTAATCGCCCGTCAAGTTGTCGAACAGGCGGCCTCGCCAACGTTGCAAATCGTCGTGGCGCAACATGACCATGATCTCTTCGATGCTGGGCACGAAAATGTCGACGAGGGGCAGGCAGCGGCGCAGCAGCTCGCTCCAGTTCGCTCGCCCGCTGGCAGAATCGGGCGGTGGCAGCGACATGTCGATGGAAACTGCCGGGCAGCGCGCTTTCACCGCAGTCAGCAGCCGCAAGAATTCTGCGCCCTTTTCGGCGTACAAACGCGGCAGCAACGTGGGATAGCCCAGATGAAAGAGCTTGCAGTTGTCCAGCAAATCATAATTGATGCTGTCTGCGCCATAATCGTTGTAGACGCCGGTGTGGGTCAGCAAGGTCCGATCATGATTTTGCGGCTCGATGACGATCGTGTAGGGGCTGGCAGCAGCGGGCACGATGCGGATATGCTCGCCCAGCCGCTCGCCGAAGCCACGCACATAGTCGATGATGGCGCGCCCGACCCAGTCATCGCCGACTACAGCTTGCAGCGAAACCGCCACGCCCAGCCGATGCAGCGCCAA
Organism: Anaerolineae bacterium; assembly: GCA_022824565.1. Lineage (GTDB taxonomy): Bacteria > Chloroflexota > Anaerolineae > Aggregatilineales > Phototrophicaceae > UBA6055. Next base: position 1,945 of record JAJDZQ010000073.1, on the reverse strand, counting down.
ACCTGTATTGGACACTGCGCCGCCTGTCGAATAGGCGATGCGACCGATCTCGTAGACCTTGCCCGCGCCGATGACCTGCTCTGCCCTCAACGCCGACATATCTGGCAAGATATCCAGCGCGATGTGTCCGGCGACTACCGCGTCCGCCCGCATGCAACCTCCGCATAGCGCCCAACTATGTAAAACCAAGCAAGGTATACAATAAAAATAAACACCGAGTACACCGAGTTGCAGAGCGTACACCGAGAGAAAAGCCAGGGTTTTTCTCTGTGCCTTTGTGCCTCGCTGGCAAATTGTTGGTTCACGACTTTTCGCGCATGTACTTGTGTCAAGCGATACTTGTAACCGCAGACAGGGTTCTTCAAAAAGCGGGGGTCATTTCGCCGCCTTTTCACGGTTGCACGGCTTGCATAGCATCTGGCAGTTGTCTTCGCTGGTCTTGCCACCTTCTGACCAGGGCCTGATGTGGTCGGCTTCCATGTCGGATATGTCAAAATCCTTCTTGCAAATCGCGCAGATGCCTTCCTGTTTTCTATAGACTCTACGCTTCATACGAGCGTCAAAGGCGCGAAGATTCAAGTGTTTCTTTTCGCGCGTGAGAATATACGGGTATATACCCGACTCCCGCTGGACTTCCTCATCATCAAGCAAAATCTCAATTTCGGCTTCAATCGCGACGGGGTCAAGTTTCGCATTTTTGTAGGAATTGTATAGGCTGCCCCAGTCCACGCCCTTCATTGACGACCTGTACTCAGTAAAAGTAGCTTTTGTCCATGCAATGACCGCCATAAAGTATTCCCACAAGGGCAAGGCGTTGGCGTCATGCTGTTGCAGCCTCATGTACTCTCCTATCTGTCCGCCGCTAATCCACTTGATGACGGTTTCCAGATAATCCTGGCGAATGGGATTGCCGCTCATGTAGTCGCCGCCCAAACCCCGCGCTGCACAGCCGTGTCGACTGAAATAGCGCTTGGCGTCTGTAACCCAAGATCCCGAGTAGACCGCATTGCGCAATTCCTGGTCGGTCAGCTTCACGCCCGCAATGTTGATCGTCTTGAACCAGTCAAGCTTCTCGCTGTCCGTGCCAGTACACACATAGACCATCAACTCGTAGTCGAGTATGCGCGCCCGGATGTCCGGTTGCTGATTATCAAAACCCAGATTATCTGGCTTATTATCAAAGCCCAGCACAGGTATCGAGAAGCCAGGTTTTTCCGCTACATACTGGGCGATAGAAATGGTGCGCTGCTGACCGTCAATGATTTCGTATGTGCCATCGCCGCGATCTGACCAATACATGACATTCAACGGAAAGCCCTTCAGAATGGAATCGATGACCGCGTTGCGTTCTTTAACCTTGTAAATGAACTCGCGCTGGAAAGGCGGGCGGATATCGAGCTTGCCGCCATAACCGCGCACGCCGCCCTCGCCATCGTCACGATAGCCGGCGACGAGGTCGCGGACGGTCAGGTCGATGAGTTCGATTTTCATGTTTGCTCCAAGCCCTCAGACCCTGCGCGATGGCAAGGGGGGCTTGTTGGCTGTTTCGAAAATTCCCCAACACAGTCGAGGAAGCGCGAGCGCGGATGTCATTCTCGCTGCCGCGATTTACTTGCCGTCTCGCAGTCGGTCTACCTTGTCGTCCACAGTCTTGATCTGGATTTTGACGGAGTTAAATCGCTCGTCGACTTTGTTGAATTGCTCGTCGACTTTGTTGAATCGCTCGTTAACGGTGTTGAACCGCTCGGAGTGAACCGCTTGCGTTATTTCAATGGCGTTCAATTTCTCGTTGATTTCTTTGTGCGCCGCCTCGGATGCCAACCGGACTTCTTTTATCTCGCCAGACAGCCGCCACCACATGCCGAACGCCCCGCCCAGAATTGCCGCAGCAATCGCCAAAGCCCCTTCAATTCCTATAACGATCTGTGTGGCTTCCACTGCCTGT
>JAJDZQ010000025.1 GCA_022824565.1 Anaerolineae bacterium | reverse complement strand
ATGTTCGCCTGGACACATGACGAACTGCCACAACCGACTACCGACCTCGCCACCCTCAGCGCCAACCTAGATGAATTTGGCTATTGCCTGGTCAAAGACGCGCTGCAGCCCGAGCAACTGGCGCGCGCCCGTCAACGGCTGCTGGAACAAGCGGAAGCCGAGCTGCAAGCCGGGCAGGCTTTTGAAGATGGCGGCGCAAAACAGCAATGGGGCGAATTCACCGATGAACAAGGCAAGATCCGCCGCGAGGCTTTTTCTGCGCAGGCTGGCGGCGTCAACCAGCGCGTCTGGGTCTTGATCAACAAAGGCGCTGTCTTCCGCGAGATGCTCTCGCAGCCACTGGTGCGTTCGGTGGTCGGGCATGTGCTGGGCGCGGATTATCTGCTATCCAGCTTTGGCGCGAACATCGCCAAACCTGGCGGCATCGCCATGAACCTGCACACCGACCAGTGGTGGATGCCCGAACCCATTCACAGACGCCCCAACCCCGTGCCGGCCGGTTCCTTAACGCGCGAGCTTTCCAACCGCGTCGATGATGTGCCGGCCATGATTGCGCCGCCCGTGGTCGTCAATGTGATGTGGATGCTCAACGACTTCACCGAAGCCAACGGCGCGACTCGCCTCGTGCCACGCAGCCACCTCGCCGGCAAGCGACCCGACAAAGACCGCGACAAAGATGTCGTCAGCATTCCCGCCGAAGGCTCGGCCGGCAGCGCTATGCTCTTCGACGGGCGCATCTGGCATGGCACCGGTGCCAATGTCAGCGACGAGATGCGCCTGGGCTTGCTGACCACTTTTGTCGCGCCGCAATTCCGCACGCAGGTCAACTTCACCCTGGCGACCGCGCCCGAAGTCCTTGCAGAAGCCGATGATGACCTGCTGGCGCTGCTGGGCTTCAAAATCTGGAATGCCTATGGGCGCATGGAAAGCCCGGTGGCGGGTACTGTGCGGCCGGGCGAGCGGACACAGGGCGAGATGAAGCCGAACTAACGCGCTGCCAAGCTGCCGCCTGCATACACCTGTTTCAGCGGAGACCCCTATGGCTGTCATCGACAAGCTCGAGCAAATCCACATCGGCAAGCACGGAGCAGCCCCAATCGCCGCGCCCGGCTGGACTGCCAAAAGCCGCGACCGCGTCAAACTGGTCGACTGCGATGTCCATCACAACTTCCGCGAAGCCAGCGAGCTGCTGCCGTACCTGCCCAGGTTCTATCAAGAGCATTTGCTCGACCAGGGCTTGCACCTGCCCGGCGCGGGCTATGCCAACACGCCTTTCCGCCGCACCCGCCCCGACCTGAAAGACCCGCAACTGCAAGAGCGCGACTTCAACTTCTCGCTGGAGTTCACGCAGAAAGAATTGCTCGACCGCTGGGGCATCGACTTCGCCCTGTTGACCGGACCGCCGGTCTTTTATGCCTATGCCGGCTTGCCCGACCCCGACTGGGCTGCCGCGCTTTGCACCGCCTTCAATGACTGGACGATCGACAAGTGGCTGGGGCGAGATGCGCGCATCATCAACGCCATCCTGGTCGCGCCCAACGACCCGGCGCTGGCTGTCCGCGAGATCCACCGCCTCGTCCATCGCGAAGATACTGTGGCCGTCATGATGCCCATGCAGACGCCGCTGCCATTTGGCAACCGCGCCTATCATCCCATCTGGGAAGCCTGCGCCGAACATGACCTGCCGGTCGTTTCTCACATCGGTGGCGCCAGCCCGGGTTCCACGCCCACCCCGGTCGGATTCCCCAGTTATTACATGGAAGCGCGCATGACTCGCCCCAGCGTGGCATCTGCTCAAGCCGCCTCATTGATCGTCGAAGGCGTGTTCGAGCGCTTCCCCAACCTGAAGTTCGCGATGACAGAGGTCCAGCAGATGTGGGCGGTGCCGCTGATGTGGCATATGGATGTCGATTGGAAGGCAATCGGCGACCAGACCCCCTGGCTGAAGCGCCTGCCCAGCGAGTACTTCCGCGAACACATCCGCATCGGCAGCCAGCCCATGCACGAGCCGCCACAGACCGAGCAGGTGTACCAGATGCTGGAGATGCTGCACGCCGATGAAACACTGATTTTCTGCAGCGACTTTCCGCACTTCGACTGGAATGATCCTGTGACTGTGCTGCCGCGCCTGGATGAGCGCACGCATCGGCGCATCTTCGCCCAAAACGCGCTGGACATGCTGCGCATCAGCGATGCCATGATCGAGCGAGCTTGCGCATGAGCGGCATCGTTGTCGGACGGGCGGACGAGATCCCGGCGGGCGGTCGCAAGATCGTCGTGCCTTTTCGCGGGCGCGCCGGCATCGGCATCTTCAATATCGGCGGACGCTTCTATGCCCTGCGCAATATCTGCCCGCACAAACGCGGTCCCCTCTGCACGGGCGAAGTGGCTGGTCGTGGCGTGGCGCAAACGCCACCCTCGGTCGGCGCTAGCCACATCGACTACGAACGCGATGGCCAAATTCTGCGCTGCCCCTGGCACGCCTGGCAATTCGATATCGCCAGCGGACAATGCTTGGTCGACCCCACAGTGCGCGTCAAGACCTATCCCGTGCTGGTGGACGGCGATGACCTGATCGTCGTTGTCGATATCAGCGATTTGAGCCGCGAAAGATGAATGCCCTGCCCAAGAATGACGCGCCCGTTCGCCTGGGCGTCATCAGCTTTGCCCATGCCCATGTGCGCCTGTATTGCCAGGTGATCGCCGGCTACCCCGATGCGCAGGTTGTGGCCTGCTGGGACGACGATGCCCTGCGCGGACAGCAATTCGCCGACCAATTTGGCCTGGAATGGCTGCCCGAGCTGGAAGACCTGCTGGCGCGGGATGATATTGATGCCGTCTTCATCGCCAGCCCGACAAACAAACACGCCGAGCATGCGATCGCCGCTGCGAAAGCCGGCAAGCATATCCTGCTGCAAAAGCCGATGGCGCTCACGCTGGCGGACTGCGATGCCATCAAAGCCGCTGTGGACGAGGCGGGCGTCAGGTTCAGCCTTTGTTATCAGATGCGCTGCGACCCAGTCAACCAACAGATGAAAAAGCTGGTGGAAGCGGGCGCTGTCGGAGATATCGCTGTCCTGCGCCGCCGCCATGCCATCCCGCTGCTGCTGGACAAAAACTGGGCGGTCCCCGGCAACTGGCATATCGACCCCGCGCAGAATATGGGCATGTTCATGGACGATGCCTCGCATGCCGCCGACTGGTTCTATTGGATGCTGGGGGCACCGGTCAGCGTTATGGCAGAGATCGACAATGTCATCACCGATGCCGCGCCCGACGACAACGGCGTGGCCATATATCGCTTCCGCAAAGGCGAAATCGGCATCTTGCTCAATAGCTCGACGCAACTGGCTGCCGAAGCCACCACAGAAATTTATGGCAGCGCAGGCAGCATTCACCAGAATTATGGCGATGCTCCCTCCAGCCTGCTGCCCGCCGCTAGCAGCGCTCTCAAACTGTTCCGCGCCGGCGAGAGCGACTGGCAGCGCTTCGACTTCCCGCTCGTTCCCCAGCGCTCGCGCATTGCAGCGGTGCCGCGGCCATTGATTGATTACCTGAAAGGAGAAGGACCGCCCATCGCCACGGCTGTAGAAGGCAAGGTCTGTATCGAGATGATTCTGGGCGCCTACCAGTCGGCTCGCGAGGGACGGCGCGTGCATTTCTAACCCACCCCCCATCCCCCGACCCCTTGCCCCCAGAACGAGGGAAGGGGGGTTTTTCCAACGATTCCGCAGAATGAAAGCCCCTCCCTGACGCTTCGGGGAGGGGGAGCGCAGTCAGAGAAGCTGAATTCTGATGCGCAACTTCATAAAGATCAGCAGTAATCGCACATAGTACACATAGTAATCGACGAGGCACCCTTCTCCATTGGTAAGGGAAGGGCCGGGGATGGGGTAGAATAAACTGTCATGTCCTCAACGACAGGTCAAGGAGAAAGCGCAACACTTAGGTTTCCTCTCGGCGAACTCGCTCGCCTGATTGCGGCGCGCGCAGCGATGCGTTACACTAAATTCGTTCGCTTCCAATCGTATATTTCTATCAGAAGGAGCTCAATCGCATGAACCGCTTGTTGATTTGCCTTGCTCTGCTGGCGCTGCTGGCTGGCGCATTCACGAGCCTGGCGCAAGATGAAAAAGTGCTCGTCATCGGGCATTCCGAAGTAACCGATTCCTACGATCCGGCGCATGGCTTCACCCAGACCACCGGCATCGTCAACCACGCAGCCTACAGCCAGTTGGTCACCTTCCCCGATGCGGACGCCAGCGAAATCTTGCCGCTGCTCGCCGATAGCTGGTCGATCTCCGACGATGGGCTGACCTATACCTTCATGCTGAATGCCGATGCGATCTTCGCCAATGGCGATGATATCGACAGCGACGATGTCGTCTTCAGCATCCAGCGCCTGCAAAATGTCAATGGCAACCCCAGCTTCTTGGCTGACCACATCGTCTCGGTCGAAGCGCACGATGCCGACAGCGTCTCGATCACGCTGGACAATGTCCGCCCGTCCTTCTTGTCCGAGCTGACCAGCTATGCCTTCAGCATCGTCGATGCCGACTCGGTACGCGCCAATGGCGGCACAGACGCGATGGACGCCGCCACTACCGATGCCGCCGAAGACTTCATCAACGGTACATCGCAGGGCAGCGGTCCCTATGTCATGTCGCTGTGGGAGCCGCAAGTCCGCACCGAGCTGGTGCGCAACGAGAATTACTGGCGCGAGCAGCCTTACTTCGACCGCGTCATCATCATCAATATGCCAGAAGCCGCCACGCAGAAAGCCGCGCTGGAAAGTGGCGAGATCGACCTGGCGCTCGACCTCAGCGCCGACCAGATGGACAGCCTGCGCGAAAATCCCGATATCGCCGTCTACAGCGGTCCCAGCAATTACACCCACTTCGTGCTTATGAACGAAGACCCGGATGTCGGCGGTCCGTTCAGCGAGCCGCTGGTGCAGCAGGCGGTCAAGTACGCGCTGGATTATGAAGGCTACCGCACGCTATGGGGTGGCGAGACGCCCGGCACCAATATGTGGGTCGGCTTGTTCAGCGCCTTCCGCCAAGACCAAGCCTATACCCGCGACCTCGACAAAGCGCGCGAGCTGCTGGCCGAAGCCGGCTATGGCGATGGCTTGGATGTCACCCTGCAATATCCCGACTTTTCGCTGGGCGGAGTCAACTTCAACACCAACGCCCAAAAGATCCAGGCCGACCTGGCTGAGGCCGGCATCAATGTGACGCTGGAGCCGGGCGAACTGCAAGTTTCGCTGGAGCAATATCGCAATGGCGAGCAGGGTTTTGCCTATTGGCTGTGGGGTCCGGATATTCTCGATCCGCTGGACTTCCTCAGCTTCATGCCCGGCGGCAAGGTGGCGAAAGAACGCACGAACTGGTTCTTCGATGATGTACCTGCCGAAGTGCAAGACCTGATCATGGCGGCGCGCAGCACCAGCGATTCGGCCGCCCGACTGGAGATCTTCACCGCGCTGCAAGAATGGAGCCAGGCGAACGCGCCCTATGCGCCCTTCAATGTGCCGCAGGTGCAGACAGCCTTCCGCGCCGACTTGCAGGGCTTCGTCTTCCATCCGCAGTGGCTGCTCGATGTGGCGATTTTGAGCCGCGGCATGTAGGCCGTACCTAATTCCCGACCCGCGAATCGGGATGGGAAAAAGGGGGACGAGGCGATGTCTTCGCCCCTGTCAAGACTTGTTCGCAATTGCCGATATGGCGCTTTTGTTCGCCCCCCATCCCCCGGCCCCTTCCCCCAGAACGAGGGAAGGGGAGCTAAGGCGTCCGAGTTTGGAGCAAGAAAGCCCCTCCCTCATTTTGGGGGAGGGGTTTGGGGGGGGGGGATTTGCGCGCTGTGTAGTTTCAAATCGCTGCCTTTCCTGTACAATCGGCGCGTGATGGGCAATTTCCGCCCGGCAGGGAAGGGACGGCAGCGCATGAGCGTCATCCTTGGCATCAACAGCGATCACGCGGGAGCTTCGGCTGCGCTGGTTGTGGATGGCAGGCCTGTCGCCGCCATCGCCGAAGAGCGGCTCAACCGCGTCAAATATTATGCCGGCTTCCCGCATCTGGCGGCGCGCTGTGTGCTGGAATTGGCTGGCATGCGTCCCGCCGACATCGACTGCGTGGCGCTCCCGCGTGATCCTGCCGCCAACCTGCGGCGCAAAGCAGCCTTCCTCTTTGGCAATCCCGGCCGCCTGCCCACCCTGCTGGGCGCCGGCGCCAGCCAGGTTCGTCAGTTGGATGTCAAATCGCACTTGGCAAAAACATTCGACTGCGACCCCGCTGCTTTCAATTTCCGCCTGCTGCGCGTCGAGCATCACCTGGCGCACATCGCCAGCGCCTTTTTCAGTGGTCCATGGGAGAGCGCGGCCGGCTTCAGCGCAGATGGCAGTGGCGACTTCGTAACCTGTATGCTGGCGCGCTGCCAGGACGACAAAATCGAGACCTTGCAGCGCATCCATGTCCCGCATTCGCTGGGCTCGCTCTATACCATGATCTGCCAGTTCATCGGTTATGGGCGCTATGGCGACGAAGGCAAGGTGATGGGCTTGGCGCCTTATGGCGAAGACAGCTACCGCGAGCATTTTGACAATATGTTGCGTCTGAGCGATGACGGCTTTCGTTTGAACAGCCGCTGGTTTTTGCCATTTGGCGCGGAACAGGGCATCAGCATCAATGCGCGCGGCGAAATGGAGATCAGCCGCCACTATGCCGACCACATGGTGAAGACTTTTGGGCAACCGCGCGAGCCAGGCGCAAAAATCACCCAGCGCGATATGGATTTGGCGCGCGGGCTGCAGCGGACATTCGAGCGCGTCTGGCTGCATTTGCTGCGCCGCCTGCACGACCTCGCCCCCAGCGACCAGGTGGTCATGGCTGGAGGCTGCGCCTTGAACAGCGTGGCAAACGGCTTGGTCACAGCCCAGACGCCCTTCCGCGAAACCTGGATTCAGCCGGCCGCGGGTGATGACGGATTGTCGCTGGGCGCCGCGCTCTATGCCGCCCGCACGGTGTATGGCGCGCGGGAACGGTATAGGATGGGCAGCGCGGGTTTGGGTCCGCAATTCAGCCAGTCGCAGGTCCGCAGCGCGCTGGAGCAACGGGGCATTGCAGCGCAAGAGCTGGCGGAGGCGCAACTGCTGCAAAAGACGGCGCAAGCCCTGGCCGCGGGCAAGGTGGTCGGCTGGTTTCAGGGACGGATGGAATGGGGACCGCGCGCGCTGGGCAACCGCTCGATCCTGGCGCATCCTGGCTTGCCGCACATGAAGCAGACGCTCAACGACCGCATCAAACGCCGCGAGTGGTTTCGGCCCTTTGCGCCGGCTGTATTGGCAGAAGCCCAATCGCGCGTCTTCGAAAGCAGCCAGCCATCGCCGCATATGCTGCATGTGCAGCGCATCCGCGACGAATGGCGCGAGCGGCTGTGCGCGGTGGCGCATGTCGACCAAACCGGCCGCTTGCAGACTGTCATGCGCGAACACAATCCGCGTTATCACGCCCTGCTGCAGGCATTCGAAGCGCGCACGGGATTGCCCGTCCTCGTCAACACCAGCTTCAACGAAAACGAACCGATCGTCTGTACGCCGGCTGAAGCCATCGATTGCTTCACCCGCACGCGCATGGATGTGCTGGTCAT
>JAJDZQ010000029.1 GCA_022824565.1 Anaerolineae bacterium | reverse complement strand
ACATCGCCACTCGCCGTGATCGTGACCGTGCCGCTACCCGAGTTGGTGAATCGGGCATTGTCAATCGTCAGCTTGGCACCTTCGGCTGTCGCTGTGAATGTAAAGCCATTGCCGCCTACGCCAACAAAATCGTGCCCGCGGCCATCAATGAAGATCTCGGTGGAGACTTCATAGGAAATGGGGCCATCTGATGCGCGAACATCGCCCGTCAACACGATGGCATCCGCGCCACTGCCATCTTCACAACCACTTTCATCGGGCGCGTCGTTGTTATTCGCGCTATTGATCGCTTGCTCAAGCGTGCAATTCCCATCGACATTGATGGTCGCCGCCAGAGTTGGCAACGGCAGCAAGACCAGCAGCGCCAGCGCCATAGCCAGACGTCGAATCGTCCCCGCGTCTATGATCCGTTTCATGCCGCTGTCCTTTCGCTGCGCGTTTGCAGGTAAGTCAATGCTAGCGTGTTTTGCGGCGCGTTGCAAGGTTGTGGCTAGGGCAGGAGCTCGAGGTGTGGGCAGTGGCGGGGCTGGAAGAAGCCGAAATCGCGCCTGTCGAAGGTGGCGATGCGGGTGATTCCAAGTCGTTCTGCAATCGCCATGATGCACAGGTCCACCAGGTCGAATTCGGCAGTCTGGTACTGTTCCGCTATCTCTTCGATTCTTGCCAAGTCAGCCTTGCGCACCGGTTCCAAACTTGTAATCTCGTAGCCGAAGAACTCAAAGAACGCAAAGCTGGACTGATAGTAAAACCGACGTCGCAATACATGACTTACTCCAGGCAACACCACATCCGGCACGAGCAGACGCTCTTTCCCATCTAATGTGAAGCTATTTGCGCGCCGGTGCTGGCGGTCCGAATCATCATACAGGGCGACAAGGAAACTACTGTCGACAATGACGGTCAAGGATCGGTGCGCTCCAAGAGATAATCGGTGAGTTTAGTGCTCAAGAAGTCGCGGCTACTCGCGGTAGTATCTACGATTTCAGCCTCAGGTAATCGTTTCATCCGTTTGCGCGCTTCTGCGGCGTGGCGATGCAAATCTCCCAAAGTCGCCCACTTCGGCGGATTCAAGTCGTAACTCTCGATTATGATGCCCAGCAACTCGGCGAGATTCTCATCTTCCCCTTGCGCGAGTTCGTGAATGCGCCGCACGAGGTTTTCTGGCACTTCAATGAACATGGTCATGTCCTCGTTTTTTGCGCCACCAGGTCAATAGCTTGCATCGCGTATGACGCGGTTCAATGGTCTGCGTGGCTGTATGCGGTGGCGTCTGCTGTTTCCGATAACGCGGCTTTCTTCTTCTCTTCCCTCAGCAATTCCGCATGGCGCAGAAGTTCGTCCATAGTTTTGAACGGGGGCGGGTTCTGGTCGAAGCGCTCAAGCAGGTTGCCCAGCAACTCGGCGAGAAAGTCGTCTTTTGTCAGTGCGAACTCATACATTTGCCGCACGAGCTCTTCCGGGACTTTGATATACATAGCCAAGCCCTCCCTGCCGGGATTGTAGCATGAAACAGGCAGCGATACCCGCTGGAGTCACGAATCTGCCAGCAGGCGATCGACCGCTTCTGCCAGTTGGCGCAGGCTGCGCACCAGAAAGACGCGGTCGGCAACCATATTGTATTCCCACATATCGCTGTCGCCGTTTACCCATTGGCGGCGGTGCAAAATTCAATATGCAGGATTTGATCGAAAATATCCTGCAGGTAGAGTTGTTGGCTTCGTCTCAAAGGGCTTGCATTTCACTTAGCACGAAGGTCTCCAGCTCTTTCCGCAAGGCTTGCCGCGGTACAACATCAACCTTCCGCCCGACCAGTGCTTCCAGCTTTTGGGTCAAACGGATGAGATCAGTCAGGCGGAAATTGCTTTCAAAATCGACCAGGAAATCAATATCGCTGTCATCTCGCAATTCTCCCCGCACACAGGAGCCAAAAACCGACACCTGCTTCCCCCGATACTGGCGCGCTAAGGCCATAATCTGCGGCCGCAAACGGCGGATATCTTCCAAACTGCAGATTGTCATTGTTTCTGCCATACGAGTCGCTTCGCTGCTCAACCTGCCTTCGTCACTCATTGTAGCAGAGCGCCGGCGCTAGCCATCTGCCAGCAGGCGATCGACCGCTTCTGCCAGTTGGCGCAGGCTGCGCACCAGAAAGACGCGGTCGGCAACCATATTGTATTCCCACATATCGCTGTCGCCACTGCCCCACTGCTGGCGCGGCTCGGGGCAGAACCAGAGCAGGCGGCGGCTTTTGCGCTGCAGATCCTGGGCGATATCCAGGCGCGGGTCGTTGTAATTGTTGCGCCCGTCGCCAAAAACGATGATGCTGCTGCGGCTGTCGACCAGATGCAGATGCTCTTGCTGGAAGCTGCGCAAGCTGTTGCCCAGGTCGGTGCTGTAATAGCCGGGCGGGTTCTGCGCCATAATCTGCGCCACCGCCGCGCGCGGGGGCAGTTGCGCCAGGTCGGTGCTGACATCGACCAGGTCGTGAATGAAGATGAAGCTGTGCGTGCGCCGCACCTGATCGCTCAGCTCATAGACCAATGTCAGCAGAAACTCCACGGCATAGCGCATGGAAGTGCTGAGGTCGCAGATGAGGATGAGGCTGGGTTTTTTGTGGCGGATGCGGAATTGCGCTTCCATGGGCACGCCGCCATAACGCATATTTTTGCGGATGGTTTTGCGCGGGTCGAACAGGCCGCTTTTTGCCCGTTTTTGCCGCAGCGCCGCCCGTGTTCGCAAACGCGCCGCCAGTCGCCGCACTTCATCGCGCACATCGTCCATATCGCCGCTGCTCAAGCGTTGCAAGGGCGTATCCAGCAGGTCGGGTTTTTCACGCGGGGGCTGCTTCGCCATCTGTTCCGCCAGCGATGCGCCGACATGCTGAGAGATTTGCTCGCGCAGCCCGCGCATATTTTCGCGCAGCTTTTGTTCCAGCTCGTTCAGCGCTGCTTCGTCCATGCCCAGCGCCGCCAGCTCGTCCAGCAGCTCGTCGAGCATGCGCTCCAACTGTGCCAAGCCGGCCGCTCGCTGCATGCGCCGCTCGAACCAGGGGCGCATATACATGTCGTCGCCCTGTGGCAAGCCGGCCATTTCCGCCATATTTTTTAAGTCTTCTTCGCTGAATTCGCGCCCTTCCAGCAAGCGCTGCAACAGCTCGCGCAGGGCATCCAGCTCGCTCAACCTATTTTGCATGGCTGCTTGCAACAGCTGTTCTTCGTCCGCGCCCAGCTGCTGGAGGATGTTCTCCAGGGGCGGCTTGTTGTCCGTGAAGAAGAGCGGGAAGAAATAATCAAAGACGGGCTGGTGCCGCCGATCTTTGACGAGCGCGGCTTTGACCGTGCTTTTGAAGATGCTGCCATTGCGGACGCCGGCCGCATCCACGCCAAACATGGCATCTTGGCTTTCGGCGAGGGAGATGCGCACGCCCGCAGCGCGCAAGGCACGGATGAACTCGACCATTCGCTGCTGCATGCGGCTGCCTCATGATGCGCCTGCGTTCAATATGATGGTAGCGCAGATTTGGCAACTGGGGCAAATGCTACACCACTCGGTCCCCCCGACGGGTTCACCCCCCTCGGTCCCCCCGACGAGTCAGGGGGAGGCTACCCCCCTCGGTCCCCCCGACGAGTCAGGGGAGGCTGACCCCCACCCCAAACCCCTCCCCCAAAATGAGGGAGGGGCTTTTTACACCCCATCCATCCACCTGTCGGGTCGGGCGGAGCATAAGGCTTTGGCTACCCTCCCTGACTTGTCGGGGAGGGGCTGGGGGAGGAGTTGGCTACCCTCCCTGACTCGTCGGGGAGGGGCTGGGGGAGGAGTTGGCTACCCTCTTCGTCCTGACGGGGAGGGGTTTGGGCTGGGGGCGAGGGGGCTGGATTTTCGCGGATCTCCACCACCAGCCCATCGCTCCAGCCATATTTGGCAGCCATTTTCGCTTTGACGGCGGCGATCAGCGCAGGATCATCGGCGATGCTGGCTTGCGCGGCGCGGCTGGACTCGTTGCTCAGATAGAAGTGGACAGCTGGCTGGGCGCGCAGGTTCTGCACCCAGTGGGCGGCTTCCCGCTTCTCGGATACGATATAGTAGGCGTCGTCATGCTGCACGAACCAGATTTCGATCTCATGCGGCTGGCCACTGCGGTGTCCGCGCGTGGTGAGATACAGGAAGACTTCAGAGCTTGTCATGGCATTAGCGCATTCCAAACTTGCTGCGGACCTGCCCAATCTGCGCATCCGCCTGGAAGAGCCACGCGATATCCCGCAGCTGCAGGCGCTGGTGCATGCGGCATTTGGGCGCGCTGAAGAAGCCCGCCTGCTCGACCGCCTGCGCGCTGAAGAAGCTCTGCTGCTTTCGCATGTGGCGTTGCTGGGCGATGAGCTGGTTGGGCAAGCCGCCTACAGCCTGGTCCATGTTGATGATGGCGAGCGGCTGTGTCGCTTCCCGGCGCTGGCACCGATAGCGGTGTCGCCGGCGCGACAAAGGCAAGGCATAGGCTCGGCGCTGGTATGGGCGGGCTTGGCTACCATGCGCGCGGCTGGTTTTGGCTTGCTCTTTCTGGTCGGGCATCGCAGCTATTATCCGCGCTTTGGATTTGTGCCGGCGCTTCCATTGGGCTTCGGCAGCGATTATGTGCAGCCCGGCGGCGCGCACGAGCACTTCATGGTGGCGGTCTTGGATGATGAGATCTTGGGGTCGGCGCGCGGTCATGTTCGTTTTCACAATGCCTTCGCAGAAGTATGAAGCCGCTTTCATTCGCCCGCCAAGATTGACTCGATGTCTTCGCTGGCTTTCTGGGCGGCGAAGAGCGCATGCGCCAGGCTGGCATCTTTTTCGATGAGCGCGGCCAGCCAGACTTCGCCACTTTTGCAGCACAGCAAAGTGCCCTGTTCGGCATCCAGCAGCAGGCGCGCCAGTCTGCCCTGCGCCAGCCGTTTCATCGCGCCGTCGGCGGTGAAAGCCAGGTTCGCGCAAATTGCCGATAGCTGCGCGGCATCAGCGCCCGCCTCGGGGTGCGCGGCGATAGCAAAACCCTCGGCAGCAAAGACAGCGCAGGCCGCGATGCCTTCTGCCACCGAAGTCAATCGGCGCAGTGATTCTTGCAGGGCGGGGCTGCGGTCGGGGCTTTCCATCGTGCCTCGCAGAATTCAGGGAAATGGTTGACCCAGTGGAGTATAGACGATGTGGGCGCGCCGCTCAAGCCTGCCCCGCCGGTCACCCTGGCCAAGCGCATTGAATTGTTTGATTGCCACAGAGGCACCGAGGCACAGAGATTGCTTTGGTAAGGCAGTACAATCCGGAACCTTGTTGTAATGAGGGCAATCTGTCCGCCACTCAAAGTTTAATTGAACGCTTTTCTCTGTGTCTCAGTGCCTCTGTGGCAAGTAATTGATTTATTTAATCGCTGTCACTATGGGTTTCGTTTTAATGCGATTGGCCTGTCGCCCAGCGCCACTGCTATAATGATTTTTTCGGCTGCTGAAAAAAAGGGAAAATTTCTGCCCCATGCCACGCCCTCTGCAAATCCGCCGCTGTCAGGCTGCATTCTGGCTATTGATCGCTGCCAGCATCGGCGTGAAGCTGGTTGCGGCGCAACTGCTGGTGTGGGAAGCCGATTATGTGCCGCTGATCGCGCGTGGCTCTGCCTGGCTGGATGGCGGGGCATTCCCGGTGGTTGGCACGTTGTCCAGCGTCGCCGCTTATAATCTGCCTTTCCTGGTCTGGCTGCAGCTGCCGGCTCTGCTGTTGACGCGCCATGTGCCGACGGTGTTGATCGGCACCCAGCTGGCATTCAACCTGCTGGCGACATTTGCGGTTTATCGGCTGGGGACAGCATTCATCGACGAGCGAGCGGGCATGATCGCCGCCACCCTCTTCACCTACAGCCAGATTGGCATCAGCAGCGCCTACACCGCCTGGGCGCAATTGCTGCTGCCCGGCTTCTGCGTATTTTTTGTCTACTGCCTCTATCGCTGGAAAGTCACAGGCCGCGCCGGCTTCGTCGCGTTGACCTGGCTGGTGGCGACAGCGGCGTTCATGACGCATTTTTCGGCGGTGCTGTTCTTTGGCGTGCTGGCGGCGCTAGGGTTGATCTTGCGCTTGCCCTGGAATGCGCGTGGCGTGGCGGCCGGCGCGCTGCTTTCGGCTGCCCTGCTGACGCCCTATCTGGTCTTCGAAGTCGGGCAGGATTTTGCCGATTTGCGCGCATTCTTCACGCGCAGCCAGCGCATCGACGCGCAGACACTGGCGCAATATGCCCATCTCAAGCCAGAAGCGCCCAGCAGCCAGGCCGATGCCCCGCCTGCCGATGAAGCGCCCCCGCCCGCATCAGCCCAGCCCGAGGGGCGATTGCAGCGCGGCATCCAGTATGCGCTGAGCTTGCCCGGGCATGTGTTGACCGCCCTGCGTCTGCCCTTCCAAGGCGAGCTGCTTAGCCTGCGCGCCCAGTTGCCCCTGTTGGTCGCGCTGGAGGTTGCGCTGAAAGTGGCGCTGGAAGCCTGTTTCTGGATCGGCTGCGGCTTGGCTATCGTCCGCTGCCGGCGGGATTGGCGCGGCATAACGGCGATTCCCGCGCTTTTATGCGGCTCGGCGGCGGGCCGAACACTGCTGGCAATGCTGGTGATGCTGGGCTTGTTGGCTGGCTTGCTCGTGGTGCGAGCGACGCCGGACGAAAATGCCAGCTATTATACGAGCCTGCTGGGCCTGCAATACTTGGTCTGCGCCTATGGCCTGCGCTGTCTGGCGGGGGGATGGCGGCAGGTCATGCGCATGTGCCTGGCGCTCGTATTGATATGGGCGAGCCTCAACAGCCTCGACCGCGTGCTGCGCGTGGCCAGGCACGATGCCAGCCTGCATTCCGCGCACAACATGAGCCTCTACCACAGCATCGAGGCGGCCACAGCCTTTATCGCCGACCTTTGGGATGGGGGCGCGGCGCTCACTATCAGCTACGATATGCTGCCCGAGCTGGCGCAGCAGTGGTGGATCGTGCCCTGGCACAGCATCGACCCCATGTATGGCCTGGGCATGGCTTACGATTTTCTTCTGGAGTCGCAGCATGGCTTGCGCAACCGCAATGATGATCCGCTGGGTTTGGCGGTGGACGCCGATTATGTGGTCACTTCGCAGCCCGGTTCCGTTCGCTATGACACAACGAGCTATCTTGTCGAGCGATTCGGCGCGATCGTCGTGTTGAAGCGGCTGTCATGATACGCCTGCGCAGCAATTCGCCGGCGGCAACTTTGCGATTGGGCAGAAAACTGGGTGCCTTGCTGACGGCGGGGGATGTCATCTGTCTGTCGGGCGGGCTGGGCGCGGGCAAGACATGTTTCTGTCGCGGCATCGGCATCGGCTTTGGCGCGCAGACACAGTTGAACAGCCCCAGTTATAACCTCGTGCATGAACACCAGCGCGCGCAAGACGAAACGCGGCTCTATCATCTGGATTGCTACCGCCTGGACAATCCACAAGCAGCGCCAAGCCTGGGCATAGACGACATCCTGGATGGCAGCGGCGCGGTCATCATGGAGTGGGCGGAGCGCATCGATCCATTCTTGCCCAGCGAGCGCTTGTGGATTGTTTTCGACATTCGCGGAGAATCCAGGCGCGACCTGCATTGCCAGGCAGTGGGCGATCGGCATAGCTCGCTGCTGGCGGACTTTTTGCGCGCGCTGGAAAAGGATGACGCATGAGCTTGCTGGCCATCGACACAGCCACGCAAATTATGAGCATTGCCCTGCACGATGGCGACAGGCTGCTGGCTGAATGCACGCAAGTGGCGGGGCGCAGACACAACTCGCTGCTGGCGCCATTGATCGCGCAGACCCTGCGGCAGATCGGCATCGAAGCGGAAGACTTGTCGGCGCTGGCAGTTGCGGCTGGACCCGGCTCGTATACCGGCGTGCGCATCGGCGTGGCTGTGGCAAAGGGCTTGGCAGCCGCCCGCGACCTGCCGCTTGTGCCAGTGACAACACTGGAAACCTTGGTTGCCGCCGTCCCCCACTATCGAGAATCGCCCAACCTGATTGTGGCGCTGCCGGCGGGCAGAAAGCGCATCATCTATGCCGAGTATTGGCCGATGGGCAATCGCTGGGCAGAAAGCCAGCCAGCAAAAATCGGCGATTGGCCGCAGGTGCTCGCGGATTATGCGCGGCCGATGCTCTTCACTGGCGAGATTTCTGCAGAAGGCTTGGCGATGATCCGCGCGAATCCCGATTATGCAATTGTGCCAGCTCCATTGCGATTGCGGCGGGCGGGGCACCTGGCGCAGATTGCCTGGGCGCGCCTGCATGAAAAGGGCGCACAGTCCTTCTCGGCCGAGCGCGTCGCCCCGATATATCTGCAAGGACCCTAGAGCTTTCGCCTAGTTTGCCACTTGGTCGCCTACCCCACCCTAAAGAGACAGCGTAGGGGCGAGGCGGCGACTCGCCCATGTAACCCCTCCCCCAGCCCCTCCCCGACGAGTCAGGGAGGGGAGTCAAAGTATGTGCCTCCCCCTGACTTGTCGGGGGGACCGAGGGGGGTCAGCCTCCCCCTGACCTGTCGGGGAGACCGAGGGGGGTCAGCCTCCCCCTGACCTGTCGGGGAGACCGAGGGGGGTTTTGCGCCTCGCATCTTAGGTGGCGACCGATGGATCGGGCTAGAAAATGCGCCAGCGACTTGTACACTCGTCCACAAAAAGCGACCAGAAATGAAAGCGGCTATGAACGATATATTGAACGCGCTGGGCATCACAGCGACCAACCCTGGCGCCTGCACAGGGACAGATGGCTGGAGGGGCGGCGGCGAGCAATTGGTTTCGCTGAATCCCGCCACCAACGCGCCGATCGGGGCAGTTGCCCAGGCGACCAGCGCCGATTATGAGCGAGTCGTTTCCGAAGCTGTGTCGGCTTTTCGCAGCTGGCGCATGCGGCCGGCACCCAAACGCGGCGAAGTCATCCGCGAGTTGGGCAATGAATTGCGGCGACACAAACAAGCGCTGGGCGAGTTGATTACGTTGGAAAATGGCAAAATCCGCAGCGAAGGCTTGGGCGAAGTCCAGGAGATGATCGACATCTGCGATTTCGCTGTGGGCTTGTCGCGCCAGCTCTATGGTTTGGCCATGCACAGCGAGCGCGCCAGTCATCGCATGATTGAGCAGTGGCATCCGCTGGGCGCAATCGGCATCATCACGGCCTTCAACTTCCCGCTGGCGGTATGGTCGTGGAATGCGGCGATCGCGGCGGTTTGCGGCGATACCATGATCTGGAAACCGTCGCCGACTACACCACTGACAGCCATCGCCGTCCAGCATATTTGCAACCGCGTGATGGCGCGACACGACTGTGCAGGCGTCTTCAATCTGGTCATCGGCGGGGACAAGAGCATCGGCGAACGTCTGGTCGATGACGCGCGCCTGCCCTTGATCAGCTTCACGGGTTCGACCACGGTGGGCAGGCAGGTGGCTGGGCGCGTCGCGGGGCGGCTGGGGCGCAGCATACTGGAACTGGGCGGCAACAATGCCATCATCGTGAGCGACGATGCCGATCTGGACTTGGCGACACGCGCTATCGTCTTCGGCGCAGTCGGCACGGCTGGACAGCGCTGCACCAGCACCCGCCGCTTGATCGTTCAACAGGGTATCGCCGCCGAGCTTTGCGAGCGACTCGCGGGGGCTTATCGGTCGGTGCGCGTGGGCGATCCCATGCAGCCCGACGTGCTGATGGGTCCGCTGATTCATCAAGGCGCTGTCGAAGCCATGCTGAGCGCAGTCGAACTGGCGAAGTCGCAGGGCGGGGAAATCCTGGCTGGTGGCGGCAGGCTGCCAGATCTGGGCGCAAACTTCGTGCAGCCGACCATTATCCGCATGCCAGGCCAGACTCCGCTGGTCTGCCACGAGACTTTCGCGCCGATCTTGTATGTTATGACGGTCGACACGCTTGACGAAGCCATCGCCATGCACAATGCTGTGCCACAGGGTTTGTCCAGCGCCATCTTCACCAGCGACCTGGCGCGTTCGGAGCAATTCTTGTCGCAGGCAGGCTCGGATTGTGGCATCGCCAATGTCAACATCGGCACCAGCGGCGCAGAGATCGGCGGCGCATTCGGTGGCGAGAAAGAGACGGGCGGCGGTCGCGAATCGGGCTCGGATGCCTGGAAAGGGTATATGCGTCGGCAGACCAACACCATCAATTATTCGCGCGAGTTGCCGCTGGCGCAGGGTGTGGAATTCGATGT
>JAJDZQ010000150.1 GCA_022824565.1 Anaerolineae bacterium | reverse complement strand
ATCTCGTGCGACTTCTTGACATGCCCGCGGCCATCGGCGCTGCGGTTTGTGCCGATGCGCGTCTCGCCTTGCCCCATGGTGTACTGCCAGCGCACATCGACAATTTTGAACTCGGCATACCATTCGCGGATGGTCGGGCAGTCGTTGTAGGACAAAATGAAGCCGCCGCGATGTGCTTTTAGCAAATCTCGCAACAGCCCGTGGTCGAAGCCCTTATGGTGTATGGGGAAGTTGCGCTGCGGATAGATGCCGCGAAACATCAAACTGTCGCCGCCGAGATAGTAGGGCGGGTCGCAATACAGGAATTCGCCCTTGTGCAGCGGAATAGACTCGTCAAATGGCAGGCACTGAACTTGCAGGCTGGGCGCAGAAAAGTCGCGCAGGCGGCGCAGCATCGATTCGTAGCGCCCGGAATTCTCATATATTTTGGACATCCAACCCAAGAAGCCCGGACCATACGACAAATTGTGATTGAAATAATAGAGCGCAGCCAGTTCGCGCGGCGGCAGGCAGACTTCGCCGTCCCAGTGCGCTTTCAGCCGCTGTTTGACTTCGCGGTAGGTTTCTTTTGTCGGCGATAATTCTTTCAGGCTCTCGTAAAGCTGCGCAGGATTGGCCAGGAGTGTTTGCCAGAAGTTGACGAGGATGTCGAAAATGTCGTAGGCGGTCACCTCGATGCCGAGTTCGCGCGCGCAGGCGACTTCAAAAGAGCCGCCGCCCAGGAAGGGAGAGGCCAGGCGGGGGATATCGTCGGGCAGGTGTTCGAGGATGTGGCCGACCGCCAGGCTCTTGCCGCCAGCGTAGCGAATGGGCGCGCCGATATAACGTTTGTATTTGTATTTGCCTTTGCCGCCACGCAGCTCATTCAGCAGCGCCGCCTTGCTTGTACCAGGCGCATCCGCGATGAGCCTCTGCTGCGTCAACATATTGTCCTCTCAGGGCGATTGCTCCAGCATACTTTACCACCGAGTACACCGAGTTAGACGAGTTCGCCGAGAGGGAAAATCTGGCTCGGCGTGGTAAACTATAGGCAGCCATCGCCTTGGAAAGTATGAGGATGCCCGCCATGACAAGCCACGCCAATGAAAGCCTGCCCAAGACCATGCCCGCCATCGTCTGCCACGGTCCCGAAGATTACCGCCTGGAAGAATGGCCAGTGCCGGCGCCGGCCGCTGGTGAAGTTGTCATCCGCGTCCAGTCGGTCGGCATCTGCGCCAGCGACCTCAAATGTTATCAGGGCGCGCCGCTGTTTTGGGGCGATGCTGCGCGCGAGGGCTATTGCCAGCCGCCAGTCATCCCCGGTCACGAATTTGTGGGCGAGGTCGTGGCTTTGGGCGCAGGCGCGGGCGAGCAATATGGGCTGGCGCTGGGCGATATCGCTGTCAGCGAGCAGATCGTGCCTTGCTGGGGCTGTCGATTCTGCAAGCGCGGGCAATACTGGATGTGCCAGGACAAGCACGATGTCTATGGCTTTCGGCAGGCGACCATCGGCGCAATGGCGGAATATATGCTGTTCCCGCGTGGCGCATTGAATTACAAGGTGCCCGAATCGCTGCCCGCGCATCATGCCGCATTCATCGAGCCGCTGGGCTGTTCCATCCACGCCGTGCAGCGCGGCGAAATCAAGCTGGACGATGTGGTGGTCATCGCCGGCTGTGGACCGCTGGGGCTGGGCATGTTTGCCGCGGCGCGCCTGAAAAATCCGCGTCTGCTCATCGCCATCGACCTCAATGACGACCGGCTGGAAATCGCCGAAATGTGCGGCGCAGACATGAGCCTCAATCCGCGCAAAATCGATGTCGTGGACGAAGTGCTCAAGCTGACCGATGGCTATGGCTGCGATGTGTATATCGAAGCGACAGGCTATCCCGCCGCCGTTACGCAGGGCTTGCAGATGATCCGCAAGCTGGGCACCTTTGTCGAATTCAGCGTTATGCGCGAGCCAGTAACCGCCGACTGGACGATCATCGGCGATACCAAAGAGCTCAATATCCACGGCTCGCACCTCAGCCCCTATACCTACCCGATCGCCATCGACATGCTGAGCAAGGGACTGCTGCCCATGGAGCGCATCATGACGCATCAGTTGCCCCTGAGCCAGTTCCAGGCAGGTATGGATCTGGTGGCGGATGGCAGCGAGTCGGTCAAGGTGACGCTGACTCCCTAGGTTTTTTTCAACCCCTCCCCCAGCCCCTGCCCAACCCCTCCCCCAGCCCCTCCCCGACGAGTCAGGGAGGGGAGTCAATGCTTGCCTCCCCCTGACCTGTCGGGGGGACCGAGGGGGGTCAGCCTCCCCCTGATCTGTCGGGGGGATTGAGGGGGGTGAACCTGTCGGGGGGACCGAGGGGGGTGCAAGCGCCACACTTGTATAAACGGGCCTGAATTGCTACACTGCCGCTGCCTACGAATGATTACCCAGCAAATTATGGAGAGGGATATGTCTGCAAAACGCAAGATGACACGGCGCGACTTCTTAAAAACAGCCTCTATGGGCAGCCTCGGTGCCTTGCTGGCTGCGCAGGGGTTGCCGCTGGCTGCGCAAGACGCGCTGATCAATATCGTTGGTTCGGGCGCGAATATCACCAGCGACCCGGTAACATTCCGCTGGGTCGATAGCGGCGACCAAAAAGCGGTCTTTTGGAATGCCTTCTTCGCCGAGTATATGGAAGCCCATCCCAATGTGACCATCCAGTACGATGCGCTACCCTGGAACGAAATCGCCCAGGTGGTGCCGCTGGGCATCCGCAATGGCACGGCGCACGATGTCTATCAACGTCCGCTTTCGGTAACGCTTGCGCAAGCGGTCAACGAAGGCTGGGTGGCTGCGCTGGATGATATCATTCCCGACTTTGAAGCCTGGAAAGCCAGCTTCCCCGGCGGCGTCTTTGTCGAGGGCATCACCGGTTTCAATGGCAAGACCTATTCTTTCCCCGCCACGGCCAACAAGCGCTATGGCACGCACCTGCTCTATAATGTCGCTTATCTGGAAGAAGCGGGCGTCGATCCGCAAGCTGGCCCCATGTCTGCCGATGACTTCGTGGCGACAGCCAAGAAAGTCACCGAGAACGGCGCGGGTCGCTATTTCGGCTTCATCATGGGCGGCAACCAGGTCAACCGCTGGGGCGCGATCGTGCGCGAATTCTCGCGGATGGCTGGCGCGATCAGCATGGGCGTCGGCAACTTTGATGTCGATTTGTCCACTGGCGAGATCCCCTACACCAACCCGCTCTACCTCGAGGCGATCGATGTGCTGCTGCGCTTGCGCGATGATGGCAGCGTCTTCCCCGGCACCTTGTCGATGAATGCGCCCGAAGCCCGCGCTCGCATGCCACAAGGCGCTGCTGGCATGATCTTGCAAGGTCCCTGGAATATCCCCATCTGGCTGCGCGAAAATCCCGACTTCGATTTCAACATCGCCGGGCAGCCGCTGCTCGACCCGCCGACGCTGGTGCCCATCACGGTTGGCCCGGGCGGCAGCAACGAGATCCATGTCAATGCCGCCGCCAGCGACGAAGCCAAAGCGATCGCCGGCGACATCTTCCACTACCTCGGCACACACGCAGGCCAGGTTGCCTGGGCGACCCTGGTTGGCGCGGCCGACCCGGCTATCTTTGCCGAAGCGATCGCCGCCGCCGATATGCAGCCGCTGGAGCGCAACGCCCTGCTGATGTTCAACGAGCAGGTGCGCGTCGGTCCCAGCCAGATCGTGCGCAATGCCGAAACTGCCGCAGTCAACCTGGAGTTGCGCCCGGTTACGCCCAACCTGGCCGAGACGGTGCAGGGCATCTACACCGGGCAGATTGACGATGCCGCCGCCGCCTTGGCCGATCTGGCGGGCCGCGCCGATGCCGAGCTCGACCGCGCAATCGCCGCGGCTGCGGAAAAAGGCGCAGAGGTTTCTCGCGACGACTATGTCTTCCCCAACTGGGACCCCTACCAAGATTACGGCGAAGAGTTCTACGCGGAGCTGATGTAGGGCAACCCGCAGCTTAACCCCCTCGGTCCCCGTCGGGCCGGGGGGATAAATCGATACGGCGGATACAGGATTCGCTAGGATGATAGAGGCATGTCGAAATGACTTCGACTGTAAGGGCGCTTCGCTGATGCCTGCAGCGCATAATACCCGCCTTGCCTTCAACTTCCCCCTGTCTCGACGGGGGGACCTTGGCGGGGCAAATGGGCGAGTTCCCGCCTCGCCGCTACAGGTTGCTGCTGTTCGGCGGGACCTAGGCGGGTCGGCATGACCACCATCCAGATCCCGCTGCCAAAGCCCATCCAACATACGCGCAGCCTGCGTCAGCGCATCGCCGACAACCGTTGGGTCTACCTGTTCATGCTGCCGTCGCTGGTGCTGACTTTGATGTTCACGCTTTATCCCATCTTCGCCTCATTTTATTATTCGCTCTTCCAATGGTCGGGTTTCACTTCTGCGCCGCACTATATTGGCACGCTCAACTTCAGCGAAGTGATTGTCGACAACCAGTTTTACAACGCCTTTAAGAATTCGTTCATCTTCATGTTTTGCAGCGTGCCCATCAAGCTGTCGTTGGCGCTGGTCATCGCGATTGTGCTCAACGACAGGGCGCTGCGTCTTGCGCCGATCTTCCGCACCATGTTCTTCGTGCCTGTCGTCACCACCACCGCCATCGTCGGCATCGTCATGACCTTCATCATGAGCCCTTTCAACGGTCCCATCAACATGATCATGCTCGACCTCGGCGTGCTCGCCAGGCCGATCGACTTCTTTGGCGATCCCAAGCTGGCGCTGTATTCGGTCGTTGGCGTGGAGATCTGGAAGTGGCTGGGCATCCCGATGATATATTGGCTGGCTGCGCTGCAAACGATCCCGGCCTCGCTCTATGAAGCGGCAGAAGTGGATGGCGCAAACTGGCGGCACAAGTTCACCTATATCACCGTGCCGCTGCTGAAACCGTTCGCTGTCATCATCGTTCTCATCACGGCGGTGGGCACTTTGAATGTCTTCGCGCTGGCGATGACATTGACGGGCGGGGGACCCTACTTCGCCAGTGAAGTCATGGAAGTGTATATCTACCGAACAGCCTTCGGCGCAGCCAACAGCTTGACTCTGCCGCGTATCGGTTATGCCTGCGCTGCGGCGGTTTATTTTGGGCTATCGGTTATGGTGATGGCCACGCTGCAGCTGTTTGGGGCGCGCTGGGCGAACAAAGAGCGGGCTGGTCTGGCGGCTGCAGAAACCACAGCGGGCGGCGCGTAATGGCGGTCAAAGCGAAGCGACTCAGCAACGAAGAGCATCAACGGCGGCTGGCAATCCGGGCGACGCGCCTGCGAGAAATCGTAACCACCATCATTTTGACGCCTCTGGCGCTGATCTGGGTCTATCCCTTTTTGTGGATGGTCAGCGCGGCGATGAAGACCAACAACGAAATCTTCCGCGCCGGCACGAATCTCTTGCCGAACGAACCGACCTTCGAGAATTTTCAGCGCGCCTGGGTGCAGGCCAACATGAGCCAGTATTTTCTGAATACGGTGGCGATCGCGGCTGGCTCGGTGTTCATCGTGGTGGCGACCACTTCCATGATGGGTTATGTGCTCGGACGCTATCGCTTTCCCGGGCGGCGCATCGTCATCGGCATCTTCGTGGCGACAGTCTTTTTGCCCAAAGGCTATACCATCATCCCCATCTTCGAGTTGATCGGCAATTTGGGTTTGGATGGCACGCTCTTTGGCGTCATCCTGGCGCAGAGTGGCGGCGCGCATGTCATCTTTATTCTGCTATTCGCCGGCTACTTCGGGCAGATGCCCAAAGAACTGGAAGAAGCGGCGATTGTGGATGGCGCGGGCTTTTTGCGCGTCTTCTTCCAAATCCTGCTGCCGCTTGCCAAGCCGGTCATGGCCACAGTCGTCATCATGCAGCTCATCGCCAGTTGGAACGACTTTTTGCTGCCGCTGGTGTTGACTCTGCCGCGTCCCGAGCTGCGCACGTTGTCGGTGGGCATGTTTGCTTTTCGTGGCGAATACTTCACCGACTGGAGCGGGATGGCTGCCGCCGCCACCATCGCCATCGTCCCCATCATCATCGTCTTCTTGGCCATGCAACGTTACTTTATCGAAGGCATCGCCGGCGCGGTAAAAAGCTAGAGCCGCCTCGCACCGCCCCAAAATGAACGCTGCTGGCAGGGGCGCGCCACTGGGCCGTCCGCTTTCATCTGTGATCCAGAAGCGACGATGCGCTACAATATGGCTGATAGCGGCACCAGGGAGGCAGGGCATGGACACGCCGACAAAGCAGAAGATGGCGGGCGAGGCGATTGATCCTGAAGAAGCGCATCTGACGCCCGAACAGCGCGAGTTGCTGCGCAGTTTTGAGCGGGCCTTGCACCAATCCGAAACTGGCCAGCACAGGCCAGCCAGCGAATTGATCGCCGAGTTGCGAGCGGAACGAGAAGCTGAAGATCGTGCGCGTAGAAACGGCGGCTTAATTTGAGGGCATGCTCCTGAGGCTCAGAAAGCGATATCGGTTAATCAGAAGAGATGTCGATAGCTTAATTTCCGATCTTGAGGATGGCGTCCGCCCACAAGACGAACGTTTGCAGAACATGGGCGGGATGGCGGTGTTCAAGGCGCGCATAGGCAACATCTCTGCTCGCAGAGGGACGCGCGGCGGCTTCCGGATCATCTATCGCGTTATGGAGGACGGCACCATTATTCTGTTGTTGCTAATTTGGTCCAAGACCGACAGAAGCGATTTGCCGGACAGCGAGATCCGCCGTGTCGCCAACAAGTATCCACGATTGTGAGGCAACTGCGAACGAAGCGGCAGGCAGCTTTCCCGCGTGTCTTTGTGGCAGAATAATTGTCCGCACTCCGCCAGCAAGGATTGCTCATGAAACCCCTCAACATCTTGCTCATCACCTCCGACCAGCAGCATTGGAACACATTGGGCGCGGGCAACCCACAGATTCACACGCCCGCGCTGGATAAGCTGGCTGCGCAGGGCACGACATTCACGCGCGCCTATTGCCCCAACCCCACTTGCACGCCCACGCGCAGCAGCATGATCACCGGCAAGTATCCATCACAGCACGGCGCATACTCGCTTGGCACCAAGTTGCCGGAAAGCGAGCCGACTGTGGGCGAGATGTTCAGCCAGGCGGGTTATCGCACGGCGCTGGTGGGCAAGGCGCACTTCCAGCCCCTGCAGGCCACCGCCGAGTATCCCTCGCTGGAGAGCTACCCGACACTGCAAGACCTGGATTTCTGGGCGGACTTCGCGGGACCTTTCTATGGCTTCGACCATGTGGAGCTGGCGCGCAACCACACCGATGAAGCGCATGTCGGGCAGCATTATGCCTTGTGGATGGAAGAGCGCGGCTTGCCGAATTGGCGCGATTATTTCTTGCAGCCCACCGGGCATGTGCAGGCGCAGCGGCGCAAGTGGCAGATCCCCGAGCGCTTCCATTACAACGCCTGGATAGCCGAACGCAGCAGCGCGCTTATGGAGCAATATCATGCCGCCGATGAGCCTTTTTTCGTTTGGGCGAGCTTCTTCGACCCGCATCCCAAATACCTCGCGCCCGAGCCCTGGGACACGCTGTACGACCCCGACACCATCACTGTGCCAGCGGCGACGCCAGGCGAACACAGCCTCAATCCGCCTCACTTCCAGCTGACCCAGCAGCCCGACCCCGATTTCTCCGCCTGGCAAGAGCCCAATGGCAGCGGCTGTCATGGCTTTCATTCGCATCTGCACGACCGTGACGAATTGGCGAAAGACATCGCCTGCTATTACGGCATGGTCAGCTGCATGGACAAATACATCGGGCAGCTTGTCGACCGGCTGGACGCGCTGGGCTTGGCGGAAAATACGTTGGTCGTTTTCACCAGCGATCATGGGCATTACTTCGGGCAGCATGGTTTGATCGCCAAAGGCGCGTTTCATTATGACGATGGCTTGCGCGTGCCGATGATCGCGCGGTTGCCAGGCCACATCCCGGCCAATGCCAACAGCGACAGCCTGCAATCGCTGGTCGACTACGCGCCGACTTTTCTGGCGGCTTGCGGGCTGGATGTGCCTGAAGATATGACGGGCTTGAATCAATTCCCGGTCTGGGCTGGCGCTGAGGCCGGCGCGCGCTCGTCCGTCATCATCGAGAATCGCCACCAACCGACCACACTGCATATGAAGACATGTATCGGCGAGCGCTACAAAATCACCCGTTACTTCGGTCGGGAATATGGCGAAATCTTCGACCTGCGCGCTGACCCGGGCGAACTGCAAAACCTGTGGGCGGATGAGCTCCTGCGCGCTCGACTAACCGAAGCCATGCTGCGCGCCGAGATGCAAAAGGAAGAGCCGCTCGATGCCGCCAGCGTCGCGCTGCCCAACAAGTCGCCTGCCATGTATGTGAAAAGCTGCAACCGCCGCGGCTTCCAGCTCAACTTCGACCCCGCGCAAGCTGTCTGCGAACTATTCGACCTGGCCGCCGATCCACACAAAACGCGCAATCTGTGGGACGATGACGCGAGCGCCGACCTGCGTGCAGACATGGTTTGGGCGCTGCTGCAAAGTCGCTGGGGGCTGGAGCCGCTGTGGATGCCGCGCGTGGCCGGGGCGTGACCACGGATTGGCAGGCTGGCGTTTAGACACAGAGGGCACCGAGAATCTTCTTTGTGCCCGTTGTGCTTCAACCCCGCCGCACTACATAGTAGCCGATGACAATCGAAATGACTGTCGCCAGTTCAATCGGCAGCGCCTGCTCAACGAAGCGCAACCACAACAAATGCACGCCTATCAGTATCACCACGGCGATGAAAATGCGGTCGAACAGGTTGGTATAAAAAGGCAGGAAACCATTGTCTTTGGTCGTCTCTCCCATCCCTCCTTGTGGGGGAGGGGCCGGGGATGGGGGTTTTCGCTTTTCGCCCATCGCGCCTACTCCTTGACCGCGCCGAAGGTCAACCCCATGACGATGTAGCGTTGGGCGAAGATGACGATGATGGCCGAGGGCACCAGCGTCACCATCGACATGGCGGCCAGCTCGCCCCAGTTCGTGCCCGTCACAGTGACGAATTCCGCCAGCGCTGTGGTGATGGTGCGCGCCACCACGCTCGTCAGATTGGCGGCGAAGAGATACTCGTTCCAGGCGAAGATCCAGCTGAGGATGCCCGTCACCGCCAAACCTGGCGCAGCCAACGGGATGATGACATGGCGCAGCACACCCCACAAACCAGCGCCATCAATCATGGCGGCATCGTCCAGCTCAATCGGGATGCCATCCACCACGCCTTTCAGCAGCCAAATGGCGAAAGGCAGGTTGAATACGCAATATAGCAAGATCAAACCCAGCTGCGTATCGAAGAGCGTCCAGTCGCCCAGGCGGAAAGTGCGCGTGAACATGATATACAGCGGCAGCAGAAAAGCGGCCGGCGGCGCCATGCGGTTGGTGATGAGCCAGAAGAAGATATTGTCGCGTCCCGCCAGCTTGTACCGCGAAAGCGCATAGGTCGCCAGCAGCGCCAATATCATCACCAGCAGCGCATTGGCGGTCGAAACCACCAGCGAATTGGTCATATAGCGCTGGAAGGTGCTGTCGGTCAGCACATTGCTGTAATTTTCCAGGTAGATGCGGCTGAGCGCCAGATTGGGTCGGCCGAAGAGCTCGACCCGCGTGCGCATGGACACGACGAGCATCCACCAGATCGGGATCAAGGTCAGCAGAGTCATGAAGATCCAAAACGCGTAGGTGGAGACATATCGCCAAAAGCGGCGGCGCGGGCTGGTGGTCATATAGCCGCCTCCCCCGTTTGATCCGCGCTTGACGATGCTTCCCTCCATCCTGATGGGGGGACCGAGGGGGGTTTTCTCATTCGACCTCTCCCTTGCGCCGCCCGGATATGGCGATGAAGAGCAGCCAGCACAATACGATGGTCAGATACAAGGTAATGAGGGAAATGGACGAGCCATACCCATAGTCGGTGCGCGGGAAGACGACACGCCAGATGTAAATGCCCGTGAAGCGCGTGCCGGGTCCGCCGCCCGCCAGCATCCACACTTCATCGACTGTGCGGATAGCGTCCATGATGCGGATGAACACGGTCGTCAGCAGCACCGGGCGCAAGAAAGGCAGAGTCACATACCAGAAGACTTGCAGGCGGTTCGCGCCATCGACTTTGGCTTGTTCGACTGGCTCGCGCGGGATGGACGACAAGCCCGCCAGCATCGTCAGCGTGACGAAAGGCGTCCAATGCCAGATGTCCATCAGGACCGAGGTCATCAGCGCCTGGTCGGGATAGCTGCCAATCTGGTAGGTCAGGTCGAAGTAGCGGTCGAGGAAGAAGGGCACGGGACCAAAACCGGGGATGACCAGCAGACGCCAGATTGCGCCGACAGCGATGGGCGCGACCATCAACGGGAAGGTATGAATGATGCGAAAAAGCGACTTGCCCGGGAAGTCGCGCGTCAACATCTGCGCCAGCACGAAGCCCAGAACCACCTCGCTGCCGATAGCGAAAATGGCAAAGCGCGCCGTCAAGCCGACCGAGTGCAGAAAGTCATCGTCAAAGACGAGCCGGCGGAAATTGTCCAGCCCATTGAAGACCAGACCGTCGTCAGCCGAAAACACATTCCACTGGTTAAAACCGACAAAGAGAACATAAAGAAATGGCGCGAATCCAAAGATCAGCAGAATAATCAATGTCGGACTGAGCAGCGCCCAGCCAACGCGCGGGTTTCTCAAATCACTTCCTCAAAATGTCATCTGGTAGGGACGATACTTGTAGTACCCACATTATCAAGCTGATGCTCAATAAATGGGCGACCCAGCGAGTCGCCCATAGTGACCCCTCCCCGCAGACCCTCCCCATCAAGATGGAGAGGGCAGCAAGGATTTGCCTCCCCCCGATGCTGCGGAGGGACCGTGGGGGGTGGACTACATGCCGTAGCCCAGGCGGGCAAGTTCTTCGTCCACAGCCATCGCGGCTTGCGACAGGGCGTCAGCCGGTGTCAGCTCGCCAAGAATTGCGCGCTGGATGAAGGGATCGATGATCTCGCGGACTTGGGCGTGGAAGGGGAAGGGCGGCGCGCCAGCAAAGAGCGGACCCTGTTCTTCCAGCAATGTGTAGTAGCCATCTACCTTCATATCCTGCTCGGCGATGAGCGGGTCGTCGAAGGTGGCGGTGTGGGTGATGCGCGCGCCAGCGGCCGCCCATTCTGCCTGTACCGCCGGCTGGCCGATGAATTGCAGCCAGAGCAGGGTGGCTTCTTTGTTGCGCGAGCTGTGCGGGATGCCAAAAGCGCCGCCATCGTAGTAGCCGATGTAGCCTTCGCCCATTTGCGCGGCTTCGATCACGCCAGGCGCGGTGACAGGCAGGCGAACGCCGACATTGCCGGTGACAGCCGAGCGGCTCTCGTCAGTGGCGATCCAGGCAGCATTTTCGCCATAAACCCAACCCTGCGCGGCACGACCAGCTGCGAACGAAGAAGCAACCTCGTCCCAGGTGCTGGAGGTGGCTTCGGGCGGTGCGTAGGGCAGCATGCTCAGCCAGAAGCTCAACGCCTCGACAGCCGTATCGCCATCCAGCGCGCCGCCATTGGCGCTTTGGGCGCTGCCAGCATCCAGGTTGATGCCCCAGTTGTACAAGCCAAAGGAAGGCCCAATCGACTCGAGGAATTCATAGGTCGAGGCGGGGTGGCCGGTCGAACCCTGCACCGTCGTGCCCCACAAGTCCATGTCCATCATCTCGCCATACGCGGTGAAGAACATGGCGTTGTCGGCATATTGCTCGAAGTTTTCGGCAGGCGCCAGCGGATAGCCGTATTCTTCTTCGAAAGCCGCCATGATATCGGCATCTTCGAAGAGGTCTTTGCGATACAGATAGACCTTGACGAACGCTTCCATGGGCACGCCGAAGAGATCGCCATCGGCATTCTTGAAGTAATCGGCGAAGCTGGTGAAAGCCATCTCGTCGTAATCGGCGGAGGCCAGGTCCATGTTGTCGGCAGCGAACTGCGTCAGGTTGACCAGGTAGTCCTGCGCCAGATAGCTGTAGATGATGTCCTGTTCGATGTAGACAAAGTCATAGATGCCGGTGTTGGCTTCCATGTCATTGATGGCTTTGGAATACATCTGGTCCCAGGAGGTCGTTTCGAACTCGACATTGATGCCGGTTAGCTCGGTGAACTGGGCGGCGAGGACATCGGCGACATAATTGGAGGGTGGCGTGCTTTCCGATACGCCGCGGATGGTCGTGCCGGCATAGGGCGCGGCGGCGTCTGCCCACCACATGTCGTCTGCCGAGACCAGGCTCATGTTGGCGACAAGCGCAAAAGCGATGAGCAAAACGATTGTGAAGCATTTCTTCATGGTGAGTCTCCTTGGACTGTCTTGGAAATGGTGAAGCGCGCTGGAACAAGCCAACGCGATTGTAACAATAGCATAGATTCTCGCAGAAAACAAACGGCATCCCGGCGCGGGACCCGGACAATCGCATCAATTTGGTTTGTTGCCACAGAGACACAGAGGCACAGAGGAATAAACCTCTCGGTGTACTCTTTCAAACTCGGTGAACTCGGTGGTTATTTTTCTTTCATTACTATATGGGTCTAACTTCTGTGTCTCTGTGGCAAGTTCATTTTTTTGGTCGCTGTCACGCTGGGTTTCGTTTTTATACGATTGCCCTGCGCGCGGGAAAAGTTGGGCAGCGACTAGGCAGGCCCAGAACCACTCGCCCCCGCGATCGCCTCGCCCATCGTCTCGATGACGATATCGACTTCTTCGGCTGTGATGCAAAGCGGTGGCGAAAAAGCGATCGTCCCGCCCAGGGGCCTCGCGCGCAAGCCCAGCGCCATGGCTCGGTCGCTGATGGCGTTGGCAGCCTCATAATCGGCGATGCGTCCCTCTTTGTTCTGCACCACATCGATGCCGGCGAGCAGCCCGACGCCGCGCGCATTGTCGATATTGGGGAATTCATCGGCGAGCCCTCGCAAACCCTGCAGCAGCCGCGCGCCCATCCGCTGGCTGTTGCCGACCAGGTCGTCGCGCTCGATGATGTCGATATTGGCGATGCCCACCGCGCAAGCCGCCGCATGCCCGCTGTAGGTATAGCCGTGCATCCAGCTTTGCTCGGCTGGCGCATTCAAGATGACATCGCGGATTTCGTCCGACACCTGCATGCCACCCAGAGGGATATAGCCGCTGGTGACGCCTTTGGCGAACTGCATGATATCGGGCGCTAGGCCATATTCGTCGCTGCCGAACCAGTTGCCCGTGCGTCCAAAACCGCAAATCACTTCATCGACGATCAGCAGCACATCGTTGTCACGGCAGATCTGCCCGACCAGCTCGAAGTAGCCAGCATCGGGCACGACCAGCCCGCCCGCGCCTTGTACGGGTTCGGCGATGAAAGCGGCGATTGTATCTGCGCCTTCGCTTTCGATAGTCTGCGCCAGGGCACGCGCCGCCGCCTGCGCCACAGTCTCGCCCGCCTCCATATCGCCTGCATAGCGATAGCCGTTGGGGTCGGGAATATGGATGAAGCCGTCCACCAGCGGACCGAACATGGTGTGGTATTTGCTGATGCCGGTGGCGCTCATGGCGGCCATGGTGATGCCATGATAGCCGTTCAGCCGCGAGATAATCTTGGTCTTTTGCGGTTTGCCCAGCTGCCGCCAATAAAAGCGCGCCGTCTTGAACGAAGTGTCGCTGGCTTCGCTGCCGCCCGATGTGAAGTAAGTGAAGTTCATATTGGGACGAAAGAAACCGGCCAGCTTGTCCGCCAGCTTGGCCGAAGGCGGGTTGCTCATACCCGCGAAGCCGCTGGTGTACGACAATTCCAGCATTTGCTCATAAGCGACTTTTGGCAATTCGCGGCTGCCATAGCCGATGTTGACATTCCACAAACCCGCCATGCCATCGAGGATGCGCTTGCCATCGCTGGTATGCAGCCAGACGCCCTCGCCGCTGGTCACCATAGCCGGGTTATTGGCGCGCGAAGGATGATGCAGCGGATGCAGCTGGCGTTTGTCTTGCTCGATCAAAGTGGCGTGGTCATACCTGTTCATGGCGCTCTTCTCGCTGGCTCTGCCTGGCTGTTGCGCGCATGATAGCGGAATCTGCGCGGATTATGTAGGGGCGAGGCACCCCCTCGGTCCCCCCGACAGGTCAGGGGGAAGCGCAAACAAATCCTTGGTATCCTCTCCTTGCCTCTGTGGCGGATCACTTGGCTCGCCGCAAAAAATCCTTGACCGCGCCCGGCAGCATACGCGCCAGCAGGCCCTTCAGCCGCAGCCAGCCCCTTCTGCGCCACAGAGCCGGTTTGTTGGCGCGCATCACCATTGCCCGACCCAGCTGATAGCGCCGCGAATCCAGCAGCGCTTCGATATCGTCTGTGCGGCGGAGTTCTTCTTGCGAGCCGTCCGCTTGTAATTCGCGCCACATGGCTTGCACTTGCGGTGGATGCGCGCCCGCATAACGATACAGACAGCCGGGATACTGGGCGACATTGTGCGTGTGATAGGGGCGGCGCAGCGCAAACCAGGCTTCATCTGCCCAGCGCCGCGCATCGGCCCGCTTTGCCCAGTCGGCACGGCTGTAATAGTCGCATTTTTCGCGCACCTGGCGGGGCAGCAGCAGCGAATAGTGATAGAGAAATATGCCGCGTGCCGCCAGCTCGTCGCCGCGCAGCCAGCGCCCAGCGCGCATATCCCGCCCTCGCGCATCTAGCACAGTCGGCGGACGGTGCGTTTGGTACTGGTAGCCAGCGCCCCACTTGAACAAGCGGTGATATTCGCTTGCGCCGCGGCTTTTGTGCCAGCTGTCCACGCGATACTGTGGCGCCCCCCAAAATGTGAGCGTGTTAAAAGACACCGCGCTGATGCCAGGGTTGTCCATCAGCATGCTGCAGACAGCGCGCATATCGGCTGGCTGATAAAACTCATCGACATCGACCTGCCACAGGAAATCGCCCTTGGCGCGCCTTGCATAGGCTTGCGACATTTCGTCTTTTTCGCTCCAAAAGCTATCGCGGCTGATGATGCGCAGTTTGCCTTGCGGGTCTTCGCTGGCTTTGAAGTCGCGCAGGGTTTGCAGGGTGCTATCGCGCGAATGGCCAGCGGCGCTGGCGATATTGTGGGCGGCGGCGACTGCGCCTTCTACCACGATGATCTCATAGGCGAATGGGTAGAGGGCGCGCAGGTTGTAGCGCAGGAATGGCTCGCCATTCAGCACGATCATGCCGAAGCTGATGCGGGGCAGGGCGCTCATATCAGCGCTCATATCAGCGCTCATATCAACGATTGATAGAGCTGAATGTGCTGCCGGGCGATATGCGCTTCGCCATAGCGGGCGATGATTTCGTCATGCAGCGCTGCACGATCCCAACTTTGCGCCAGCGCCCACAACAGGCCGGCGCGCAGGTCGTCGCTGTCGGGCAGGCGCGCCAGGTAGCCATTGCCCCGCTGGCGGATCATATCCGCGGCGCCCGAGCCAGCAAATGCCACACAGGGCGTGCCGCAAGCCAGCGCTTCCATGACTGTTTTCGGAGAGGTGTCTTGCAACGATGGCAGCACAAAGACATCGCAGGCGCTGTAGAGCAGGCTCATGCTCAGCTCGTCCGCCAGCCGCCCGACCTGGTGCAGAGGCAGCGATAGCTCCAGCGCTTCTGGCTGGTCTGCGCCGAAGACCACCAACTCGATGCCCGCTTCTGCATCCAGGCTGGCCAGCGCCGCCCGCAAATGAAGGAATCCCTTGCGTTTGTCGCTGGTCCCGCCCAGCGCGCCAAATAGCAGCAGCCGTTTGTCTTGCGGCAGATTCAAGGCCTGGCGAGCATGCGCGCGGTCCAGTGGCTTGAAAATGCCGCCATCGATGGCGTTGCCG
This sequence comes from Anaerolineae bacterium, assembly GCA_022824565.1. Lineage (GTDB taxonomy): Bacteria > Chloroflexota > Anaerolineae > Aggregatilineales > Phototrophicaceae > UBA6055. The sequence goes on along the minus strand of JAJDZQ010000150.1, from coordinate 9,504 downwards.
ATAACTTCAATGCGCGCAGCCCCCAGCAAGGCGCTTTCTCTTGCGCGACTCGCGATCCAATCGCCCAGCGCCACGATGGTCATGTCAGCATCGGCAAAAGCCCGTTGTTTGTGACGAAAAACCTGCGCGCTGAGGTCGTTTGCGCCACCAGACAGCAATTGTGGGCAATCGCCACAGCCCTGGCGGAAGCGCGTGCAGCCGCCTGGATAATGGCAGCCGCCGGTGAAAAACCAGTTGTCGCGCAAGCTGCAGACCAGCGGTGCGTTGATCTGTGGCAGTTGGCTGATAGGCAAGAAGTTGTCGCCAACCCAGTGCAGATGCACGATATCGGCCGAGAAGCGATTGATGGCAGCCGCGACAGGATAATCAAACTGATTGAGGCTCCAGTGGTCGCTTTCGGGCCGGCGAGGATTGTCGCGCAGCCGCTGTTTATGCCGCCTTTCCGCCAGCTTGCGCCGCGCCCGGGCAACCAAGTCGAGTTGTGCCGCCAGCCGGTGCACGGTCGGGTCGGCGGTGGACTTGTAGAGAACCAACATGTGGCTGTCGATGCCGGCGCGCAGCAGGGAGCGATGCAGGCGATATGCGCCGATAGCTGCGCCACCAACGCGGTCGGAGATCGATAGCAGCAAAACTTTCATGCGCGTTATTCTAGCACCTGCGGTCAAATCCCTCTGCACAGTAGCATGGGCTTGTCCCTCGCTGATTCATGTGATTTCGCGCCTGGTCTACCCCACCCCCCAACCCCCTCCCCGAAGCATCAGGGAGGGGTGCGCATGCAGAGAAGCTGAATTCTGATGCTCGATTTCATACAGATAAGCAATAAACGCACAGGTTCCTCGACGAGTCACCCTTCTCCATTGATATGGGGAAGGGCCGGGGATGGGGTAGAAAAAATGTCTTGTCCTCATGATGCTTCGGGGTGGAGCTTGGGGGTGGTGTTGTAGGGGCAACTCACTAAGTCGCCCGGTAAACATTACGCGGTCAAATGCCGAGCGCATGGTGTAAAATGTGGGCATGACAACTTGGCAAGCGTGGCTGCAGGCAGTGCGTCCGCGCGTCTTCACGGCGACTTATGTGCCCATGGGCTTGGCGGGCATCGCGGCTTATGACGATGGCGTCTTTGTCGCTCTGCCATTTCTGCTGGCTTTGCTGGGGACATTGCTGTTGCAGAGCGCCGCTAATCTGATTAACGAATATGCCGATTTCCGCCGTGGCGCCGATGCCCTCAAACAAGCCGGGCAAGGCATGACCATCAAACGTCAGATACTCTCGCCGCAAAAGGTGTTGGCTGGCGCGGTGTTGACCACCGTGGGCGGCTGCGTCATCGGTTTGCTGTTGCTGGCGCAGAGCGGTCCGCTGCTGTGGCTGATCGGCATTGGCGGCGTGCTGGTGGCGGTTACCTATACAGCTGGTCCCTTCCCGCTGGCCTACAATGGGCTGGGCGAAATCGCTGTCGCCATTTTTATGGGTCCGGCCATTGTGGTCGGCGCGTATTATGTCATGTTCCCCTCGGTGAGCGAGGCGCGAATTTGGCAGTTGTGTCTGGTTTCTTTGCCAGTGGCCTTCATGGTCACAGCGATATTGCATGCCAATAATATCCGCGATATGGATGCCGACCGCGCTGTGGACAAACGCACCCTGGCGGTGCTCTTCGGCATCCGTTTCGCTCGCTTTGAATACCTGTTTCTGGTTCTGGGCGCCTATATCTCGCAAGCTGCGCTGGTTGCCGCGGGACTGCTGCCGACAGCCACATTGCTCACACTGATTACACTGCCGCAAGCGCTGCGCCTCATCCAGATTATCAATACCAGTGATGATGTGGCGCTGCTGCACAAGGCGCAAGGATTGACTGCCAAGCTGCATGGGCAAGTCGGTTTGCTGCTGGCGCTGGGTTGGGCGCTTTCGTTGCTATGACCGCCTACCAGTGCCAGATCTGGTCCCAGGCTTGCATCCAAGAGCTGGCGCGGCTGACGACTTTCTGCGCCGCCATATCCAGTTCAACGCCGGCGCGTCCACGAAAATCCGCCATCTTTTCTACCTTGTCGACCTCGATTGTGATGGCGACTGGCGAGCCGGGCACATAAGGCTTTACGGCCGCCAACTCTTGCAAGGCCCGGCATGCGCCCGCCTCGATCATCTCGCGCGCGCGGACGGGCGGGATCTGCCGGGCAGAATAGCGCGTCAGCCCGCGTTTGACCGCCACAGTCGTCAGTCCAGCGCCCAGCAGCGCAGTCGATTCGCGACAGACCGCTTCATCGCCAGTCACCAGCAGCACCGGGCAGCCATAATGACCACACAGCGCGGCATTGACGCCGACCTCGCCCACCAGGTCTTCGTTGAACCACAAGTTGTGCCATTTGACTGTGCTGATGGTGTGGCAGAGCACGCCATCGGCGGTATTGTTGCGCGCGTGCATGCCCACCAGCAAGCAAGCATCCGCCCCCGCTTCTAGCAGCTCGGTATAGCGCGACCAAGGATGATGGGCGACCCAGCTACAAGCCGGCTCCAGCAATTCGGGAATGAGCGAGTTGAAGCTCCAGTCGCCACCCGCGCCATGGCAATCGACGACCACCACTTCGTCCGCGCCAGCTCGCAGCGCACCCCGCACGGCTGCATTGATTTCTTCGGTATAGAGGCGGCGGCCCTCTTCATACATCGGCGCGCCACCGGTTACCTGATCCCAGGTGACGATGCCGCTGACGCCTTCCATATCGGCCATGATGAGAATCTTCATCGCGCTTTACCCCCGTCTGTGCCTCGAAAAAGACCAATACAGTATTGCGCATTTTTTCGACACAGAGAACACAGAGGGCACAGAGAGCACAGAGGAATAAATCTCTCGGTGTACTCTTTCAACTCGGTGAACTCAGTGGTTCATTTTTTCTTTCGATATTTTCCTGCTCTTACTTCAGCGCCTCGCCCCTACAGTTGGCGACTGACCGCGCGCAACGCCGCCTCGACATCAGCAAGCCGCCACGCGCCAGCCACGATCCTGGGCGCATGCGACACATCGGCATCCGTCTTCAGGTAGAAGCTGCATTCGCTCGGGCAATCGACTTCGGCGCGACTGGCGAAGAGCGCCGCCTGCAAACAGCCCAGCAGCGAACTGGCTTGCGAGCCGACCATGGCGCTTTTGCCCTGCGCAGCCGCCCTCAGCAGCATCGCCTGCGAATGCGAATAGCCCGTGCGCGCCGTCTTGATGTTGAGGATGTCAAATGTGTCGAAGTCCAGCTCGCGTTGCAGGTCGCGCGGGGTCATGGCGCTGTCATCGGCGATCAGTGGCATGGCTGTCTGGCGCAGCAGCCGTCTCCGCTCGCGCAGCAGCTGCACAGGCAGCGGCTCTTCGCAATAGAGCGCGCCAGCTTTCCGCAGCGCGTCCAGAGTTTGTAGCGCCGTCTCGCTGGCCAGTGTTTCGTTGGCATCGACATAAAAGCGAGCCGCGGGAAAAACCGTCATCATGTCGCGCAAGTTGTCGCATTCGGCAGGCAGGTCGCGTCCGATCTTGACCTTGAAAACGCGTATGCCCCGTTCATACGCAGCGGCCACATCCGATCGCACCCTGTCCTTGTCGCCCGTGCTGACGATGCTGCTCAAAAGCGCCGATTCGCGCGTGCCGCCGAGGTAATCTCGCAGCGGCTGGTCGCGGCTTTGCGCCAGCGCCTGATGCAGCGCGATATCCAGCGCGCCCCGGGCAGTGTTGTTGGCTTTGATATGCGTGAGTTCTGCGCTCAATCTGGCCACCGATTCAAAGTCGCAGAGGCAACGTCCCTGCACGCGCGGCGCAAGCTCCTCGCCGATGATATGCTGCACAGAGGCGCTTGTTTCGCCATAGATGCTGGGTCGCGGCGTGGCTTCGGCGATGCCTATCGCGCCGTCCGACAAGTCGACGCGCACGAGCACATGCTGCAGCGCCGGCAGCTTGTGGCCCCGTCCCCAGGTCAGCGCGCTCTTCAGCGGCACCTGCAGAGGCTGACAGCTCACCCGTTCTATCGCCGGCATGGCAGCGCCAGCAAATCACGCACGGCTTGTGTGACCGCTTCGGGTGTCATGCGAGCCACATCCAGCCGCTGATAATTGGGATAGTCTTGCCCAGTGGCGAAGGCGTGCAAGCCGTAATTCTGGGCTTCTGCCCGCACGATGGCCAGCGCCCGGCGGTTGATCTCGCCGCGGCCAAGCAGCCTGCGCGCTTCGGTCTGCAATTCGCGCGGCAAAAAATCCAGATCGGCGGCTTCGTCTACCTGGTCGAATTCGTCCTGTCGTCCGCTGAGCCGGCGCAGACGTTGCAGGGGCGGCAGCGCCAACTCGACGACTCGCCAGCGCGGGAAGCAGCCCAAGGCAAAGCGCAGCTCTGTGTCGCCACGGATGCCTTCGGTCAGCAGCGGCTTTTGCGCATCGTTGCGCAGCCACAGCCACGAGAATGCCGCAGCCATCCCGCCGGGCACAGCCTGGGCAAATCGGCGCGTGTATTCAAATCGACGCGCTCGGTCAAGCACGGGCAGCAGCGCTTCGCCAGCCAGGCTTTGCGCATAGGGGATGGCGATGCAGTCTGCGACTTCACGGCGAGAAGGCATGCCGCCAGCATCAAGCTGTGCCAGGGTGGTCGACTTTCCACAGCCAGTCAAGCCGACCAGCATCAACAGCGCACAATCGCCCAGCGGCCGGCTGTCGGCGCGCGGCAAGAGGCTTGTGGCGGGGTAGCGCTGCAGCGGGCAAGTGCCCAGGCCTGGCAGAACCTGGCGGATGTAATAGTTGTGGGGATTCATGCAGACTATGATACTTGTGAGGCCGCAGGTTTTCAATTCGCGGCGTCTGCTTTGGCTTCTGCGCGCCACCACCCTGCCTCGATAACGGTTACAATAATCGCGTGGGCAAATTCAGCAAGTGGTTGTGGGTTCAACGCATGAAAGAACGACAATGTGACATTCTGCTTGTTGGTGGCGGCACCGGCGCGATCGCAGCGGCGCTGGCTGCCCTGCGCATGGGCAAATCGGTCATCATGAGTGAAGAAACAGACTGGATCGGCGGCCAACTGACCGCGCAAGCTGTCCCGCCCGATGAAAATCCCTGGGTCGAGCAATGTGGAGCGACCGCGTCGTACATGCGCTTTGCCGAGGGCGTGCGCGATTATTATCGGCGGAATTATCCCTTGACCGAAGCCGCGCGCCACATCACCAATTTTAATCCCGGGCAGGGCAGCGTCAGCCGGCTCTGCCACGAACCACGCGTGGCGCTGGCGGTCATCGAAGGCATGCTCGCTCCCTACCGCAGCAGCCAACAACTGGATATCTTGCTGCAGCATGTGCCGGTGGCAGCCGAGACCGATGGCGATCGGGTGCTGGCGGTCACCTTGCAAGATACGCGCACAGGCGACCAGCTTGTGGTCTGCGCGCCATATATCCTGGATGCCACCGAGCTCGGCGACCTGCTGGAGCTGGCCAATATCGAGTTCGTCATCGGCGCGGAAAGCCAGGCGCAAACGGACGAAATGCACGCGCTTGTGGGCGATCCCCAGCCGCTGGATCAGCAAGCAATCAGTTGGTGTTTTGCCATCGATCACTTGCCCGGCGAAGACCACACAATCGACAAGCCAGCCGATTATGACTTTTGGCGCGAATACCAAGCCGACTTCTGGCCCGGCAAGCAGCTGGGCTGGCAAGATGTGCATCCCATCACGCTGGAGACGCGCAATCGTGGCATCTTTCACAGCGATCGCCCACCGACGGGTGGATTTGGCGGCTCGCCCGGCGACTTCTGGCATTATCGGCGCATCTTGTACAAAGGGCATTTCTCGCCTGGCGCATTCCCAAGCGACATCACATTGGTCAACTGGCCGCATATGGATTATTGGCTGAAGCCGCTGCTGGGCGTCAGCGAAGCCGATAAAAAACAAGCGCTGCACGAATGTCGCCAGTTGAGCTATTCGCTGCTGTATTGGATGCAGACCGAAGCGCCGCGTCACCAAGGCGATGGCTATGGCTATCCGGGCTTGCGGCTGCGGCACGATGTCGTCGGCACGGCAGACGGGTTGGCGAAAACTGTCTATGTGCGCGAATCGCGACGCATCTTGGCAGAGTTCACCGTCTGCGAAGGCCATGTCGGCGTCGTGCAGCGCGGCAGCCAGAACACTGCCGAACAATTCGCCGACAGTGTAGGCATCGGCAGTTATCGCATCGACCTGCATCCCAGCAGCGGCTTGCGCACCTACATTGATATCAGCAGCTACCCATTCCAGATTCCCCTGGGCGCGCTGCTGCCCCAGCGGGTAGAAAATCTGCTGCCGGCTTGCAAGAATCTGGGCGTTACGCATATCACCAATGGCTGCTATCGGCTGCATCCGGTGGAATGGAATATCGGCGAGGCGGCCGGTGCGCTGGCGAGCTTCTGCCTGAACAAAGGGCTGACACCGCGACAAGTGCGCAATGTTCGCTCGCACATGCATGACTTCCAGCATTTGCTGTCGACGCGGCTGGGCGTGCCGTTGGAATGGCCCGCTTATGCGCGGCATGCTGCGCGGTGACCAGGCGGCTGGCTGTGCGACTTGCGATGCTCTGGATGGTCTTGCTGGGGCTGGTCGCATTGGCGCGGGCACAAGGGTCGCCCCAGTTTGTCGATGTCAGCGCTGCGGCGGGCATCTCGGCGCTGCATCGCGCCAGCTGGGACCCGGACGATGCGCGTGAGGGGTATTTGGCCAGCGGACAGGCTTGGGGCGATTATGATCGCGATGGTTGGATCGACCTCTATGTGACGGGCAACCTGGCCGCCAACACGCTCTATCGCAACCTGGGCGCTGGCGTTTTCGCTGTGTCTGCGCATTCACCGCAGGTCAGCCTGCCCGATGTACCCAGCGGCGGCGCGACCTTTGCCGATTATGACAACGATGGCTGGCTGGACCTGTATATCGTGAATCACGGCGCGAATCGCCTGTTTCGCAACGAAGGCGGCGCGGGCTTCCGCGATGTCACGGCGCGAGCGGGCGTCGGCGATCGCAGCAAAGGCAGCTCGGCGGCCTGGGGCGATTATGACAACGATGGCTGGCTGGACCTGTATGTGGCCAACTGGTCGTGCTTTCCCGAATGCGAGTCGGTCGATTTCACGCGGCAAGCCGACCGCTTGTATCACAACAACGGCGATGGCAGCTTCACCGATGTCAGCGGGACCTTGGGTTATGCCCAGACCTTGGGGGCGGGCTTCGCGCCGGCTTTCATCGACTATGACAGCGATGGCGACCTGGACTTGTATGTCGTCAATGACAAGCTGCAAAACGAGATTGGCAACTTGCTGTGGCGCAACGATGGCGCGGGCTGCGGGCACTGGTGCTGGACGGATGTGTCGGCGGGCAGCGGCGCAAACCTGCTCATCAATGGCCTGGGCATCGATGCCGCCGATTATGACAATGATGGCGACTTCGACCTTTACATCACCGATCGGGTGTCCACGATGTATTTGCTGCGCAATGACGGCGGTGGATTCCGCAATCGGGCGCATTCGGCGGGCGTGGCGCTCAATGATGGACCCGACCAGGCGGTGGGCTGGGGCGCGGTCTTCTTCGACTTCGACAACGATGGCTGGCAAGATCTATATGTAGCTGCCACCAGCGTTCACCAGACATTCCCAGAGCTGGATGTCAGCTTTCTGCATGCGCGTCGCGATGCGCTGTTTCGCAATGATGGGCGCGGCGGCTTTGTGGATGTCGGCCTGGCCAGCGGCCTTGCGGCGGACCTGCCCACCCTGGGCGTTGCCTATGCCGATTATGACCGCGACGGCGACCTGGATATAATCACTGGCAATTGGGACAGCGGCTATCGGCTCTATCAGAATCAATCCGCGGCTGGGCGCTGGCTGTCGCTGGAATTGCGCGGCGGCTTCGATATCAATGCCGATGCCGTGGGCAGCAAGGTCTATGTCCGCGCGGGCGGAGTCACGCAGTTGCAGACGGTGCGCATCGGCACGGGGCTGGGCGGCAACAACCAACTGCCCTTGCATTTTGGTTTGGGCGCGGCAACCAGCGCGGATATTCGTATCGTCTGGGCAAATGGCCTAGAATGCGCGCTCGAGAATGTGCCCGCAAACCAGCGCCTGCGCATCGTGTACCGGCTGACGGCAGGCTGTGGCTAGAGACCAGAAAAGGAAGCAATCATGACCATACGCGTCGGCACCATTGGGGCAAGTTTCGCACGGGAGGCCTACCTGCCGGCTCTGCGCCTGATTGACGATGTCGAGCTTGTCGCCATCGCCAGCAATCGACTGGCAAGCGCGCGAGCGGCTGCGGCAGCCTTTGGCATCCCCCATGTTTATGACGACTGGCGGCGCATGCTGGACGCGCACGAGCTCGACCTGGTGTGCATCGCCACGCCGACCATCCACCACGCGCCAATGACCCTGGCGGCGCTGCGGGCGGGCGCTCATGTGCTCTGCGAGAAACCCATGGCCATGAACCAGGCTGAATCGGCGCAGATGCTGGCGACAGCCGAATCTGCTGGCAAGCTGCACATCATCGGGCACGAGCTGCGCTTTAATCCCAACCGCCGCAAGATCAAAGAGTTGATAGAAAATGGCGTCATCGGCGCGGTGCGGCATGTCACCATCACGGGCATTTCTGCGTCCTGGGGCGACCCGGCTGCGCGTCTGGCCGGCGATTGGTGGTCGAGCGCGGAGATGGGCGGTGGGCGGCTGGGCGCAAACGGGTCGCATCAGATCGACTTGCTGCGCTTTTGGCTGGGCGATATCGGCGCAATCAGCGGGCAGATCGCCACTATGGTGTCGGAGCGCATCGATCGGCAAACTGGCGCAACCTGGCAAGCCACTGCCGATGACCAATTCAGCTTCACCACCGAGATGCTTTCGGGCGCGCTGTGTTCGGTTTTTGTCAGCAGCGCGGCGCGACACGGCTTTTCCAACCGTGCCCACATATCGGGCAGCGAAGGCAGCATCGTATTGGCGGATAGCGATGAGAAGCTGCTGCTGGCGCGGGCGGGCGAAGACTTCGCCGATATCAGCCAGCCCGACCCCAATGCCGCGCTGTCAGGCATTGGCAAAGGGATATGGAATGTGTCATTCGTGGCGCTGATGCAAGAGTTGACAGCCGCCATCCGCGAAGGTAGATCCCTCGGCTGGGGCGCGACATTTTCCGACGGCCACGCCTGCCAGCTTGCAATGGATGCCATCCGCAGCAGCAGTCAGCAGCGGCGCTGGGTTGCGCTGGCTTGAAACAATGCCCCCTTGGTCCCCCCGACAGGTCAGGGGGAGGCTGACCCCCACCCCAAACCCCTCCCCCAAAATGAGGGAGGGGCTTTTCACACCCCATCAATCCACCTTTCGAGTCGGGAGGAGCAGAAGGCATTGGCTACCCTCTCCGTCCTGACGGCTGACGACACCACAGTTTTAGTCTGAATTTGATTGGCGCTAAGTCACTTTTAAGACAAAGATTCATCGGCAACACTCCCTCACTCTCATGTAAGAAAGGTGAAACCGATGAATCTACGAGTATTGTATCAGTGGACAGCT
>JAJDZQ010000055.1 GCA_022824565.1 Anaerolineae bacterium | reverse complement strand
TTCCAGATATCGACGAAGGCTTCGACCGGCTTGTGCGTTTTGTCTTTGCCCTTGAATGGCAGGTTGTATTTGCTGTTGGAATTGAATGGCGGGTCGAGGTAGATGAGGTCGATGGAAGCGTCTGGCAGCGCGGCGCTGTCGTTCAAGATTTCCAGGCAATCGGCGGCGAAAAGTGTGCGGTTCATGGGGAAATGCGCATTCGAGGCGATCGATTAAGCTATCGCGCGTAGTTCAGGAACAAGGCAACAGCAATGCCAAACAGTGTAATCATCATGCCGACAACCGCAATCTGAGTCGCAATCACCCACATCACAATAAGGCGCGTCTGCCGCTCCATATCTGCTTTGGTGGCAAAGTGCGGCAGGACTTTTTCGTCGGTCATTTCCAGCCTGGTCACCCTTTCAAGCAGCGATGCTTCCTGATGCATGGTATTCCCCGCGCTAGCCATTGCTTGTCCCTCGTCTTTCGGTTTGCGCCAATTATAACACGCGGCAGGGATTGGTCAATTTGCCGATTTCCGCGATGCTGATGCTGACTTCGCTGCCGGTGGTCAGGAATTGCGGCGGCTTCTGCGCCTTGCCCACGCCCGATGGGGTGCCGGTCAAGATGATATCGCCGGGATTCAGTGTGAATGCGCGCGACAAATGCGCAATCAGCCGGCGCACACTGAAGATCATGTCGGCTGTGCGGCCATTCTGCTTCTCGACGCCGTCGACCTGCGTCACGATTTGCAGCGCCTGCGGGTCGGGGATGTCATCGGCGGTTACGAGATAGGGACCCAGCGGGCAGAATGTATCGAGGCCTTTGGCGCGCGTCCATTGTTTGTCGCGCGTCTGCAAATCCCGCGCCGAAACATCGTTGGCGATCGTGTAGCCGAAGACGACATCCAGCGCGTCGGCCTCGCTGAGCTTGCGCGCCGTCGCCCCGATGACGACCGCCAGCTCGCCTTCCCAATCGACCTGCTGGGTGATGGCCCGCTCCCATTCGATCGTCTCGCCGTGCCCGATGACCGCGCTGGGCATGACCGCGAAGACCAGCGGCTCTTGCGGGACTTCATTGTCCAGCTCGCGCGCGTGTTCGGCATAATTGCGGCCGATCGCCAGGATCTTGCCGGGCAGCAGCGGCGGCAGAATCTTCACGGCGTCTGGCTGGTCGGTATCGCCAGTGGTTGGCGGCGCGCCAGACATCAACTCGCGCAGGTCGTTGGCTTGCAGGCGTTGGATTGCCTCGCCGTTCAGGATGCCGATATGCACTTCGCCATCAATTGCATAACGCAGCAGCTTCATGTGTCCTCGCTCGTTTCTGCCGGGCAGATTTTGGCGCTAGTGTAGCACAGTGCGTCTGGGCTGGCGACAGGGCAAGGAAAACGTCTCAAATGCTACACCACCGAGTTCACCGAGTTGCAGAGAGTACACACACAGAGAAAAGCAAAGTTCTTCTCTGTGCCTCTGTGTCTCTGTGGCACTGCGCTTGGTCTGGGGCTGGCGGCGAAACCCAACGCGAGCTATTGCGATATCTGCTACAATGCGCGTGTTGGCTATTCGAGCCTGGCATAGGGAGGAGGCTGGCTCTTGAGACTGTTGCATTGGTTCGCGTTGCTGTGCCTGCTGCTGCCCATGCTGTCGGCTTGCAGCGTGACGGGCAATATCGCCAACGATGCCACTTCGGCGCAACGTCTGTTGCCCAATCTGGCGTCATACAGCGCCACCGATGTCGACACGACCATTGATGGCGCGTTCGCCGCGGTGGGCGGGGCGGCGTTGATGGGCGGGCAGATCGGCGTAACAGCCGCTATCGCCAAGCTGGAGCAGATCTTGCAGTGCTTCCAAGATCGAGGCGCGATCGCCGCTCGTTATTATCAAGAAGACAGCTTCAACCTGTTGATGCCGCGCGTCGGCGCAGCCTTGGTGATCAACCAGTCGCGCATCAACCAGGAGCTCATCAACTGCGCGTTGGGCGGGCAAGAAGGCAATGCCAGCGCCCAGAATGTGAGCATCGATCCCTGCTCGGATGCCGGCTCGTTGACCTATTTGGGCGACACAATCAGCTATGTCTATGTCGGCTCGCACAGCGATGTCTGCCAGGTATTTCAGCTACATTTTGACAATCTCGCGGGAGCCCCCACCCCAACCCCCTAATGAGGGAGGGGCGCATGAATAGAAAAGGATCGCCATGGCCAGCTTCAACGGACTCGGCATGCACCTGGGCAATCTGTCGCGCCTTTCGCATGCGCAGACTCGCTCGATCAGCGCGGAGAATTTCACTGGCGCAAAAGGGGCGGGCGGCCGGGCAGACGAGGGCACGGGCAGCCGAGCAGCGCGCGACCTGGGGCATGGCTGGAAAGTGTCGCCTTCGGTGCGCATCGCGGCTGGCGAGACCTTCACCATGGCGGATATTGCTGGACCCGGCACCATCCAGCAGATGTGGATGACGCCATCTGGCAACAATTGGCGATATATCATTCTGCGCATCTATTGGGATGGCAGCGACATTCCCTCTGTAGAATGCCCGCTGGGCGACTTCTTCGCGGTGGGCTGGGGGCAGTATGCCCAGGTGTCATCGCTGCCCATCTGCGTCAATCCGGGCAGCGCCTTCAACTCCTATTGGGAGATGCCCTTCCGCCGCCACTGCCACATGACCATCAGCAACATCGCCGAAGAAGACCTGACCCTCTATTACCAAGTCAATTATACGTTGACCGAAGTGCCAGACGACGCGGCTTACTTTCATGCGCAATTCCGGCGCGTCAATCCCTTGCCCTACAAGGAAGTGTATACGATCGTCGATGGCATTCGCGGGCGCGGGCATTATGTAGGCACCTATGTGGCTTGGGGCGCGAACAACAACGGCTGGTGGGGCGAAGGCGAGTTGAAGTTCTACCTGGATGGCGATGAATATCCGACCATCTGTGGCACGGGCACAGAAGATTATTTCTGCGGCTCTTATAACTTCGACCCCAGCCCGCGCCACAATGAAGGCTATGTGACTTTCACGACGCCCTACGCCGGCTTTCACCAGGTCATTCGCGGCGCTGGCGATTACCACACCCAGCTGCGCATGGGCATGTATCGCTGGCACATCACCGACCCTATCCGCTTCGAGTCGGACTTGTGCGTCACCATGCAAGCGCTGGGCTGGGGCTACAATCGGCGCTATCTGCCCTTGCAAGACGACATCGCGTCGGTCGCCTTTTGGTATCAGACCTTGCCGCACGCGCCTTTTCCACAATTGCCCGCCCGCGACCAGTTGATGATCGTCTGAGGCGGCAGCTGCTCGCCCCCCCATCCCCCGGCCCCTTCCCCCACGAGGAGGGAAGGGGAGCTAAGCAATCCGAGATTTGCGCAAAATAAGCCCCTCCCTCTTTATGGCTGAGGAGAGGACATGTTTCATTCTACCCCATCCCCAGCCCTTCCCCATATCAATGGAGAAGGGAGACTCGTCGAGAAACCAGTGCAAACCTTGCTAATCTGCAAGAAATTGAGCATCAGTGTTCATTTTCTCTGATTGCGCTCCCCCTCCCTGATGCTTCGGGGAGGGGGTTGGGGGGTGGGGTAGGCCCTCACGTGCGCTCTCTTGGAAACCTGTCCAGTCCTCAGCTCTTTATGGGGGTGGGGGTCTGTCGCTACAGATCTCGCTATACAGCCGCTCGTAGGCATCCGCTGTCCGCGTCCAGGTATAGCTGGCTTCAATCAGTCGCCGGCCGTTCTGTGACAAGTTGGCTTGCAGGGCTGCGTCGCCCAGCAGGCGAATCACCGTCCCCGCCAGTTGATCGACCGGCGCAATCAGCGCAGACTCCTGGTGGCGGACTGCGATGCCATCGACGCTCAGCTGCGTTGCGGCGACCGGCGTGCCCATAGCCAGCGCTTCCAGCACTTTGTTCTTCAAGCCCGCGCCGATGCGCAACGGGCACACGAATACTGCGGCGCCAGCCAGATAGGGGGCGACATCGGCTACGCGGCCGGTGACCTCGATATGCTGGTTCGCTTGCGCGCGCAGCCAATCGGGCGGGTTTGCGCCGACCAGTTGCAACCGCGCCTGGGGCAGCTTCTCGCGCACCGCTGGCAGAATCTGCGCTGTCAACAAACGAGCCGCATCCTGATTGGGCGCATAGCCAAAGTTGCCCACAAAGATCAATGTGTTGCGGTCGCGGGCGGGCGCGGGCGGGCGGAATTGAACGAGTTCAATGCCATTGGGAATGACCTCCACTCGCAAAGCCGGTTGCAAGTCGCGCAGCATGGCGGCGTCAACATCAGAAATGACAATTGTGCGGTCGTAGGGCGTGAACATGAAGCGCTCGAAGCGGCGGGCAATCGGCATCTGCAAGCTCGCGGAAAGGTCGCCCTGCCGGGCAGCCGACCGCAGGAACAACGTATGCGACTCGTAAGGCGTGATCAACCTGGGCAAATGCGGGTACAGCGGCGCGTATTCATAGACGTTGATGCCACCGAAGCAATGCACGAGGTCGTATTCGCAATGCTGGAGCCGGTCGGCGATGGCCTGCCACAGCGGCGGGCAGAAGCTCTTGTCTGGCGAGGCCGCGAACCGCGCGCCAGGCATCAATAGCCGGCGCAGATAGGCGACATTGCTGCGAGGCTTTTCGCGGAAGAGCTGGATATGGCGAAAATAGGCGCGATAACGGTCGATATGCCCGGCAGCATCGTCATCGTTGTGCAGAGCCAGCAGGTCGATGACATACCCGCGCTTGCTCAGTTCGCGGCACAGATGCCAGACGATCAAACGCGCGCCCAGATGCAGGGGCCACGGTGGACAACGCGAGATGAGCAGGATGGTCCGCATGAACCAATCTTAACCACAAATGAATCGCAGCGGCTTGTGGACGATACCAGTACCGCCTACAGAGTTCGAACTGGCAAATGCCGAACAGACAGGCGGAGCTGTTTGTGTGCCGAGACCCAGACTTGAACTGGGGACACCCGCATTTTCAGTGCGATGCTCTACCAACTGAGCTATCTCGGCAGAATGTCATTGGATAGGGCAGTGTAGCGAGACTAGCGCGCGCTGTCAAGGGCTCGGGCCTGCCGCCAAACGGCAATCGCATGAAGAGCCTTACCACCGAGTGCACCGAGCAAAAGACGAGTGCACCGAGGTTTGATTACGGCCATGCATTACAGGTCTGTGCTTTGTGCAATTGCGAAACTGATGACAAGAATATTGTATTTCGGCTTTCAGATCACCTCATCACAGCGCAAGGCCATTGCTTCCCTCTCGGCGTACTCAAAATAACCTCGGTGTACTCGGTGGTTGAGTTTTCGAGGCAGGTAGCTTGCGCAAGGTTCATTTTGATGCGCCTGTCCTGATTTCCGCCAGCCACTTTTTAATGACCTGCGCAGTCAATTCGGGTGCCGCCAGGGGGAAGAGATGACCCTGTCCGTCCAGGTTAATGAAGTCCGCCGCAGGCAGCAGGTCTTGTGCCTGCCCAAGCACGGAGTCGGGGAAGGTATCGCTGCCGCGCGCGCGCAGCAACAGTGTGGGCGCAATGCCATTCAGCCTGGGTAGATCCTGCCAGACCCGTCGATACACCGTGGCAAAATAATGCGCCTCCCAATCTCCGCTCCAAACCAACTCGATGCCGCGCCCGTCCGCGCTCGCTTGCGTGGCCTGCCGCACATAGAGCCACAGCGCTTCGTCTGTCCAATCTGCGAAGATCGGCTTGTCACGAAAACGGCGAAAAGCATCGGCTTGGTTGTCAAACTTGCGGCGGCGGCGGCGCGCTCCTCGGACCAGCGGGAACTGCTCTATGCTGCCGTCTTGCCAGGCGCGTGTGAAGTTCTGTAGCATTTGCTGCGGCAACAGGACGGGGTCGAGCATAATCAAGGCGCAGAAACGCCCAGGCTGCTTCATCAGCGCCAGCATGGAAATAATGCCGCCCAGCGAATGCCCGATCGCCACGCTGCCATGGATATCGTGCGCTTCCAGACCAGCCAGCAAATCATCGGCTGCCTCGTCCCAGCCGCGGTAGCCAGCGGGCACAGCCTGGTCACCCCACAAAGCGCGCGGCGGCAAGCACATGGCGCGATAACCCGGCAGCGCTCGCACCAGCGGCAAATAGCACTGTGGCGGGAAGCCATTGGCTGGCATCAGATGCAGCGGCGGCGCGTCGGCGGCTCCACACAGGTGGATGATCGGCTGGGGCATGGCTGGTTTTTCAGTGTAAACAGCTTGGCAAGCGCCATGGTACAAGCGGAGAGCTGGCGCGCAGAGGGCGAATAGGCAATGGCTGTGGCGGCGCAGCGATTCTGCCGGTTATTCCAGGCGGCAGCTCAGCGATTATACGCTACAGTTTGGGTGGATGCGGGCCAGGCGAGGCACAGAAACATGATCGACCGCTCGATACTTTTCACAGTGGGCGCGGCGCTGGTAGCGTTGCTGGTTGTGCTGGAGCTGGTTCGACGCCGGCACCTCAGCGAGGAGTATTCGCTGCTGTGGCTGGGCACAGCGGGGGTGATGCTGCTGTTGGGCATCTGGCGCGACCTGCTGCATCAGCTGGCGGCGGTTTTGAATATCTACGACCCGACCAACCTGCTCTTTTTGTTGGCGCTGCTCTTTCTGCTATTCATCCAGTTGTACTTTTCCATGGTCATCACGCGGTTGACACGCGAAAACAAGGAAGCGGCGCAGCAAATCGCCTTGTTGCGCTATCAGATTTCACAGTCAAGCAGCGTGAACGAAGATGACCAGCGCGGTGAGAGCGATTAGTCCGCCACAATAGAGCACGACGAACGGCGCTTGCAATCGCAGCGAATTCGTATCGGTGCGCGCCAGGTCTTGCAGCGAGCGCAGGGGCTGCGCCAACGGTGGAAAACGCGGCGCAATCCGCCAGGCCAGCAACAGCCCACCCAGCATGCCGCCGATATGCCCCCAGTTGTCAATGCGCGAGCCAGGCAAGAAACCCAGCACCAGATTGATGCCGATGATGAACAGCATGTGACGCAGCTTGCCGCGCACATTGACATACAAGGCGCGATGCTGGTGCAGATGCAGCGCCTGTGCCGTAAACAGGGCGAAGACCGCCCCCGACGCGCCCACCGACCAGCCGCCCTGCCCGCCCAGCGCCAGACTCATCAGCGAGCCACTCAAGCCGCCCAGCAAATAGATCAGCAACAGCCGTGCCCGCCCAAAGAGCGGTTCCATCCCGCTGCCGAAAATATAGAGGGCATAGGCGTTGAAAAAGATGTGCCCCGGGCTGGCATGCAAAAACATGGCGGTGAACAAGCGATACACCTGACCAGCTTCTATGACAGCGGCGGGGATCAACGCGCCAGCCACGAGCAACTGCGTCCCCAGCTCGGGCAACAGCCAGCCTGCCAAATAGATCGCAACCAGCAGGGCGACCAGCAGATAAGTCAACAGCGGTTTTTGCCCGCGCAGTTGTGGCGGCGGTTTGCGCGCAGGCACCGGTTGCGGGCGCTGCTGATACAAGGGATGATCGTGCTTGCTTTCGGACATGGGGCGGCCTCGTTGCCTATTCTGCTGGCTTATCTTATGCCAGACGCACAAGAATCGTCTAGACAAATCCGCGCTGGCAGGCCGCGTAACTTTGTGAAATAATTTGCAAGCTTCCTTTACAATGTGCTATGCTGGGTCGTATACGCGCATCGATGCCTTCATGATAGAAACAGTGCTTGTTGAGACGGGACAGAAATGATGCCAGCCGAAGCAATTGACAAGATCATGATTGTGCCCGACGAGGTCTTTTGCGAGCCGCTCGAAGACGGTGACGCCTGCGATGTCCTTGTGCGCATGGAAGACGGCACGGTCTATACCGCGCTCTTCGCCACTGTCGCCTATATTCATCGCCAGTTGCAGCTGACCTGGATGGTCACAGGTTCTATCCCCGAGACGCCACCGGTGCGTTATGCCGTGCTGGATACGCCCCATATTATCGTCGAGCAGTTGCAGTTGGAGATTATCGAAGACACGATCGACAACCTGGTCGCGCAAGATGTCTTCGAGAGCCTGTTCACGCGCGTCACCCACGACGAACCAGCCGACACAAAACAATTCGCCACCCAAGAAATCGCCCAGGCGGTTATTGACGAGGTGCTGGTGCTCAGCGGCTGAGGGCGGCGTTCTCCCCTACACGCCAGCCAACTGTTGTTTACAATAACGTCAAATACCCATGCAGCCAGCGAGATGTCCGCATGTCCGACGAACGCTATGAAGACAGTCTGTTGTACAAGATTCGTCATTCAGCCGCCCATGTCTTGGCAGAGGCGATGCTGGAGCGCTTCCCCACTGCCAAGACGGCCATAGGTCCGCCCATCGAAGACGGCTTTTATTACGACTTTGACCTGCCGCAGCCGATCGGCGCTGACGATATCAAGTGGGTCGAGCGGCGCATGCGCAAGATCTTGGGGGGCAAGCACGAATTCCAAGCCCGCGAAGTTGCGCCAGACGAAGCGCGCGAACTCTTCCACGACCAGCCCTACAAGCTGGAGCTGATCGAAGACTTGCTGGCGGATGACAAGGCTGCTCGACTCACTGTCTATACGCAGCGCGGCTTCACCGACTTGTGCCGCGGACCCCATGTGGCCAGCACCGCCGACATCAATCCCAAAGCTGTCAGCATATCGCTGCGTCCGCCGGCCGGCGCCTACTGGCGGGGCGACGAGAATCGTCAGCAGTTGACGCGCATTTATGGCACAGCCTGGCACACGCCCGCTGAATTGGCCGAACACCGCGCACAGCTCGAAGAAGCCACCAAACGCGACCACCGCGTCCTGGGCGAAAAGCTGGATCTATTCATCATCGACTCGCTGGTGGGCAAGGGGCTGCCGCTGTGGCTGCCAGCTGGCACGACCCTGCGCGATACGCTGGAACGTTGGCTGCGCGATATTCAAGTCGAGCGCGGCTACCTGCCCGTCATCACGCCGCACCTGGGCAACATCGAGCTCTACAAGACCTCTGGACATTATCCCTATTATGCCGACAGCCAGTACACGCCCATTGATGTGGATGGCGACGAATTCATGCTGCGTCCCATGAATTGCCCGCACCACTGCCGCATCTATAGCAGCCAACCGCGTTCTTACCGCGATTTGCCGCTGCGCTATGCCGAATTTGGCACGGTCTATCGCTACGAACAGTCGGGCGAGTTGCGTGGCTTGACTCGCGCGCGCGGCTTCACGGTCGACGATGCGCATCTCTTCGTGCGTCCCGACCAGCTGCTGGACGAATTCAAGGATGTTGTGCACCTGATTCAAGATGTCTTTGGCGCGCTGGGCATGACCGATTTCCGCGCCCGCATCGGCACGCGCGACCCAGCCAGCGACAAATATGTGGGCGACAGCGGCCTGTGGGAAGCGGCCACCGCCGCCATCATCAGCGCTTGCGAACAACTGAACCTGGCTTATCATATCGAGCCGGGCGAAGCCGCCTTTTATGGACCGAAGCTGGACTTCATCGTGCGCGATGTATTGAAGCGCGAATGGCAGCTGGGCACAGTGCAGGTCGACTACAACCTGCCACAGCGCTTCGACCTGGAATATGTCGACAGCGACAACACACGCAAGCGCCCGATCATGATTCATCGCGCGCCCTTCGGCAGCCTGGAACGATTCATCGGCATCCTCATTGAACACTTTGCCGGCGCATTTCCGCCCTGGCTGGCGCCCCTGCAAGCTGTTGTCATCCCCATCCGCGAAGCGCACAACGGCTATGCGCGGGAAGTAACCAACCTGTTGAAAGCGCGTGGCCTGCGCGTGTACGCCGATACAAAAGACCGCAACATGCGCTCCAAGATCCGCCAGCATCGCGCCATGTTGGTGCCCTGGCTGCTGATCGTGGGCGACCGCGATGTGGCGGCGCGGACTGTGAGCGTGCGCTTGCGGGGCGACGCAGACGTCGGCGCGCGGGACATAGAAGACTTCGCCGCTGCCGCACAGGCAATTGTCGGGGCGAAATCCAGGACAGTGCTTGTCTAGCGCTCCAGGCAGGATTCGAACCTGCGACACTTGGTTTAGGAAACCAATGCTCTATCCCCTGAGCTACTGGAGCCGGGACTGGGGTGGATTGTAACGAAAGGGGCGCGGCGAATCACCCTTGAATTTGGCGGGGCAAGTTGCGATAAATATGCTGGCAACGCGCTGCATTCTGCGTTAGCATAACAAGATAAGTAAACAAAGCGGCTCGAGATCGTCGCTGAACAGCCAGCCTGATGAAACGAGCAAGGAGAAGCTCAGCATGACGCATATCATCACCAGCTTGTGCCTGCGCGATGGCGCTTGCGTTGAAGTTTGCCCGGTCGAGTGCATCATTGGCGGCAAACCCGAAAACGAGTGGCCCTGGTTCTACATCGACCCGGATACCTGCATCGACTGCGGCGCGTGCATCCCCGAATGCCCCTTCGAAGCCATCTTCGTCGAAGAGGAAGTGCCGACCGAATACGAGATGATGGAGGGCCAAGAGCGCGTGCCCCACGATGCCAAGGTCATCATCGAGCACGAAGAAGGCGATATCATCGACCTGACGCCCGATATCCCGCCCAATTATGACTTCTTCACGCAGGGACCTGGCTACGACGCGCTGAATATGTGATGTTGCGGCGCGGTTTGCCTGGCTTCAGACAGGTTGCGCCCCCTGCACATTTCGCTTGCGTGGCGAGATTATCCCCGTCACCAATCCCACGCTGCAAAGCACGATGACCAGCCCGGCCAACATGCCCGGGCTAATCCGTTCTCCCAGCAGTAGCGCGCCCCAAACCACGCCAAACACCGGCACCAGCAAAGTGACAGTCAGCGCGTTGATGGGACCCGCGTGTATGAGCAAATAGTAATATAGCTGATAGGCGAAAGCTGTGCAGACGACCACCAGCGCAACGACCGCCCAGATGGCTGACTCGGGTATGCTGTGGCTGGGCGGGTTTAGCATGGACAGCGGCGCAAGCACAAACGATGCCGCCAGCAGCTGCCCGCAAGACATCGACAAGTTGTTCAAGCCAGAGAAGGCGCGCTTGGCGAAGACGCCGCCACAGGCATAGCTCAATGTCGCTGACAGCAGCGCCAACGTCGCCGCGATGACATCGGGCGTCAGGTCCATTTCTGCGCCGCCCACCGTGATGGTAACGCCGATGATGCCCAGCAGCGCGCCCAGCAGCTTGGCCGCCGTCAGTCGCTCGCCCAGGCCAATCGCCGCGACAAAGGTGGTGAATAGCGGCGTGGTCGACATCAAAATCGCCGCCATGGATGCTGTCACCGTCAGCTCTGCCCAGCCGATCAGCGAAAATGGCAAGGCAGAACCCAAAAAGCCCAGCACCAGAAATTGTCTCCAGTGCCCGCGGATATTGAGCGACACCTGACGCAGGCGCGCATAGCCCACCAGGATCAGCCCGCTTAGCAAAACGCGCACAAACATCAAAAAGAGCGGACCCAAGGGCTCGACCGCGATGCGAATGAAAATGTAAGACGCGCCCCAAATCGCGCCCAGCAACAACAGCGCCGCCAGCTGAATCAAGCTCACAATGACTCGCTTCGTATAATCGCAAAGAGCGCCATTCTAGCACAGCGACAGGCTGACGAGACGGTCGAATGCGCGCCCCGACCTGCCCAAATGGACAGGTTCCCCCTCGCCATTGGTGCGATGCAACGGCGCGGATATTCGAGGCACAATGAAAGCAAGGCAAATGAAGCAATGGAGGATTGTATGACACAAGCGCTGAAGACGTTTTCAACCGACCTGGCAGAGCTGGTAGCGAACGCGGCGGACAGTGTGCTGCGGGTGGATGCGCGGCGGCGCTTGCCGGCCAGTGGCATCGCCTGGGCAGAAGACCTGGTCGTAACCGCGCATCATGTCGTGGAAAACGACGAGGATATCACAATCGGTTTAGCGGATGGCGAGCAGCAGGCGGCCCGGCTGATCGGGCGTGACCCGCGCAACGATCTGGCGCTGCTGCGGGTAGAAGGTACATTGCAACCGGCGGATTTGGCGGCGGACGACAGCCTGCGCGTTGGCAACCTGGCTTTGGCAGTGGCGCGCCCACATCGCATCCGTGCCAGCGCCGGCATCGTCAGCGGCATTGTTCAGGCGCAAGCTGCCCGGCGGCGGTTGCGAATGGGCATGGGACAAAACCACAAGGGGAAGCGACCTCGCCGGCGGCAAAACAAATGGCGAAAACGCATGAGAGAATGGGGCGGCTTTATGCTGGCAGACGGGCTGCTGCAGTTGGACCTCACCATGTACCCCGGTTTTTCCGGCGGCATCCTGCTCGGCGCGGATGGTGATGTCCATGGCCTGGTTACATCGGGTTTTGGCGGGGGTGTCGGCGTCGCCGTGCCTGTGTCTACTTTGCGGAGCTCGGTCGCGGCGCTCTTGAAAGATGGCAAGATCCGCAGCGGCTATATCGGCGTGGGCGTGCAGGCGGCGCAATTGCCCGCTGCTATCGCCGAGCAATTGGGGCAAGAGACGGGTTTGCTGGTCGTCTCGGTAGAGGCAGACAGCCCGGCTGCTGCGGCTGGCATGCTGGTTGGCGATATTCTGGTGGCGCTGGACAAAGCAGCCATCACCGATATTGATGAACTGCAGATGGCGCTGGCACGGCTGGAAGTGGGCGCTGCGGTCGCTATGGCTTGCGTGCGCGGCGGCGAATTGCGCGAAGGCAATGTGGTCATCGGCGCGCGCTGAACCCCCTACCCCAAACCCCTCCCTGGCGGTCTGTGTCTACGCGACCCAAGATGAGGGAGGGGCTGCCCCCACCCCAAACCCCTCCCCCAAGATGAGGGAGGGGCTTATATTGCGCAAATCTCTGATTCCTTAGCTCCCCTTCCCTCCATGTGGGGGATGGGGGGGAGCGTATAGCGCCTACACTTCTGGCGCATTGATCTGCCGCGCCAGCACGATCTCGCTTTGCGTTGCCGATTCCGCCGTTTCATAAGGAATCTCCCAGCGGACGCTTTCGATGTAACACAGCGCTTCTGCGCCTTCTCGGCAATAGTAGAGCGTCAGGTCGGCTTGCAGGCTGCCGCTGCCCTCGACAAAAATGATGGGCAGGCTGAAGACATTCTGCGCCAGCGCAGCTTCTATCTGTGCCTCGCCATCCAGCGTAACCACCAACAGGCTGTCGATGAGCGGATTGATCTTCAAATCGTAGGCGAAGCTCAGCTGCAAGTTCAACGTGCCCTCACCGGCGGCGACTTGCTGCGGCTCCAGCTTTGTCAGCTCAACATCGCCTTGATTGCCACCCAGCAGGGTCACCGCCTCGGCATCGATGACCAGCGCTTCTGGATTTTGGAAACGCAGTGTGTCGACAGCGCCCGCTTCCAGATCGATCAGGCGGATGACATGGTTGTTGGTATCGGCGATATACAAGATGCCGTCTGCAAAGCTCAAGCCGCCGGGTTCGTCGAATTGTGCCTGGTTGACAGGTCCATCGGCATAGCCACCAGCGCCACCCAGCCCAGACAGAGTCTGCGTGGCGGTTTCGCCGGCCGGGATGACCTTGATGCGGCTGTTGTAGGTATCGGCGATATACAGGCTGCCATCGGGCGCGCCTTCAATGCCCAGCGCGTGCTGCAAGCGATTCGTGCCCAACTCGCCGTCTATGTCTCCGAAGTCGAAGAGGCTGTTTTCGGTGGTGCCAGAAACGACGCTGACCAGATCCTCCTCAAAGTCTGCCAAGCGGATGGTGCTGCTTTCGCTGTCGGCGAAGTAGAGTTTGCCCGCGCCGGCATAATAGAGACCGCTGGGCTGGGCGAGTTCGCTGTCCGCCAGGCTGACTCCATTCAGGTTGGCTTCGCGCCCGTTGCCAACCGACGGAAAGAGCCGATTGGTGGCTGGCTCATAAACATACAGCTGGTGCGTGCCCGCCATGGCGATATGCAGGTGGCCCGCATCGTCCAGTTCGACATCCCAGGGGCTGCGCAGCGAGACGCCCAGCGGGTTGGGGACATTTTGCCCAAAGGGCAGGCGGCTGCGGCCCATGCTGCCATTGCCGGCCAAGGTCATGACTTCGCGCGCTGCCAGGTCTGCCAGACGAATGACATGGTTGTTGACATCGGCGATATAGAGCCAGTCGCCATCCAGCGCCATGCCCTGCGGCTTGTCGAAGCGCGCCTCGTCAAATGTGCCGCCAGCAAAACCACGCGCGCCGGAACCGATGATGTCCAGCACCTCGTGTGTGTCTATATCGGCGACGACGATGCGATTGTGACTGCTGTCGGCGATGAAAAGGCGGTCGCTCGCGGCATCTGCCAACACCTTGCCCGGATAGAGCAGCGGCGTGCCGGGGTCGCTCGCGCCTTCCAGAGCCAGTTGCAAGGGACTGCGGTCGATCAATGTTTCATCCAGCCCGTCATAATACTCGATCATGCCAGTGAGGTAGGTGTCAAAAGCCTCGAAAGGAATCTCGCCCGACTGACGGACGACCAAGTTGCCGCGCGGATTGATAAGCGCGACAGTCGGCCAGGCATTTACGCCATAACTGCGCCAGATAGCGAATTCGTTGTCGTTGACGACCGGGTGATGCACCGCATAGCGCTGGACAATCTGGCGCAGATTTTCGGTCTGACCCTCTGTTGCGAACTTGGCGGAATGTACGCCGATGACCACCACTTCGTCAGCATATTTGGTCTCCACCTGCTCCAGCACCGGGATAATGTGCAGGCAGTTGACGCAGCCATAAGTCCAAAAGTCGAGGATGACGATTTTGCCCTGCAAGCCGGCCACGGTCAGCGGCTCGTCGATATTGATCCAATCCAGCCCGGGTGGGAACTCGGGCGCGAGAACATCGTTTTCGTACAACTGTTCGGGCGTGCGCTGCGCCTGCGCGAAAAATGTCAACAGCAGCAAGAGTAGCGCGGTACCTGTCAATTTCTTCATGGACATCCTCCCTGGATAAGAAAAAAGAGCATAACCGGTATGCCCTTTTTCGTTAGCGATTGTGCCCAGCTTACGCGTCATTGCTAAAGCGGGGCTAACAAATTTCTTGCCAAAGTCTTACGCCTACTCACCGCGCAGACCTTGCATCAGCGCATCGCGATTGGAGCGGGCACAAGCATCGAGGCTGTCGTTCGCCAGCACGCGGTCGAATTGCGCAAGGGCGAAGCGGGCATCGCCGAGCTGCAAAGCAACCATGCCCAGCTGGCAGCGCAGATAACTGCGAGTCGGGTCGAGCGCCAAGCCGCGCTCAAGAGCAGCGCGCGCCTGGGACCAGGCTTCTATGCGCAGGTATTGGCGCGCATGGTAGAAGTAGTCGTCCACCACCAGCGGCACATACATGGCGAGCATCTTCTCGACAGTGGCGAGGCGACCGCCGATTGCACAAGCATTGGCTGGCTGACGATGCAGGATGCGCTCGAATTCGCGCAATGCCCGGCCATAGTTAGACCAGTCGCTGAAGATCTTCGCCAATTCACAACGAGCCTGGCTATGCGCGGAGTCAACAGCCAGCGCTTCCATCAAGGTATTGGCGGCGGCGAAGAGCTTGTTGGCGGCGCGATAGCTCATGGCGCGCGCGACGACAGGCTGGGCGGGCGAGGCTGCCTGGGAGGCTGGCGCGGCTTTTTGCACAGCGACATTGGCTGCCCGCAGCAGCGCCCGGCGATTCTCGTTGGCGCAGATGTTGCCAGGGTCGCGCGAAAGCACATGGTCGAATTGCGTCAGCGCCGCGTTGTCATCGCCCAGCGATTGATAGACCGAGCCCAAACGGCAGCGCAGATCATCATGATAGGGCTGCAGCTCCAGGCCGCGCTCCAGCGACTTGGCGGCCCGCTGCCAGTCACCGCGTTTGCTGAACCAGTTGGCGAAGTCGATGTAATCAGAGAAGCCCAAGCCAGGTTCTGCGCTGTCTTGCGGCGGCTGTTGGATGGTCAGCCGCGCTTGCCTCGACATGGCATCGATGCGCTGCGTAAGGACCATGCTGGGCTGGATGGGCGCGGACACGGGCTGGGCGAAAGCTGGCACAATTTCGTACGGTGTCAGCCAGTCGGGCATGACAAATCCTGGCCGGGCGGGGTCTTTATCGGCTGGCGCAGCAGACCAGGCATATGGCGCGCTGGCAATGTCTTCGTGCAGGTTTGCGATCAAAACAGGAATGATGGGGTTGTCGGGTGCCTCCGCGAGCGCGCAGTTGTAATGATGCAAGGCGCGCGAATAATCGCCCATGTCGTGCAGCTGAACGGCGCGGGCATAGTGGGAGGCATGGGCAGCACAATTGGCATCGGCAAGCGCAAAGGGAGCTGCGCTGACGACCAAAATGAGGCTGAGCGCTACGAACAGGAATCGCTTGACCATGAGGGTTCATCTTTCGGCCAGTCTGCATTGCGCATAATGGTAACGCGAAAATCGGCGGCGGCGCAAAAATTGCCCCCCACCCCAAACCCCTCCCCGGCGGGTCTGTGTCTACGCGACCCCAAGATGAGGGAGGGGCTGCCCCCACCCCAAACCCCTCCCCCAAGATGAGGGAGGGGCTTCAATACCTGCTGACATCGCTGGAAGACTCCCCTTCCCTCGTTCTGGGGGATGGGGGCTCTAGATCGACAGGAACTCCTGGGTCAGTGGCGGGCGCGGTTGGCCACGCTGGTCGACCAGTCCATAGCCGTTGTGCATGCCCTGCGACCAGGCGTACCAGATCATCACAGCGATGCGCCCCGGATACTGGCGCATGAGATAGCGGATGAAAGAGAGGGCATAGCGGGCGATATCGGCCGGGTTGTCATTGCCACGATCCAGCACGCCCCATTCGGTGATCCACAGAGGCTTGTCTGGCATCACGCTGCTGTAAGCCCAGATCGATTCGTCAATATGCCCAAACATGGAGTAGTAGGGGTGGCCATTGACGCCGCGCCCATAGGGATGAAAAGCCAGGCCATCGGGTTTGGCATCGTCGGGCAGGCTGCGCAGCATGGTGCGGGCATAGGCGCTGCCGCGGCCGGGCCCGCTATTGAAACCAGCTGTGATGATCTGGACGCGGCTGTCGGCGCTGCGGATGGCGCGTTTGACATCGCGGAACATCAAGCCATAATTGCGCGCAGGCAGCGGCACAGATGCCACCCCGCTCAATGAATCTGGCTCGTTCCAGATCTGCCAGGCCGAGATGATGTCGCGCCCCGCCCACTGCGCAGAAATGTCGTGCATCATATCGGCGAAGCGCACAATCAAACGTTGCCACTTGGCATCCGTCATCTGTTCCCAGGGCCAAAATTCGTTCTTGCCTTCGCCATAAGTCTGGTGGCTGGTGGTGACGACGATGCGATAGCCGGCCGCGCGATACTTTTCAAATAGCGGCAGATACCGTTGCAAGGCGGCGTTGATGTCTTCCGAGCCGCGCCGATTGGACACATTGTAGCCAAAGCGCACCCAGCCCAAACCGCCCAGCTTGGATGGGGCTGGTTTGCCGCGCGGATGAAAAATATCCAGGTTGACGCCGACCGGGTTGATGCCGGGGAAGACTTCAGCGCCCTCGTGCTGGGCAGTCGCGCTCAGATACCAGGCGGCCGCATAGCCTTCTACGCCCCCAGCCGAGCGCACTTTCAGCCAACTGCCATCTTCGCCGATCTTTTCCAAAGCCCGACCATGATGCTCTTGCGGCTCGAGCAACTGCCAGCTATAGGCGCGGCCGATGATGCCGGCATACAGGCTGGGCAGCGCGCGCAGATTGAGGTTGTCGACAGTCGGGCGCACGCGAAAACCCGGGATGTACAGGTATTCGCGCGGGTTCATGAGGTTGTTCAGCCCGCCCAGGCTGGTGCCGCCCGTTGCTGGCGTCTGCACGGTCAAACTCAGGCGATCGCCCGCTGCCTCCCCCAGCTGCTGCCCCGCTGCGACCAGCGCCCCATTGCCCACGCGCGCTAGCTGCACGCCGCTGTAGCTGGTAAGGTAACGACGCCCTTCCACCAGCGATTCGATCTGGATTGCTGCGCCGGTAGAAACGACTTTTCCCGCCGCGGCACAGAGCACATTCGCGCCTTCTGCGCTGGCGACATCCAGGCTGGGGCGTAATGCGCCGGCTTCTTCATCGTCATTGAAACGGGCCAGCACTCGCATAGGCCGCGCGCTGGTGGGCCATTCCAGCACAAAGCGCTGAAAAATGTGCTGGGGTTCGGCTTCGCGCTCGCCATAGCGGTCTTTTTGTTTGATGCGCCGTTGCAAAATCGGTCGCAGCCTGGCTGGCGAGGCGACATCAATCACATCGACCATCACCACCGAGGGATAGACGCGTCGGATATGCGCCAAAGCCGAGTCGTTCCACCAGGTCAGAGGCGCTTCGACCGCTGTTACATTGCGGAAGCGGTTCAGGTTGTTGCCAGCTGGCGAGCGCACCACAGCCACGCGCGGGAAGGCTTGCAGATAGGGACCCAGCACAACCAGCCACTCGTCAAAGTCGCGGTCGGGCAAGACAAATGCGTGCGAAATGGGGGGTTGCTTGGGCATGGGCAGACCTCGTCAAGCGCGCCACAACAGCTTCATCCGCCTTTTTTAGTAGCACGGGCGCCAGCCAGCGTGGGCGAATTATGGTCGCGCCACAGCAAGCCGCATTGTCCTATCCAGCGGCAAATGGCATACTATAGTATATGTCGCCTCGCCGATGAGACAGGCGGTCAGAGGCGGCATCTGGGTGATACAGGAGCGGCGGGCATGGTTGTGGACAAAGAAAAGGCGCTCAAGCTGATCATCGTCGCGTTGGCAACGCTGGCTGCGCTGGCCGTGATGAGTACCCTGGTGCAGTTGATCCATACCGTGCTGCCTTTTTTGATCGTGGGCGCGGGGATTTATGCCGGCTATCGCTGGGCATTGAGTGATGCGCCGGCGCCAACAGCCGACGAGGTTGAAGAGCAGGCGCGCGGACTATTCGGTCGCTTCCGCCGCACCAAGAAAGTGGTCGAAACGACGATGAAAGTGGCGGATGTGGCAGATGTTATGGAGAATCTGACCGCCAAACCGGCCGAGAAAGCAGCCGATGCAAAAGACGAAGCGCCCCAGCCACGCGAACGCAAGCACCGGCGTCGGCCTTTTGCGCGGTCACAGTCAACGGACGAAGCAACAGCCGCGCCAGCCAAGCCAGACAAGCGCGCTGCCAAAGCCCGCCAGAAGCAACAGACGCAGGCGAGCCATTCCGAAGGCGCAGTCGAGTTCAAAGACAGCGATGTGGTGATCAGCGCAGCCGATATCGTACAGCCCGATTTATCGCGCTTGGAAGAAAAAGAGAAGCAGACGCCAAAAGTAACCAGCGCTGTGCTTTCGCAGATTGAAGAACGGCAGCGGCGTCTGCAAAGTGGCGGCTAGTCGCGCGCCATGTCTTGGTAAATTGGTCGCAGCGCTTCATAGAGTTGTACATAGCGCGTCAACTGGCGTCCATAGTGTTCGGCGCGGTCCTGGCGGGGGGTGAAGGTCTTGCGCACGCGGATGAGCTGGTCGGCTGCTTCGTGCAGGCTCGCATACACGCCCGTTGCCCAGCCTGCCAACATGGCCACGCCCAGGCTGGCTGCCTCGGATGTATGCAGCACCGAAACAGGTATGCCACAAATATCGGCTTTCATCTGCATCCAGCGCGGACTGCGAGCGCCGCCGCCCACAGCCGTCAATTCGTTTATCTCCACGCCAATTTCGTTCAGTTTGCGCAAGCCCAGCGCTTGTTCAAAAGACAAGCCTTCCAATATGGCGCGTACAATATCGGCGCGTTTGCTATCGAAGCTCAAGCCAATCAGCGCGCCGGTCGCCGTCGAGTCGCTGTACAGGGTGCCGCTGCCGACGAAATAGGGCAGCAGCAGCAAATCGCCCGGCGCATCGCCGACCTGCTCGACAATGACATCATAGACATCGCGCCCGCTGCTGGCAGCATTTGCGCGCTCGGCCGCCGCCAGTTCATCACGATACCAGCGCAGCAAACGTCCGCCGGTTTGGTTGCCGCCCAGCGCGATAAAACTGCCCGGCGCGGCATGCGGATAGCAAGAAACATGACAAGCCAGCATCTCGGGGCGCGGCGCATCGGTGACAGCGACCATGGCTTCAGTCGTGCCAATCGACAACATCGCCCGGCCCGGCGCCAGCACGCCAGCCCCCAGCGCGCCAGCCGGCTGATCGTGCCCGCCCGTCACGACTGTCACCGTAGCGCTGAATCCCAAATCAGCCGCCAGCCGCCGGGGGATCTCGCCGATGATCGTGCCGCTGGGCACAGGCGTCGCCAGCTGCTCGCGCCGCAGCCCGCCAGCTACCAGCAGTTCGTCCGACCAGTCCAGCCGATGCACATCAAAAGCCAGGGTGCGCGCAGCCATGCTATAGTCGATCGCCACCTGCGCCCCCAGCCGGTAAGCCACAAAGTCGACATAACACAAGATCATCCAGCTTTCGTCCAGCAGATGCGGCTTGTGGTCGCGCCACCACAGCACTTTGGGCACGGTGTAGATGCTGTCCATGGGCTGGCCCGTGATGGCATAGATATATTCCGCGCCCAGCGCAGCTGCCAATCGCGCGGTTTGGCTGGCATTGCGGCGGTCGGAGCTGACCGGGCTGTTCGCCAGCACGCTGCCATCCCGCGCGACCGGGATCATGGCTTCGCCTTGTGAAGACAGCGCCAGCGCCGACACGGGGTCTTGCCCCAGCTGGGCGTTGACCTCGCGCAGACAAGCGCAGACGAACGACCAGACCTGCTCGGGGTCGAGCTCGTACCAGCCGGGCTGCGGGCTGAGCAGGGGATATTCGCGCGCGGATTGCGCCAGAACAGTCCCGTCATGGTCAAAAGCCACCACCTTGCAGCCGGTCGTGCCGACATCAACGCCCATCAAGCTCATGCCTCAACTCCTTATCGTGCCGGCTGTCGAGCCGCAGATCACGAAAGTTTGCAGCAGATAATACCCCACGTTGACCGGCAGCGGGTCGTGCAAGCTGCGAGCCTGCTGCCTTTATCCGCCCCCTCATCATAGGCAGCGCCCACCGCCTGTGCTAGCATTCCGCAATGCGGGACAAACGCGCCATCATCATGCTGACGTTGGTATTTTCAGCCGGCGTTACGCCCATCGCCATCCGCATCGCCCAGGGCGAAGGCATCCCTTCGCTGGTGATCGTATGGCTGCGGCTGTGGCTGGTCTCGCTGGGCTTGCTGCCGCTGGTGTGGACTCGCTACCGGCAAGACCTGGCTCGTCTGACGCGGCGACAGGCGCTGCTGGCGGGCTTGGCGGGCTTTTGGCTGGCGCTCAACTTGCTGCTGCTATTTGTATCGCTGGAATACACAAGCGTGCTGATGACCAGTCTGCTGCGGCGCACGACGCCCATGTGGATTGTGCTGCCCGAGATTTTGATCTTCGGCGTGGTTTTTTCGCGGCGCTTTTGGGTCAGCCTGGTCGTCACTTTGCTGGGCGTGGCGCTGGTGGGGCTGGGTGGATTGACAGCCGTTCAGGCGGGCAGCGATCCCCTGCTAGGCGGCGCGCTGGCGCTGGTCGGCTCGTTCTGCTTCGGCGCGTATCTGCTCATTGGCCGGCAGCTGAACAATCTCATCCCGCCGCTTCTGTATAGTTTTCTGGTTTTCCTCAGCGCGGCGGTGTGTGTCAGCCTGGCGGTGGCGGCGACCGGCACGCCAATCATCGGCTATTCGCTAGAAGCGTATTTGTGGGCGCTGGTGGTGACGATCCTGGCGCAGGTTTTAGGACATTTGGGCATGAATCTGGCGCTGCAATTCCTGCGGGCGACAGCTTTGGCGATCTTGCTGCAAGTCGGCGTGGTGGTGAGCGCGGTGATTGCGTTGCTGGTCTTTGGCGAAGTGCCATCGGTCGTGCAGGTGGCGGGGAGCGCGCTGGTGATTTATGGCGTGGTCGTCGCCACCTACGAGCAGACACGCGCGCGTTGGCGGCATCGGGCAGTCTAGGACGATACAGTCCCTTCGTGCGCGCACTGGTAAGAATTGATGTCGCAGAGTAATCTGTATGCTGTATGAAATGGTTATGAACCGGGAGAGATTTGCATGAAGCAAGAAACACTCGCCATTCACGCTGGCTACCAGAGCGAGCCGACCACCAATGCCGTGGCGGTGCCGATTTATCAGACCGTCGCTTATGAATTTGACAATGCGCAACACGGCGCTGATCTTTTTAACCTGGCTGTGCCGGGCAATATCTATACGCGCATCATGAACCCGACCAATGCCGTGCTCGAAGAGCGCGTGGCCGCCATGGAAGGTGGCGTGGCGGCGCTGGCGCTGGCAAGTGGGCAGGCGGCCATCCATTATGCAATCGTCAATTTGGCAGAAGCCGGCAACAATATCGTCACAGTGCCCCAGCTTTATGGCGGCACCTGGACGCTCTTCCGCCACATGCTGCCCAAGCTGGGCATCGATGTGCGCTTTGCAGATGATGACAGCGCCGAGAGCCTGGCCCAACACATCGACGCCGATACGCGCGCCGTCTATTGCGAATCGATCGGCAACCCCGCTGGCAATATCCCCGACCTGGCTGCCATCGCCGATATGGCGCATGCGCATGGCGTGCCAGTCATCGTCGATAACACCGTGCCGACCCCGGCGCTCTGCCGACCGGTGGAATATGGCTGCGACATCGTCTTGCATTCCGCCACCAAGTACCTGGGCGGGCTGGGCACGACCATCGCCGGCGTATTGGTCGATGGCGGCATCTTCGACTGGGCGGCGCATGGCGATAAATTCTATCAGTTCACCCAGCCAGAGCCGAGCTATCACGGCGTCGTCTATGCAGACGCGCTGGGTCCCGCGGCATATATCGGTCGGGCGCGCACGGTGGCGCTGCGCAACACGGGCTCGGCGCTTAGCCCCTTCAACGCATTCCTAATCCTGCAAGGCATACAGACACTTTCGCTGCGCATGGAGCGGCATACCGACAACGCGCTGGCCGTAGCGCGGCATTTGCAAGGGCACAGCCAGGTCGAGTGGGTCAGCTATCCGGGCTTGGAAGATTCGCCCTATTATGAGCTGGCGCAGACATATACCGGCGGACGGCCTTCGGCGCTGTTGACCTTCGGCATCAAGGGCGGCTTCGAGGCGGGCGTGAAGTTCTATGACGCGCTGAAGGTCTTCAAGCGTCTGGTCAATATCGGCGATGCCAAGTCGCTGGCGGCGCACCCGGCTTCGACAACCCATCGCCAGCTGACCGAGGACGAACAAGCAGCGGCTGGCGTCACGCCCGAGACCATTCGCCTGTGCGTCGGCATTGAGCACATCGACGACATCATCGAAGACCTGGAACAAGCCATGGCTGCCGCCGGCTAGCGAAGCGGTGCTCCCCCCATCCCCCAGCCCCTTCCCCCACTAAGGAGGGAAGGGGAGAAACCTGCCCCCCATCCCCCAGCCCCTTCCCCCACACGGAGGGAAGGGGAGCTAAGCTATGCGAGATTTGCGCAATAAAAGCCCCTCTCTCATTTTGGGATCGCGTAGACACAGACCGGCAGGGTTTGGGGTGGGGATTAGCTGTCTGGCACATAGACCAGGTTGCGCAATCCCATCGCCAGCAAGACTGCTTTGATACGCGCCACAGCCTGCGCATCGTGAGCATCGCCCGTGCGGACACACAGCATTCGCTGGTCGGGCTGCGCCTGGCCCGCGGCTGGACGGGTCGATACTTTCGACTTGTAGCCCAGTTTGCCCGCCAGAGTCGCCTCTTTGACCTGTTGCCAGGCTTTGTCGACCTCATCCGCGCGCAAGCTGACGCGCCATTCGCCGGCCTGGGCAGTCGGCGCAGGATAATCGCCAGCGGGACGTTTGCTTTCGATCCAATAAACAGCGGCATAGTCACTGGGCAGCGCCGTCTCGTCATGCAGCAGGCGCGCGTCTTGCACCATCTGGATCAGCGCCAGGTTGATATCGCCACTGGGCTGTGATTTGGGCATGGTCAACTCACAAAAGAAGTGCTGTCCGTCTTGCTGTCGAAGCCGTAACGCCCGATCAGCGGGACAAAGCGGCAGCCCAGCAAGTTGCGCGTGGTGAAGCGGTCGGCTGTGCGCGTGATGAGCTTGAGTTCCTGGGCGGGCGCAGCGCCGATGGGCAAGATGAGTTGTCCGCCGAATCGGCTGAGCTGGGCGCACAAGACATTGGGCAGCCGTGGCACAGCGGCTGTCACCATGATGCGGTCAAAGGGCGCCTGGTCGGGCAAGCCCTGGCTGCCATCGCCGACATGAATATCCAGGTTGCGGTAGCCCAGATCGCCAATGCGCGCGCCCGCCAAATCCGCCAGCCGCGGGATGCGCTCGACGCTATAGACATAATCCGCCAGGTGGCAGAGGATGGCTGTCTGATAGCCCGAGCCGGTGCCAATCTCCAGCACTTTATGATGCGGTTTCAAGCGCAGATTTTCTGTCATGAAAGCCACGATATAGGGCTGGGAGATGGTTTGGCCGTCGCCGATGGGCAAAGGACGATCTGCATAGGACTGTGGCTTGTGCTCGTCGGGCACAAACTGATGGCGCGGCAGCACGTTCATCGCGCCCAGCACGCGCCGGTCCTGGATGCCGCGTTTTTGCAGCTGCTCATCGACCATACGGCTGCGCAAGCGGGCCTGCTCCCTGGAACTTGCCATGTGCCTTCCAGTGCAATCTCTAAGTCCCCTGCCCCTTAACGCTAGCATAAAGCGCGGATGCGGGCAAATCTGCCGCAGGCGCTAGTGGCGGTTGCTGGTGTGATTTGCGCTGTTGCAGCCGCATATCCGAAGTGCTACACTATCGTCAGACTCAACACAGGAGGCTTCGTCATGAAAGGTGTACTCGAACAATCTGCGCAGGCGCTGATGTTGCGGGGGATTGTAGCGATAATTTTTGCTCTGCTGTTGATTGTTGTGCCTGGCGTGACATTGGCGGCGGGCGCTTTCAGCTTTGTTATGCTCTTCGGCGTTTATGCGCTGGTGGACGGGCTTTCGACATTGTGGGGCGCGATCCGCGAGCGCGAGGGGCACTGGGTTTTGATGGTGCTGGTGGGCGCTGTCAGCGTTCTTGCTGGCTTGTTTGCCCTCGCCAACCCGGTCGTCTTTGGCACATTGACTTTGGCGATTATGATTAACCTGTTCGCATTCAAGGCGATAATCGGCGGCGGGCTCGAGATTATTAGCGCCTTCCGCCTGCGCGAAGAGATCGACAACGAATGGCTGCTGGGCATCAGCGGTTTTGCTTCGCTGGTATTTGGCTTGCTGCTGCTGTTTAATACCTTCGAGACGGTGGCGACGCTCTTGCTGATTGTGCCCTTTTATCTGCTGGTCACTGGCGTCATGCAGATTGCGCTGAGCATGAAAGTGCGCTCTTGGCGGGACGATTTGGGCAAAGCCCAGGTTTGAGCGCTCGGCACATTTTCCACAGGTACGGGCGGCTTCTTATAGCCGCTCGTCGTATTTTAGTTGCCCCTATCTTCCGCTCAGGCGTGCGCCCAACCCTGCCAGCCACGCGCGCTCCAGGCGGCATATAAGGCGATCGCGCCCGCTGTCGCCACATTCAGGCTGCCGACTTCGCCGCGCATGGGCAACGTCAGCAGCAGGTCGCAAGTATCGCGCACCAGCCGCCGCAAGCCCTCGCCCTCGCTGCCCATCACCAGCCCCAGCGACATATTGAGATCGGTTCTGTCCAGCGGCGGGATATTCGCGCCGACATCCAAGCCCACCAGCCAGATATCGTCTTGCTTCAGTTGTTTCATCGCCGCCACCAGATTGGGCACCTGGGCGACCTGGCTGTGCTCGACCGCGCCAGAGCTGGCATTGACCACGGCCGGCGTAACCGCCACGCTGCGCCGCTCTTGAATGACGATGCCATGTACGCCAACGGCATCACTGACGCGGATTAGCGCGCCGACATTCTGTGGGTCTTTCAACAAGTCGAGCAACAAGATGAAAGGTTTCTCGTCACGCCGCGCCGCTATCGCGAGGATGTCTTCCAGATCGCAATAGGGAAAGCCGCCAACGCGCAACACCATGCCCTGATGATTGCCGCCTTTTGCCAGATCATCGAGGATGCGCCGCTGCACGCGCTGCACGGGCAGATTGAGCTCGTCAGCTATCGTCAGCGCATCGCCGATAGAGCCGCGTTTGTCGGCGCGCTCGTGGATCATCAGTGAATCCAACTGGCGACGCCGCGAACGCATCGCTTCGATCACCGCCCAATGTCCATACAAGAATTCTGGCACGAATGGACCATCCTTTTCGCGGGCGACTTCGGTGAGTCGCTCCTAACTGGGTTTGTCCGATTATGCGATTTGCTTGCCCTTTGCCTACCCCTCCCCCGCTCCCTCCCCGCGGTATCGGAGAGGGGAGCTAGAGCGACCTGGTCGTTGGCATCTACACGGAATCGGCGCTTCCGCCGGAGTTTCCGCTACTGGCTGCCGATCTCGGCGAAACCTTCCCCCCATTGGTATGGGGAGACCGAGGGGGTAGACCAGACCCCTAGTGCAGCTTCCACAACGTGCCGTCGGCCCGGTCTTCCAGCGAGATGCCCAGCGCCAGCAACTGATCGCGGATTTGGTCGCTGCGCGCATAATCACGTTGGGCGCGGGCTTGGGCGCGCATCTCTACCAACAATTCGATGAGCGCCGCCTCGCGTTGGCTGTCGCCCGCATCAGCCGCTTCGTCCCCTAGCAGCCCCAACACATCGCCGCCCAGAGCCTGATAGGTCGCGTTGATGGCCGCCAAGGTGTCGACGCCGATCTCGGCAGCGCTGTTGAGCAGGCTGTTGACATCGCGCGTCAGGTCTTGCAGCACAGCAATGCCGCGTGGCGAATTGAAGTCGTCGTCCATCACGGCGCGGAAGTCGGCCTGCGCTTTGTCCAGGCGCTCCAAGAAGCCATTGCCAGCCCCGCCTGCGGGCGCGCTGTTCAATTGGCGCAGGACCAGCTGCCGGGCATTCATCAGTCGCTCGCAGCCAGCCTTCGCCGATGCCAGCGCTTCTTCGCCATAGACGACTGGGCTGCTGTAATGCGAAGTCAGGATGAAGTAGCGCAGGGTTTGCGGCTTCCAGTTTTTCAGCGCGTCTTTGATTGTGATGTAGTTGCCCAGCGACTTGCTCATTTTGACCGGAATGCCTTCGTCGGGGTCGAGCACATTCAGGCTGCCGGTGAGCATCCAGTAATTGGCAAAAGCCTCATGATTGGCGCATTCGCTTTGGGCGATTTCGTTTTCGTTGTGCGGATAGATATTGTCGATGCCGCCGCCGTGGATATCGAAGTTTGCGCCCAGGTATTTCTTGGCCATTGCCGAACATTCGATGTGCCAGCCCGGGAAGCCCTCGCCCCAGGGACTATTCCAGCGCAGGATATGCTCTGGCTCAGCGCGCTTCCACAAGGCGAAGTCGGCTGGATGAAGTTTGTCGCCGCCCATCAACTCGCGCGAACCATCTTGCTGTTCTTCGACGCGCCGATTGGACAGCTTGCCATACTCTTCATCGCTGCGCACATCAAAATAGACATTGCCATCGGCGATATACGCATTGCCATTTGCCAGCAGCGTCTTGATCATTTCGATCTGCTCGGGCACATGGCCAGAAGCGCGCGGCGAGATATCGGGACGCATGACACCCAGCGCGTCCATGTCTTCAAAGTAGCTGCGGGTATAGGTCTCCACCACCTGCATGGGCTTGGCATTCAGCTGGGCGGCGCGCACCAGCACGCGGTCTTCTTCATTCTCGCGCAGATGCCCGACATCGGTGATATTCTGCACATAGAGCAGCGCATAGCCGCGCCAGCGCAGATAACGGGCGACGACATCAAAGGACACATAGGTCTTGGCATGCCCCAGATGCGAATGTTCGTAGACGGTCGGTCCGCAGACATACATGCCCACGCGGCCATCGATAATCGGCGTGAAGGGCTGCTTTTCCCGCCCCAATACATTGAATAGCTGCAAGGTCATCGCTGGCGAAGTCCTGTCGAATAGCTGGCGTCATTGGGGGACATTGTAGCAGATTGTGGCGCGGCGCGCGGCTGGGCTTTGCGCAGGCAGATCGGCAAGCGGCTGCTAGCTCACTGGCTTGGCGTATTCGTCAAAATCAGCTAGCTTGACGAAACCCAGGGAAGCGTAAAGCGGTCCTGACGCGGCATTCATCGCGAGCGGCTCGTGGCAGACATAGGCGCTTTCGATGCCCCATTCGTTTTGCATGCGCCGCATCGCATAGGTCATCAGGGCGCTGGCCAAGCCACGCCGGCGGAAGTCGCTGTGCGTGCCCACCGGTTCAAAAAGCAGCGAGCGATTCAGGTTGTCATGCCAGACATTGACAAAAGCCGCAAAACGTCCATCGGGCGCAACGACTACGATCTCGCGCTCCATGTGCGGAGCCTTGAAGACGGCGGCGTATGTTTCGGCATCCCACTTGGGCGTGAAGCTGTGATTGTGCACATCGGCCAATTTCTCGGCATCGGCAGCGGCGGCATCGTGAAATCGAAAACCGTCTGGCAGCGGTTTGTCCGGCAGTTTGGCGAGGTTGTGGCGGGTCACCGAGACACAAGGTTTGCTGTACTGATAGCCGTGCTGAACGACAAAGTCGGCATAGGCTCGATCAGTTTCGCCCACCTCGAGCAGCAGCTTCTTCAGGCTCAGCTTGTGGCGCTGCGCCAGCTGCAAGATTTCGCGTTCGCAAAAGCGGATCGCCTGGCTGTGCAAGTCGCTAAAGAGCAAATCGGGCGCGACTTGCAGATCGTATATCTCCCAATTTGGACACAAGATGGCGAATGCGGCCAGTTCGTCCCCGCGCAGCCAGCTAAAGAACACTTCGTCAGGCGCAAACTTGTAGCAGCCATTGAAGAGGCGATGTCCAATATCGCCCTTGTGAATGTAGTAGCCGTGGCCGCGCTCGCTCACCCAGCGCATAAGAGCGGCTTGCGCGCGAAACAGGTCGGCTGAGTCTCGATAGGCTTGCGCTTGCGTCACATCGTTGCCTTGTAAAGAGCGGTCAAGGTTGAAATTTGTTGATCCAGGCGGAAATTGGCGGCGACATGTTCGCGACCGCGCCGCCCCATCTGCGCGCGCAACCCATCATCACTCAGCATGGTCCGCAAGCGCTCGGTGAATGTTTCTATATCAAGCGGGTTGATAATGTAGCCGGTTTCGCCATCTTTGACCAGTTCTCGCGAGCCGCCAAAGCAAGTCGCGATCACAGGCGTGCCCAGCGCCATGGCTTCCAGATTGACGGTGGGAAAGGTATCGAAGCAGATTGAGGGCACAGCCACGACATCCGCCAATTGAAATGCCCCGCGCAATTCTGCTCCGCCCAGCCAGCCGCCGGCAACGACAAATCCAAGCAGGTGGCGGAATCGCGCCGGGACTTGCGACTCGATGCTGCGCGAAGAGAGCACGAGCAAACGCGCATCCGGCAGGCTCTCCCGCAGCCTGTCCAGCGCCGCCAGCAGCTGCTCCACGCCTTTTTCCCTGGTCATCCGCCCGGCCACCAGGATGACGCGTTTGCCCGCCAGGCCAAAACGTTCCCGCAACCGGCTCACCACTTCGGGGCTGACGGGAGACCAGGCATGCATATCGATGCCGTTGGGCACGACATGCGCCGGCGGCAGGCCATTGGCTGCATAAACATCAGCCAGCGCTTGGCTAGGCACGGTGACCGCCTGCGCATGCCGCATAGCGCGGCGAATCATCGGGTTACGAAATGGATTGTAGCGAAAGCGATTTTCTCGCAGGTTGTGCAAGCCCGGCAAGCGATACGTTTCTGGGCTGCGCATTCGCCCGCCATCGGGATTTATGAAATAGCTCATTTTTCCATAGACGACGGGCATGCAATCGTGCCCGCTGAAGACGACCCTGCAACCAAATTCCCGCGCCTGACGCAATGTATGCCAACTCAACCAGGCATGCACATTGTGCGCATTGACAACATCGGGTTGGATGCGCGTCAGCAAGCGCCGAAAAGCCCCCGCTACCTGCGGATTGTAAAGGGACAGCCAACTGCGGAAACGTTGGGGATAACGAACGTGCAAATGATGAGTCGGGATGCCAGCGCGCTGGTCATCAAAGGCATCGCGCTCGGTGGCAGCGGCAATATGAACCTGGTGGCCCTGGGCGCGCAATCCCACTGCCAGACGCCAAACGACTGCCTCGGCGCCACCCTTGCCCTCGGGCGGGATGCGGTCGTTGAGCAGAAGAATCTTCATCGTGCGCATTGTAGCCCTGCGCCAGCGACGGGTCTAGCCCATGCCCCTGGACAAGCAGGCCAATCGCAGCAAAACATCATCACGCTACGACTGCTCCGAAGTAATCAAGACTCAACACAGAGGGCACAGAGGGCGCAGAGAACAAAGAGAAAGTTTTCAATTTACTTGTGAGTAACCGACAGGTCGCTCTCATTGCAATGAAGAGTTTGCAATGTTCTACCGTAACAAATCAATCTCTGTGCCCTCTGTGTTCTCTGTGTCAACCAAACAACGAGATGCGTTCGCCCGGGCGGGACAACCATCTTGTCCGTCTCGCGTATAGGGTAGTACACGAGCGAGCCGGAGTTGCCCATGCCCAAATCACTGCAAGCTGCCGACCGCGAGGCGCGCAAACTCGTCACGAATTGGACGACCGGTGCCGCGCTTACCGGCTGGATTCCTGGCAGCGCCTTCTTCCTCACAGCTGCCGATACCGCCATGATTCACCAGGTATCCAGCGCCTACGAGGTCAATGCCTTCGAGATGGACCACTTGTTGTCGACGCTTTCGGGCGCAGTAGGCAGCGCGATTGCTGGCGGCGTGATTGCCGAAGCGGCTGGCTTGATCCCACTGGCTGGCTGGGCAGTCAAAAGCGCGGCGATGGCTGCCAAAGCCAAGGTCATCGGCGATGTAGTCATCCGCTACTTCCGCGAGCGCTCGGACTTGCCCGATATGCGCGTGCCGATCCCGGTAGAAACAGGCGACTGACCCCCGCGCAAGGAAGTCGACTCGAATGCTTTACCACCGAGAACACCGAGGTTTCGATGAGCACACCGAGAGGGAATAGTTGAGTTTGCACTGGGATGCTCCGACTAACACGGCAAATGGCCTTGAGTCGGGATCAGATTGAGTCTGTTGGCTAGCTGCCAGCGACTAAGGAGGCGCGATTGCACCCATTTTTCAGTGTTGCTTTACAAAAGAATCTCGGTGTCCTCGTCTAACTCGTTTTACTCGGTGGTAAAAGATTTGATTCAATTGCCCTGGGAAGTAATTGTTGCGGCGAGACCCGACCTGCGTTAGCATCGCCTATCATTCGCGCGCAGCAGAGGGATCGATGGCAACCATTCGACAGCAGGTCTTAACGCTCTACTTGGCTACATCGGCGTTGGACAGCCGCGTATTGGGCTGGTCGATGTACGATGGCACTGGCGACCAGGCGCATACCACTGGCGACAGCGACACACCACCCTACGAAACGGGCCTGGATGCCCTGCGTGATGGTTGGCGGCTCTTGCAGTTGCCCGTGCTCATCCCGCCCTATCCCGGCGAAGAGTACAGCACTTCGTTCATGAAATATGGTTTTGTATTTGAGAAACTGGAGGACACAGGGGCATGATCGACAAACAGCATTTGCTCAATTCGCAGCAGATGGCAGAGTTCGTGGCGCGGGGTTTCTTGCGCTTTGACGAGCTGGTGCCGGCGGAAATCAACGAGGCGGTCATGCGCGATATCGACCGCCAAGCCATCAAAGGCGCGCCAGCCGGCACGCCACTTTCGCAGTGCTATGCCGGCACCGCCCTGCGCCACATGCTCGACCTGCCAGCGGTGCAAGGCTTGATCCAAAGCCTGGTCGGCGAAGATCCGCTTTTTGACCACGATGCCATCCATGTGCGCGAGCCCAACGAAGGCAAGGCACAGGGCTTGCATGCCGACTCCATCATCGACCTGCGCACGCATTTTGATATCCAACTGATGTACTTCCCGCATGATGTGCCGCTGGAGATGGGCGGGACACTGCTGTTGCCGGGCAGTCACTTCCGCCGCGTCAACGAGATGGATGTGGCCGCCTACCAAAATATGCGCGGGCAGATCGCCATGGTCTGCAAGGCGGGCACCCTGCTGGCGCTGCATCACGGCATCTGGCATTGCGGA
The DNA here is from genome assembly GCA_022824565.1 of Anaerolineae bacterium. Classification (GTDB taxonomy): domain Bacteria; phylum Chloroflexota; class Anaerolineae; order Aggregatilineales; family Phototrophicaceae; genus UBA6055. The sequence continues at coordinate 15,648 of JAJDZQ010000055.1, read as the reverse complement.
CGCCAAAACAAAACCGACCGCCGCCGTTACATGTTCAAGCTGCGCCTCAATCCGGCTGTACGCCAACTGCGTTTGTGGAATACACAAGACCTGGAGCCGGACTACCAGTCGCAGCGGGAGATTTATACACGCAATGCGCGCGATGGCGGCGTGCAAGATATCCTCAGCCGGCGCGAGCCTTGGTTCGAGGCGGCCAGCGGACGTCTGGAGATCGTCAACCGCATCAAGCTGTGGCGATTTTTGACCGGCGACAACGAATTTGATGTGCATTACTGGCTGGGCAGGCTGGAGAACAAGCCGGCTTGAACTCCCCATCCCCCAGCCCCTTCCCCCAGTACGAGGGAAGAGCAAGCAATAGCAGCCGGGATTGAAGAGTCCCTCCCTCAGTTTGGGGGAGGGATTTTGGGTGGGGGGCACTTGCCAAACTCGCACTGGCATCGCGGCGCAAACCTGCTATACTGCCGCGCTACATTGGCAAGCCAGCCCAAAGGCAGTTCCTAGCTATGGCATCGTATCACGGACCAAAAGCAAAAAAGCAGCGGCGCTTCGGCGAGTTGCTCGTGCCGCGCCCCAAGTATTCGCGCATTCTGGAAAAGCGCGCGTATCCACCGGGCGAGCATGGACGCGAGAAATCTTTCCGGCAGTCACGGCGCAGCAACTACGCCATCCAACTGGAAGAGAAGCAGAAGCTGGCTTTCATCTACAATGTGCGCGAACGACAACTGCGCAACTATTACAAAAAAGCGGCGCTGATGGCAGGACCGACTGGCGTCAACCTGCTGAGCTTGCTGGAAAGGCGGCTGGATAACATCGTCTATCGCAGCGGGCTGGCCGCCACCATCTGGTCGGCGCGGCAGATTGTCGGTCACGGGCATATCCTGGTCAACGGACGACGGCTCGACCTGCCCTCCTATCAAGTGCGAGCGGGCGATGTTGTCGAAGTCGGTGCCAAAATGAAGAAGAATGTGCACATCATCGAGTGGATCCAACAAGCCGCTTACTTCCCGCCGTACTTGTCGGTGGACAAAGACCAGTTTCGTGTCACGCTCGACCGCGCGCCAGAAGAAGGCGAAGTGCAGACGCCGGTGGATATCCAGTTGGTTGTCGAATATTACAACCGCTTGACCTAGCGCATCGGCATTGCGTCAATCATCATCCAAAGGGCGCTACCAGCCCACCCGCTTGACCACCCATTCAAGCGCCCGCCCGGGGTTGTCGCCTTCTTGCAATGTCCAGGCGACCATCAACAGCGCGCGGTGCTGAACAAAATAGGGCAGTTCTTCTATCCACCGCTCGTCGATTCGGTGCTCGCGCAGGTAGCCGCGCATGAAGGCTCTTCGGCGAACCTGCCGTTCTTCCAGCGCTCTATCCCATAATTCCAGCAACGCGCGAGAAATATCTGCTACATACCAGTGATAGTTGGGTTCGTCAAAGTCGATGGCGCGCGCAGTCGTCCCGTCCCATATGACATTGCCCGGTCGATGATCGCCGTGGATCAGCCCATAATCATGCGGCGGCAGCCCTTGCATCCAGTCGGTCAATTCGGCATAGGCTCGCCGCAAATCGACAGAAGCCCTAGCCATGGTCGGCGCGATATTCCGCCAGAATGTCTGCACTGTGGGGAACAGATAGGGGATGTTTGTGTCCGCCCGATACTGGCGTGAGGCGGCATGCAATTTGCCCAAAGAACTTCCCCATGCTTCAAATATCGTGGCCTCGTGCAAATAGCCCGACATGTTCTCGCCTGGCGCTTCGCATTGGGCGGATGCGAAGTAACCATCGGCGAGCGCTTCGAGGAATTCGCCACTGGCTGCCGCAACAGGCTCGCCAACGGGGACGCCCTGCTGCGCCAGGTAGCGCAGAAAGTGCATGACCTGCCGAGCTTTTGCCAGACTGTGCAGAACAACATGGCAGATGCGCAGGTAATAGCCGCGCCCGTCACGCTCAAAGCGAAAAACGATGTTGTAGGCGCTGCTGATAAAACGGACAGAGGCAGGATCGCCATGCCAGCGCTTTTTCACCAGCTGCGGAACTCTGCTGTGGTCAAAGCTGTCGCGGACGCGAAACCACTCGGCGGACAAGATGCCTAAACTAGCTGATATTCGGCTTCGCTGCAGACGCGCAGGTCGCTCGCCAGCTCATGCCCCAGGTGGCGTGACTTCCCATTCACGCGCAATTGCAAAGGTCCTTTGAAGGGCGCGCGCGTCGTCAGGCGGAATCGCGCCCCCGGTTCCAGGCGCAGCTCGCTGATATAGCGCAATTTCTGCTCGTCATGCGTGTGCACGCGGCTGATGACATATTCGCGGCGCACAGCCACATCAGAAAGCGGATAATCGACGATGCGCGGCATGACCAGGTCGGCGCTGGGGATAGGCTCGCCGTGCGGGCAACGTTTGGGATAGCCGCTCATGGCGTCAATTTTGTCAACCAGCGCATCGCTGACCACCAAGCCCAGGTCATCGGCGTCATCGTGGACTTCGTGCCAGCCGAACCCCATAACATCGACCAAAAAGCGCTCGACAAGGCGGTGCCTGCGGATATTGGCCAGCGCCGCCCGTTCACCAGCGGGCGTCAGACGGATACCGCGATAGGGTTCGTGCTCCAGGTAGCCAGCCTGCTTCAGCCGCTGCACCATGCGCGTTACAGCAGGGGCAGACACGCCAATTTCTTCCGCCAGCGCCGAAGTCGATACATAGCGGTCATCAGGCTGATAATGGGCGATTCGCCAGGCTTCCGCCAGGTATTCCTGCATGGAGTCGGTCGCTGTCATGCGCGCCTCGGTCCTGCGCAAGCCAACAGAGCATGCCTGTAACTATAGTCTAGCATTGACGCGAGCCGCAAGCACAGAATCTAGGGAAGGAAATCTAGCCTCTGCAGCAGATCGTCCAATTGCGCCAGCAACTGCGCAGTTGTGCCACCGTTGAGCAAGGTGTAATCTGCCATGGCGATGGGTCCGCCTTTCTCCAGCCGCTCGATCTCGCGGATATCGCGCTGCAGGGCTTCTCCCCCGCTCAAGGGGCGTATAGGGCGGCTGGCCAGCCGTTGATAGCGCAGGTGTCGCGGCGCAACGATGGCGAGCAACAGCAGGGGCGCGCCCAACTTCTCCCGCAGCAACAGATATTCGCTAAAGCTGTAGAGGCCGTCGACAACGATATGGCGGCCCGCGGCGACAGCTGCATGCAAGCGCGGCAGACTGAGTGTCGCCATCGCCGCCATGCCATGCTGGTCGCGCATTTCTTCGCGGACGAGACGCTCGTTTTCGGCGTTGATAGGCCAGCCGCGCCGCCGCACTTCATCGACCACCAACGCGCCAAACCGCAGCGTCCAGTAGCCGCGCTCTCCCAGATGTTCGGCGCAAATTGTCTTGCCAGCGCCAGGCATGCCGACCAGAGCCAGCGCTCGAGGTCGCTCGTGTTTTTTCGTCATCCGTCCTCAAGATGCTGTTGAATCGGTGTCGCGCGGGATTATATCGTCAACAGCGGCGACCACCCAGTTTGGATCGCGCTCAAGAATTGCGAATCTTCGCAATCAGCGCACTGGTGCTGTGCCCGGGCAAGAAGTCAATCAGCTCGACCCGTCCGCCGAAAGCCTCGACAGTGGCTCGTTCTGGCAGCGGCTTGTGCGCATAATCGCCGCCCTTGGCATAGATATCTGGCTGCAGCGCGCGCAGCACTTCGTCGGCTGTGTCGGCTGCGAAGACCAGAACCGCATCGACGCAGCGCAGCCCCGCCAGCAGACGCGCCCGTTCCACGGCTGGCACAAAAGGGCGTCCCTGCCCCTTCAGTTGGCGGGTCGAGTGGTCGCCATTGACGCCGATAACCAGCGCATCGCCCAGCAGCCGCGCCTTTTGCAGATAATCCAAATGCCCCACATGTAGCAAGTCGAAGTGCCCGTTGGTGAAGACGAGTGTCTGCCCAGCCAGGCGCAGTTTTGCGCGCAGTTGCCGCGCCTCGTCCAACGTGTGCGGTCGCCACATATCAAGCAAACTTGTCGGGATATAGCTGCCGCGCCAATGTTTGTGCCCCCTCGATCCACTCGGCGATGACATCGATGCCCTTTTGCCAGAATCGAGGGTCGTTGATATCCACGCCCACCTGCGCCAGCAGCCGATCGGGATAATCGGAATCGCCAGCCGCCAGCAGCTCGAGGTAGCGAGGCACAAAATCTGCGCCTGCTTCTTGATAAATCTTGTACAGCGCCAGCACCAGCAGCTCGCCAAACGAGTAGGCGTAGACATAGCCTGGTGTGTGCAAAAAGTGCGGCACATAACTCCACCAGCTGCCATATTCGTCGGTGATGGTCAGGCTGTCACCGAACATATCGCGCTGCGTTTCTAGCCACAGGCAATTGAAGCGCTCCGCGGTCAGCTCGCCTTCGTCGCGGCGGGCGTTGTGCATCTTGTCTTCGAAGCGATTCATGGAGATCTGGCGGAAGACCGTGGCGAAGGTGTCTTCGATCTTCTCCACCAGCATGGACAGCTTGATTTCGGGATCGTCTTCTGCCGCCATGAGGTCTTGGAAGACCAGCATCTCGGCGAAGGTGGAGGCCATCTCGGCGGTTGTGAGGGGCGTATACAAAGCGAATAGCCCCTTCTCTTGGCCCGACAGGTACATATGTATGCCATGCCCCAGCTCGTGCGCCAGGGTAGTGATATCGCGCGCATCGCCCAGATAATTGAGGAACACAAAAGGATTGGCAGAAGCGACAGTCGACGCGGCGAATGCGCCACCACGTTTGTTGGGCAGCACCGGCGCATGGATCCAGCCGCCAGCAAAGAAGCGCTGCGCCACCTCTTGCATGTCTCGACTGAAATTGCCAAACGCATCCAGGACGATAGCGCGCGCTTCTGCCCAGGTATAGAAGGTCTCGCTTTCTTTCAAATTCAGCGGCGCATAACGGTCGTAGTCATAGAGCTCTGCATAACCCAACAGAGCGCGCTTCAGATGATAGTGGCGGGCGACCAGGTCATAGTTGCTCGTGACCGTCTGCACCAATGCCTCGACTACTTCGTCGCTGGCTTTGTTGCTCAGGTTGCGTGCCGAAACCCAACTGGCATAGCCGCGGCGGCGGTCGCTGTTGGCTTTGTCCAGCACAAGTGTATTGAAGATGAAAGTGAGCTCCATCTGCTTTTCGCGCAGCTTGTCGGTGAGTTTTCGCCAAGCCATTTCGCGGATGTCGCGGTCGGCATCGCGCAGTTTGTTGAGCACAAAAGTCATATTGACCTGCTCGCCCAGCCAGTCAAAGCGGAAGGCGCTGGTCAGCTGCGTGAAGAAGCGCGTCCAGGCGCTGCTGCCGGTCACAGATTTTTCTATGCTGATCTGCTCTTCGGCTTCGCTGAGGTTGTGGGGACGATAGCGGCGCTCGGCTTCCAGGTAATAGCGATAATCGGCGATGGCAGGATCATCCAGAATGGCTTTGGCGTGTTCGTCGGCCAGCGCATTCCATTCCAGGTCGAAGAAAACCAGCTGCTGGCTGAGCCGAGACTCCAACTCTTCGACGCGCGCCACCGCCGCCTGGTATGCGGGTTGCGCTGTATCGGTCGAAAAGTTCAGGAAGGCAAAAGAACCCAGCCGTCCACGCAGATCATAGATGGCTTCCAGCTGCTGATAGGCTTTCGCGAAATCACTGGCTGTCATCTGCGCCACCTGGCCACGCCAGCTGGATTGGAACGATTCTGCGAGCCCATCCAGCCGCTCTATATCGGCTTCCAGACGCGGATCGTCAAAGCTGTCGTAGAAGACAGACAGATCCCAAATCACATTTTCGGCGCCGGTGGGGCGTTCTTGCGGGGCAGCGGACATCCTGCATCCTTTTCGCTCGCGCGGGTTCTTGGGTAGCGGCTATGCTAGCAGACCCACAAGCGAACCGACAGGGGAAAGCCCAACCCCCCTCAGTCTCCCCCCGACAGGTCAGCTGAGGACAAGATAGGTTTCCAAGAGAGCGCACGTGAGGGTCTACCCCACCCCCCAACCCCCTCCCCGAAGCATCAGGGAGGGGGAGCGCATGCAGAGAATTTAAATCTAATGCTCAATTTCTTGCAGAGTAGCAAGGTTTGCACTGGTTTCTCGACGAGTCTCCCTTCCCCATCTAAAGGGAGGGACGGACAGGTCAGCCCACCGCCGATATGCCTTGCTCCAGCAGTTGCGCTTGCAAGTCGGCCAAGGTGCCCGTTTCTGCAGATTCCAGCCGAGCCAGCTGCCCGGCGATCTCGCTCTCCAGTTGTTCGTAAACGGCATAGGCTTGGGTGGTAGGAGCGAACTCGCCCAGCGCCACCACTGCCGGCAGACCAGCCAGCCGCCGCAGCAGATCGCCGCCCTGGTTGACCCGCCCTGCCCAGCCAGCCGGTAGATCGGGGATGAACAGGCTGCTCTCGATTTCCAGCAGTGTCGCGCGCAATGCCGCTGGTCCCTGTGCGAATGATCCATTGTCATCGCGAGCCAGCAAGTCGTCCAGTTGTCTGCGCAGGCGGCGCAATTTGTTGATGGCGCGCGTGGCTTCGCTGTAGGTGTTGTGGATCTGCAGCAGCAGGTCAAACTGCGCCTGGTTCTCCGTCTGGTTGGCGCTGCCCGTCGCGTCTTTCACCAACCTTATCGGTTGCATCTGCGACCAGTCGCCAACGGTCAATGTCGCTTGGTAGTCGCCGGGCACGACGGTCGGGCCGGGCAGGCGCTCGAATTGCGGATCATCGCCAGCCAGCTTGGGCGAATATGGCAGGCGCATATCCCAGACAAAGCGATTCCAGCCCGCCTGCGCCGTGATGCGCAGCTCATTGTCGGGCTTGTCACTTTTTGATGCCTTTTCGGGATCGAGCGAAGTGAATTCGCGCAGCAGGCGCCCGGTTGCATCGCTTATGCGCAGCGAAATCGGGGCGGCTGGCTTCGCGTCCAGCCAATAGGTCAAGAGCACGCCGCGCGGCAGGTTTTCGCCGGAATCTAGGAATCGCCGTTCGACATCATTTTCTGGCGATCGGGTATGCGTGTATGCCGCCGATATGCCTGTCGAGCTCATATATGTCTTGCCCGGCTGGTCGATGAGCCGGCGCGCATCAATGCTCTCCAAGAGGCGCTGGGTCGGACGCGGCATAAGCAGGCGCTTGCTCGTACTCGCATCAGCCTGATGCAAGCGCGAGACATCGTCGAATATCCAGAAGGCGCGTCCATGCGTGGCCGCGATCAGGTCGCCACGTTTGAGCGTCAGGTCATAAACGGGCGTCACGGGCAAGTCCAACTGCAGTGGCTGCCAGCTTTCGCCATCATTGAACGAGATATACACACCGGTCTCTGTTCCGGCATAGAGCAAGCCGGCACGGTCTGGGTCGCAGCGGATGACTCGCGTGAAGTCGGCGCGTGGGATGCCCGCGTCGATGCGCTGCCAACTGCGGCCATAATCCTGCGTTTTGAACAAGTAGGGCGCATAATCGTCCAACTTGTAGCGCATGGCGGCAAAATAGGCGCTGGCTGGGTCATGCGGCGATGCCTCGATGCCATGCACATAGGACCACTCCGGCAACTGTGGCGGCGTAATTTCCCGCCAGTTTGCGCCATCGTCCTGCGTAATGTGCAGCAAGCCATCATCGCTGCCCGCCCACAGCACGCCTTCTTCATGCAGCGAAGCGGCCAAGGCTGTCACTGTGGCATAGACTTCGGCAGCGCCCACATCGCGGTTGATCGGTCCGCCGCTAATGACCAGCGTGGACGGGTCGGCTCGCGTCAGATCGGGGCTGATCGCCTGCCAGCTGCTGCCTTCGTCGCTGGATTTGTAGACGCGGTCGCCGCCAATATACAGATCGTGCGGCGCAAATGGCGAAAAAAGAATCGGATAGGTCCAGGCGAAGCGCTGCTGCAGGCTGCTGGCCGCCTCGCCAAAGCTCTGCACAGGCCTTGTCGTCACCAGGCGCAGCTGTTTGCTGGCGTGGTCATAGCGCTGCAGGGCATTGCCACCGCCGGGCGAGCTGCCGATGGCGCCAACGACCACGATATCGTCATCAGCCGGCTTGGTGGCGATGAAGCCGCTTTCGCCTGTGCCAGCGATGAAGCAGTCTTGCCACAAGATGGAGCTTTTGCTGCTGCGGCTGGGCACAGCGATGGAGCTGTTGTCTTGCTGCGTGCCATAGACATGGTAGGGGTCGCGGTTGTCTGTGCAGAGGCGATAAAACTGCGCAGTCGGCTGATTAAAGATGCTCGACCAGCTCGCGCCGCCATTCAAGGACACGCAGGCGCCGCCATCGTTGCCTTGCACCATGCGCAATGGGTTGTGCGGGTCGATCCATAGGTCGTGATTGTCGCCGTGGGGCGTGCCGACCTGGGCGAAGGTTGCGCCCGCGTCTATCGACTTCCACAGGCGCAGGTTGTTGACCCAAACGGTATCGGCATCCTGTGGGCAGGCGGTTAGGTGCATATAATACCAACTGCGCGAGGTGATATCGAAGTTGCGCGCGGTGAAAACCCAGCTGTCGCCGTAGTCATCGGAGCGGTACATGCCCTGCTGCTGCGCGTGCTCGATCAAGGCATAGACGCGCCCGGGCTGGGCTGGCGAGGCAGCGATGCCGATCTTGCCCAAGTTGCCGCCGGGCAGACCAGGCTTGCTCGAGATGTTGTGCCAGCTATCGCCGCCATCCAGCGAACGCCAGATGCCGCTGTCTGCGCCACCACTCTGTATCGTGTGAAAGTCGCGCCGCGCTTCCCAGATTGACGCGTAGAGGATGCGCGGATTGCGCTGGTCGATGCTGAGGTCTACCGCGCCCGCCTTGTCACTCACGAAGAGCACGCGCCGCCAACTGTTGCCGCCGTCTGTCGTGCGAAAGACGCCGCGCTGTTCGTTGCGTCCGAAAGCATGTCCCAGCGCCGCCACGAAGACCGTATCAGGATCTTGCGGGTGGATGCGCAGCTTGCCGATATGGCGCGTATCGCCCAACCCACAATGCCGCCAACTGCGCCCGCCATCGCTGGATTTGTAGACGCCATCGCCATGCGAAACATCGATGCGGATGGTCGCTTCGCCCATGCCAGCGTAGATGATATTGGGGTCGACCTGGCTCACTGCCAGCGCGCCGACCGAGCCGGTCTTGAAATAGCCATCGGAGATATTGCGCCAGTATTGCCCGGCATCGTCGGTCTTCCATACGCCGCCAGCGCAAGCGCCAAAATAGAAAGTGCCGAGCTCGCTGGGATGTCCGGCGACTGTGACGACGCGCCCGCCACGAAAAGGTCCGATGCAGCGCCAATGTCCAATGTTATCCAGGGGAATGCTCATGCCACACGCCTTTGCTGCAAGTTGGGTACAGGTTGCGGCGCATTGTAGCGCGCAATGGTGAGGATAAACATATCTCCATTGCTTTAGTGGGGTATCTTAAACTAAAATGTAGACTCGAAAAGCCTTGTCCCGTCCATCAGATAAGGAGGTGGGCTGCCATGCTAATACGATTCACTGTTGAGAATTTCTTGTCGTTTAAGGACGAAGTTGAGTTCTCGATGGTGGCCGGTAGAACCCGCCAACATGAAGACCACATTGTGAATTCAGGTAGTTGTAACGGCCCAAAGCTGCTAAAGACAGCTGTCATCTATGGAGCAAATGCATCAGGAAAGTCCAATCTCATTAAGGCAATGGCCTTTGCTAAAGATCTGATTGTAAGAGGAACGAGGTCAAAGCAGAACATCGCAACTCAACCTTATCGTTTCGACTTGAAGTCAAGACATATGCCCTCAGTTTTTCAGTTTGACATTCGATGCAACGATCATACTTACACATACGGTTTCAAAGTCGACAAAGAGCGAGTACATGAAGAATGGTTGTATGAACTGAGTTCCAATAGCCGAAGCATGATTTTTGAGCGCGAAACCGACTCTCATGGGAATACTGTCATATCGCCAGGTGGCTTGCCATACACTCCTGAACAGGACGAACAGTTCTTTAGATTTGTTGCCACGGGAACACGCCCGAATCAGCTTCTACTTACCGAATCACTCGAACGAAACGTGTCTTACTTTGAAGCCATTGCTGATTGGTTTCGCGAAAAGCTGGTTCTAGTATTCCCTGACACACGACCCGCAGGAATCGAAATAGCTTTCATGAATGACGAGCGCTTTCAAGATCAGTTTATCCAACTAGTTAAGCAATTTGATCTAGGAATAGAGAGCATAAAGCTTGAAGACTTCGATTTTGAGTCTGAGCATCGACTTCCGCCAGAAGTGAAACAGCAAATCTCACAAGATATTCGTGAACTTAGTGTAGACCCCGACAGTCGCGCAATTATCCAGATTCCAGATCTAAACATACTTGTGATACTGAATGATAATCAGGATATCATCTCAAAGAAGTTCAAGACACTCCATAAGGTAACTGGAAGTGATTCTTTTGAGCGACTGGAACTTACCGAGGAGTCAGATGGAACACAGCGGATTTTCGAAATCATTCCTGCACTGTTCGAGCTACTAAGCCGTGATCACGAGCGCGTTTTTGTGATTGATGAACTTGACCGAAGACTTCACTCTATGTTGAGCTATAAGATACTTGAGCTCTTCTTGTCCAGAAGCGAGCACCTACGAAGTCAGCTAATCGTCACAACCCACGAAGTAAGGATTCTGGATTTAGCTCTTCTTAGACGAGATGAAATTTGGTTCGTCGAAAAGAATTCACTAGGCGAGTCTACGGTGTATTCGCTGGAAGAGTATCATCCTCGTTACGACAATGATATTCGAAATGGATATCTAAGCGGTCGATTTGGCGCTATACCACTATTGCCAAACCGACGCAATCTTGAATTGCGAGACTAAATATGCCAAGTAGGCAGTTTCGTTCGTTTACAAGAGATTCTGAGTATCGTGACGCGAAATACATTGTCATAGCTACAGAAGGTAGCGAAACCGAGCCTCGGTATTTTGAAGATCTTGCACTAAGTGAACGATGCCGAAACCCACGAGTGCATATCGAAGTCATTTATAGAGAACGCGGTAGCGAAACTTCTTCAGCACCAAATCACGTGCTTCGCCAATTGATGGAATACGAGGAGGTTCATGGTCTTGTTGAGGGCGATGAACTTTGGATAGTCATTGACAGAGACAAATGGGAGCTATCCATGCTAACTGAAGTTGCTAGGTTGGTAAGGCAGAAGGGTTACCTTTTGGCCGATAGCAATCCATGTTTTGAATTGTGGCTGCTGCTTCATCACCGGTCTCTAGACCACTACACAGAGTTGGAATTGACAGAATTGAAAGAAAATAGGAAAGAGAAGTTTCGAAGCAGAAGACGTCGGTTAGATTTGGAACTCATGAATATATGCGGTTCATATGACCGTAGCAATCTCAAGACCTACGACTATATTCCACATATTGATGTCGCAATTGCAAATGCCAAAAACGCAGACAGCAGCAAGAATGACCGCTGGCTAAACAATATCGGCTCGAGAGTCTATAGACTAGCTCAGTCCATCATCGAGTCCTCAGCCTACAATCCCAGCAATTGACTCCCCCACCTGCTAAGTGCCCCCTGGTTCCCCCAGCATTAACTCTGGCAAAGTAGGGCGACACAAGTTTCGCTCCTACATCACCTAATGCGTATTTGTGTCACTGGGATCAGGCACCTAAATCCAACACCCGCGCCACGATGGGGCGCAAGCGCTCGACAACGGCTGCATCTATATGCTCGCGCCCGGTCGCCAAAGCCACATCCAATGCCCGGTGCGCCGGCAGGTCCAAGGTCTCGTCCAGCTGCCCGACCGCCTGCACCAGCGCCGCCTGCACATGGCCAATATTGTGCGCCAGCTGCTGGATGACGATATCGCTGGTGGTGTCTTCGCTCTCGCTGCGCCAGCAGTCGTAGTCGGTAATATGCGCCAATGCGGCATATTCGATCTCGGCTTCGCGAGCCAGAAAAGCTTCGGGCGCGGCTGTCATGCCGATGATGTGACAGCCCCAGTGTCGAAAGAGGCGGCTTTCGGCGCGCGTGGCAAAGCGCGGACCATCTTCAATCAAAAAGCAGCCAGCGCGATGCACGACTGCGCCGGCGTTTTCGGCGGCATCGGCCAACACATTGCGCAAATACTCGCCGAAGGGGTCGGCCACAGAGACATGCGCGACCAGCCCGCGGTCGAAAAAGCTGCGCGCGCGCGTGTGGATCGTATAGTCAATTAACTGGTCGGGCGTGACAAGGTGTCCAGGCGCATAGGTTTCTTGCAGCGAGCCAACCGCGTTGATGCCGATGATGAAACGCGCGCCCAACTGCTTGAGCGCATAGATATTGGCGCGGTATGGCAGGGCATGTGGCGCCAGGGTGTGCCCCTCGCCGTGACGCGGCAAAAAGGCTACGCGTTTGCCCGACAGGCTGCCAACACGGATGGGACCGCTAGGCTGTCCAAAAGGCGTATCCATGTTGACTTCGCGCACATCGCTGATCTCGGGCAGTTGATACAATCCCGAGCCACCAATGACGCCGATTTTGACCTCTTCCATCCTGCAACTCCCCCCACCTGGCTGTCAGCGACCACGCGCCAGCATGTCGGCCAGGTAGCGCCCTGTATAGCCCCCGCAATTCGCCACCTGCTCGGGTGTCCCCTGCGCGACTATCCGGCCGCCGCCATCGCCGCCTTCTGGTCCCAAATCGATAATATGATCGGCCACTTTGATGATATCCAGGTTATGTTCGATGACGACAATCGTATTGCCCGCGTCTGCCAGCCGCTGCAACACGGTGATCAGGCGGGCCACATCATAGGCGTGCAAGCCGGTCGAAGGCTCGTCAAGAATATACAGGGTGTGCCCGGTGGCGCGCTTCGACAATTCGCGGCTTAGCTTGATGCGCTGCGCCTCGCCACCGCTGAGTGTCGTGGCGGGTTGGCCGATGCGAATATAACCCAAGCCGACCGCTTCCAGTGTTTCCAGCTTGCGGCGGATGCGCGGCAGGTTGGCGAAGAACTCCAACCCTTCTTGTACGCTCATCGCCAGCACCTGGGCGATAGATTTGCCCTTGTACTGCACTTGCAGGGTTTCGCGGTTGTAGCGCGTGCCACGGCATACTTCGCAAGGCACATAGACATCGGGCAAGAATTGCATCTCGATGCGGATGAGCCCCTGCCCTTCGCAGTGTTCGCAACGTCCGCCGCGCACATTGAAGCTGAAGCGGCCCGGCTTATAACCACGCGCCTTGCTTTCGGGCAGCTGGGCAAATAGCTGGCGAATGTCGTCGAAGAGCTTGGTATAGGTGCCTGGATTGCTACGAGGCGTTCGTCCGATAGGGCTTTGGTCGATATTGATGATCTTGTCGATGTGCTCCACGCCAAGCAGCGAATCGTGCTCGCCAGCGCGAAGGCGGCTGCGGTTGATCAACTGCGCCAGACGGCTATACAACGTATGGACGACCAGCGACGATTTGCCGCTGCCGCTGACGCCGGTGACGCAGATGAAGTTGCCCAGCGGAAAGTCGACCGTGATGTCTTTCAGGTTGTTGGCGCGCGCCCCGCAGATGCGCAGCATTTCGCCCGAACCAGCCCGCCGAAGCTGGGGCAGCGGGATTTCAAAACGGCCCGCCAGGTAGTTGCCCGTGCAACTTTCGTGATTGGCGGCGACTTGCTTTGGCGAGCCTTGCGCAACGAGCTGCCCCCCATGTTCACCCGCGCCCGGACCCAGATCGATCAGCCAGTCGGCGCTGCGCATGGTCTCTTCGTCATGCTCGACCACCAGCACGCTGTTGCCCAAGTCACGCAAGCCAATCAAGGTGTTGATCAGCCGCCGGTTGTCGCGTTGATGCAAGCCTATGGAAGGCTCGTCCAACACATAGAGCACGCCGGTGAGTTGGCTGCCGACCTGTGTGGCCAAGCGAATGCGCTGAGCTTCGCCTCCGCTCAGGCTGGCGGCGCTGCGAGCTAGTGTGAGGTAATCCAGGCCGACATTGCACAAGAAGCCGATGCGAGCGGTCAATTCGCGCAGAATCTGTCGGGCGATATGCTGTTCGCGCTCGGTGAGGATGGCATCAGCGCCTTGCAGCGAACAAACCCAACGATGCAACTCGCCGATGGGTTTGGAGGTGATGGCATGGATGTTGACGCCGCCGATGGTCACCGCCAGCGACTCTTTGCGCAGACGTTGCCCGGCGCAGCTTCGGCATGCGATCTCGCGCATCGTCTGCTGGATTCGCTCGCGGATGGCTTCGGAGCCGGTCTGCTGATAGCGGCGCTGCAAGTTGGGGATAACGCCTTCGTAGCGCGTCGACCAGCTGTGTTCCCGGCCCGACGAATGAATATACGACACCTCATAACGTTGCTCGCCACTGCCATATAACACGATATGTTGCTGTTGATTTGTCAGTTGCCGCCAGGGCGTATCCAACGAGAAATCATAATGTCGGCTTAGCGCCTGGAAGACATTCCAATTCCAGCCGCGCCGGTCGTCCAGCCCATATCCATTGGCCTGCAACGCGCCCTCGGCGATCGTGCGGTTTTTGTCGGGCACGATGATATCGGGGTCGATCTCCAGGCTGAAGCCCAGCCCCTGACAAGCTGGACATGCGCCGCTCGGTGTATTGAAAGAGAACAAGCGCGGTTCTGGCACGGGCAAGCTGGCGTGTCCGTTTGGGCAGGCCAGGTCTTCGCTGTAGAGGTGATCGACCGGATTCTCGCGGTCGCTGACATCCTGGATGATCAATCGGCCTTCGCCATGCTGCAAGGCGGTTTCGATTGCATCGGTGAGGCGCGTTTCAAAAGCGGCGGCGTCTTCGGATTGTGCATCGTCGTAGCGGCGGATGATGAGGCGGTCGACCACAATCTCGATATCGTGAATGACATAGCGGTCCAGCGCGATGTCTTCGTCCAGGTCGCGGACAGCGCCATCGACACGGACGCGCGCGAAGCCCTGCTTGCCGATTTCTGCCAGGGCTTTGGCGTGTATGCCTTTTTTTCGCTGAATGACCGGCGCCAGCACCTGGATGCGCGTGTCGGCGGGCATATTCTGGACCTGGTCGACGATCTGCTGGGCGCTCTGTGCCGATACCTCCGCGCCACATTCCGGGCAATGCGGGATGCCAACGCGCGCATATAGCAGCCGCAGATAATCATAGATTTCGGTCACAGTGCCGACTGTCGAGCGCGGATTGTGGCTGACACTTTTCTGGTCGATAGAGACAGCCGGGCTTAAGCCTTCAATCTGATCGACATCCGGCTTTTGCATCAAGCCGAGGAATTGACGCGCGTAGGAGCTCAGACTTTCCACATAACGGCGCTGCCCTTCGGCGAAGATGGTATCGAATGCCAGGGATGACTTGCCCGAGCCAGAAAGACCGCTGATGACAACCAGCTGATTGCGAGGGATATCGACATCGATGTCTTTGAGATTGTGCTCGCGAGCGCCACGCACGAGGATCTTGTCTTGCTCCATGTCGCGTATCGCCTTCTGCTCCTGCCCCCAGCCCAAGCCATCTCCAGCTTGGGGACGTCATTATAGCCGCTGGCGCGCGCCACGATAAGGGACGAATAAGCCCCCCATGTGAGGGTCTACCCCACCCCCCAACCCCCTCCCCGATGCATCAGGGAGGGGGAGCGCATGCAGAGAAAATGAAATCTGATGCTCAATTTCTTGCAGATTAGCAATAAACGCACAGGTTTCTCGACAAGTCACCCTTCCCTGTTGATACGGGGAAGGGCTGGGGATGGGGTAGAATGAA
>JAJDZQ010000185.1 GCA_022824565.1 Anaerolineae bacterium | reverse complement strand
TTCCAGCCAAGCATGGCAAAACTTTGTTAGAAGTTCGTTGTCGAAAAAAAAAGGGGGATGCAAAGGCGGCGCTGGGGGCGCGAAGCTGCAGCAGTTGCGCAGGCTTGTCTTGTGCCGCTTTTGCCTGCGCAGACGCCCACTATGTTATGATAAACGCATGCGCCTCTCATAAGACCCAACAACTTCCATGACCAGACGCAGATTGTCGGCCGGCACATCGCAGTCGGTAGAAGACTTCTTGAAAGCGATATTTCACTTGCAGCGCCAGACCGACCGCGTCTCGACGAATGCCTTGGCCGATGCCCTGAATATCTCTGCGCCGGCGGTGACCGACATGGCGCAGCGCCTGGTTGACGAAGGCACAGTCGATTATTTGAAGTATCGCGGTGTGCGGCTCACCGACGAAGGCGAACGCGTCGCCTTGAAGATGTTGCGGCGTCATCGGCTCATAGAAGCGTATCTGGTGGAAGACTTGGGTTATCAGCTGCACGAGGTGCACGACGAAGCCGAAGCGCTGGAACATACTGTATCCGACCGCTTTGTCGAGGCGATCGCGCGCAAGCTGGGCAATCCACCATATGACCCGCATGGCGACCCCATCCCCAACCGCGATGGCTTGATGCCACAGCGCGATTTGCAGCCGCTTTCAGAGTTGCCCACGCGCGCGCCCGCCCGTATCCGCCGCTTTATCATGGACGACCCGCGCATGTTGCAAGAAACACAAAAGCGCGGCCTGATGCTGGGCAACCAGTTGGAAGTGCTGGCTCGCGATGACTTTGACGGTCCGCTGGAAGTGCGCTTGCAGCCGGGCAACCAGCAAATTATTGGCTTCAAGATGGCCAGCGGGATTCTGGTCGAACCACTCGAGCCATCGTTGTAGGTTGTTGGAGCTCGCCCCCAAGAGCGGCTTCCTAGTGTCCTGACGATAGCCAGTTGAATTGACGCGCGCCTATGAATCACAGAATAATGCGCTATACTACCCAACCTTGTGTCGGCGAAAGTGTATCCGCAGGCTGATGAAGACACAGCAGGGCCGGGTTGGCCTGGCTGAAAGATCGGTCTTGCCTGCGGGGATTTAGGTCATGTTGAGCAAAACCCAATCGAAGCGAGTTATCAACCAGCGGGTGCGCGCCATCTTATTGACGGAACGCGACTCGGCGCTGTTGATCAAACGTGTCAAACCACACAAGCGCCTGCCCTACTGGGTCGCGCCGGGCGGCGGGGTCGAAAGCCGGGACAGCGACCTCATCGCCGCGCTGGAACGCGAATTGTACGAAGAGCTGGGCGCGCGAGCGATCGTGCTAGAAACAGCCTTCGTGCTCGAGCATCACAAAGCCGGCAAGCAGCTGGAAGAGCATTTCTTCGTATGTCTGCTGCAAGAATACGACCTCAGCAAGCGCTACGGACCAGAATTTGCCGATCCCGCGCGCGGTGAATATATCCCGCAAGAAGTGCCGCTGGATGCGCTGGCTTTGTGCCGCATCAACATCAAGACCGGGCAGTTGCGCGATTGGATGCTGCGCAATCTCGACTACCTGCGCGATCTTCGGCGCATGCGCGTCTGACCTTTAATTAAGTGTTGACGAATTCGCCGTCAATGATTAAGTTACCCTTAATCATATCTCCTTACCCGTTGCTCTCAAAAGGAGTACGGACCCAAACATGCAAATAGCACAAATTATGCTGGTCGCTGCGGAGTCGCTGCCGGGCGATCTACTTGAGGCGCTGCACGACAACGAACGCTATGCAATCAATCTATTCGCCACGGCAAGCGCCGCTGCCCAGCATGTCGAGGCGCAGGGCAGTCCGAACCTGGCGCTAATCTCGCTGACTGCCCAGCCAACAGCGGGCTTGCAGGCCGCGCAAAGACTGAAATCTATCCTGGATATGCCGCTCATCTTCATCATCGCGCCGGATGATCTGCAGAATTGCATGAGCCAAATGCAGGTGTATGGCGATGACTTTGTGCTCAGCCCGGCACCGCCAATCGAGCTCGAGGCGCGCATGCAGCTGTTGTTGGAGAAGCTGCCGGTGGAAAGGTATGACCGCGAGCGCATCGTCCAGTTTGACGAGCTTACGATAGACTTTTCGCGCAGCCGCTTGCAGACTAACGGAAAATCGGCGCGCATGTCGCCCACCGAAGCCAGCTTGCTGCACATGCTTTTGCGCAATGCCCCAAATGTGGTGCCCAGCCAAACCTTGCTTTTGCGCGTATGGCCCCAAAACGGAGCCAGCGAAGACACCCTGCGCGTGCATATGCACCGCCTGCGCAGCAAGCTGGAAGCCGACCCGCACAATCCGGTATACATCCGCACCGCGCGCGGCATCGGCTATCGTTTCGCTGTGCCGCCCGACTAAACCCGCCGCAGCCCCTCACAATTGCCGCCCGCCCGCGCCTGCATTATGATTGGGGGCGAGCAAAAGCAGGAGAGCCGCGCATGCGCATCACCATCGGCCTGGCGCAGATCTACCCCAAACTGGGCGATATTCAACACAACCTCGCCGCGCACTTGCAGACGATTGAAGCGGCTCGAGAACGGGGCGTCGACTTGTTGGTCTTCCCCGAGTTGTCGCTGACTGGCTACCAGGTGCAAGACCTCGTGCCCGAAGTGTCGCTGCGCAGCGATGCCAGCGATGCCGTCTTTGCCGAACTGCTGGCGGCCAGCGCCGATATCGACCTGGTGGTGGGTTTTGTGCACGAAGACAAACGCAACCGCTTTTATATCGCCAATGCCTACTTGTCGGCTGGCGCAATCCTGCACATCCATCACAAGCTCTACCTGCCCACCTATGCGATGTTTGACGAGTCGCGCTACTTCGCCCAAGGCAACAGCGTGCGCGCTTTTGACACGCGCTTTGGCCGGCTGGGCATGCTGATCTGCGAAGACTTTTGGCATGTTTCGCCAGCCTATCTGCTCTGGCTGGATGGCGCCGATATGCTAATCCTCAACAGCAGCAGCCCATCGCGGGGCTTGTCCGACAGCGATCGCCTCGGCGGCACGCGCTGGGTCGAGCTGGTCAATCAGGCCTATGGCAGCATGTTCACAGCCTATGTGCTGCACTGCAACCGCGTCGGGTATGAAGACGGCAAGAACTTCTGGGGCGGCTCGAGCGTGGTAGACCCCGATGGCGAGTTTATGACGCACGGTCTGTATTTTGACGAGGCGCTAATCACGCAGGCAATCGACTTGAATCAACTGCATCGGACGCGCGCCCGCCTGCCCCTGCTGCGCGATGAACGGCCGGGTCTTGTGCGGCGAGAGCTGGGCCGGATATTGAGCGAGAATCTGGGCTAGGTTGCTTTGTGCTGACAACCTGACATCGTGATGCAACCCGGCTACCTGTGTGCGACCCACTTGCCCGAATCCCGTAGGAATTAGCGAGCACTGCCTGCGTTATCCCCAATCATTCGGGGTCGCAGAATCCGCGCCAGGCTGTGCTATAATCACGGTGAAGCAAGAAAACCAAAGTCCTAGCGACCTGTGAGGAGCAGATATGAACTTCAGTGGACTATTGAGCATTGTCGCGATTCTTGCCTTTGGCGTGGGCATATTGGGCGTAGCCTTTGCCTTTACGCTGGCATCGCAGAATCGCCCGGCTCGCGGCGGATACATGCTGGCGGTGGCCGGCTTTGTGGCGGGCATCGTGCTATTCATCATCAGCTCGGGCATTTTGATTGTCCAGCCAGCCCGCGCCGCCGTCATCGTCAATGTGCTGTCTGGCGAGCTGGAGGTCCCGGCCCGCGCGCCCGGCACTTCCATCATCATTCCCGGCTTGCAGGAATACATCATCTATCCCACCGACCAGCGCGAATACACCATGTCGGGCATCAGCAGCGAGGGCCGTGTGCAGGGCAATGACGCCGTGGAAGCGCTGACCCAAGACGGGCAGGAAGTCAAGCTCGATATCACCGTGCTCTATCGCATCGAGCGAGATGATGCCAACCAGATTCACCTCAACTGGCAGAACCGCTATGAGACCGACTTCATCCGCCCGACTGTGCGCGCCGTCGCCCGCGATGTCGTCTCGACCTTCGAGGCAGAAGCCATCTATGGGCAGAGCCGCGAACAATTGGGCATCGATATCGCCTCGGCTGTCGGCCAGCGCATGCAAGGGGAAGGCTTGACCTTGACTTCGCTTCTCGTGCGCCAGATCGAGTTCAATACCTCATTCGCGCAGTCCATCGAAGAAAAGCAGATCGAAGAGCAAAAGCTGCTGCGCGCCAAGACCGAAGCCGAGCGCGTCCAGACCGAAGCCGGCGGTCGCGCCGACGCCCTGGAGCAAGAAGCCCGCGGCCGCGCCAACGCTCGCGAGATCGAAGCCAAAGCCGAAGCCGAAGCCCTGCGTCTCATCAGCGACCAGATCGCCGCCAACCCCAACCTCATCCAGTATCTGTATGTCGCCAACCTGTCGGACAATGTGTCCTTCGCGCTGCTGCCATCGGATACGCCCTTCCTGTTCAATGTGAACGACTTCACCCAGCTCGGCGAAGACTTCCAGGCGCCGGCTGTCGAACTGGAGGTAGAGGGCTAGCGGCGGAACATTCTGCGCGAATCTACCCCACCCCCAACCCCTCCCCGAAGCATCTGGGAGGGGTGATCGTTTTTGCGAAATCCCGCCCTTGAACCTCCCCCCATTGCGATGGGGGGACCGAGAGGGGTAGGCGAAATGGCAAGCCAAATGCAAACCCAGCCAGCGGAATCGGCCGGTATGTCCAGCGACAGACTCGCGCGTGCCGATGCCTATTTGGCGCGCGAAGTCGCCGAGGAACGATTGCCCGGCATCATTGCTATTGCCCAGCGCCGCGGACGAATCGTGCATCATGCGCTGCACGGCATGCTGGACATGGAAGCGCGCCGGGGCATGCAAGCCGATGCCATCTTTCGCATTTACAGCATGACCAAGCCGGTCGTCAGCCTGGCGCTGATGATGTTGCATGACGAAGGCCGCCTGCAGCTGCACGATGCGGTTTCACGCTATATCCCCAGCTTCGCCAAGACCAGGGTCTACAGCCACATCAGCGAGAATCAACCCAGCTTCGTGGAACAAGATCCACCCATGACCGTGTTTCACCTGCTGACGCATACAGCCGGTTTGAGCTATGGTGGCGATCCTTGGCACCCGGCCGACAAGCTCTTTCGCGAGGCTGCCGCAAAGCATGGTTTCTTCGCTCGCGATACGCAGTTGGCGGATATGGTCGAGGCAATCGCGACTCTGCCTTTGCGCACGCAGCCGGGCAGCAACTGGCATTACAGCGTGGCAAGCGATGTGGTCGGCTATCTGGTTCAGGTCATCGCCGATATGCCTCTGGAGGACTTCCTGCGCGAGCGGATTTTTGCGCCGCTGGGCATGGTCGACACGGGCTTTGCTATCCCGCCCGCAAAACACAGCCGGCTTTGCGCCCTGTATAAATCGGACCAGGCGGGCTTGCCACAGCGGATTGACCATGCCGAGGCCGCCAATGGCGATGTGCGCTTGCCAACGACTTGTCCATCGGGCGGTGGCGGCTTGGTTTCGACAGCGGCGGATTATCTGCGCTTCGCGAATATGTTGCTGAATGGCGGCGAGCTGGATGGCGCGCGCCTGGTCGGTCCCATAACTATCGAGCGCATGACCAGCAACGCCGTGCCGCAGTCTATGCTGCCATTGCGAATCGGCATTGAACGATACGGCTATGGATTTGGCCTGGGCTTCCGCGTGATGGTCGATGTCGGGCGCGCCAATGGCTACAGCTCCATCGGCGAATATGGCTGGTCGGGCGCAGCCAACACGCATGTGGTCATCGACCCGCGTCAAGAGCTCATCACATTGATGATGACGCAAATGTGGTCGGCCGAGCCACACCGCCCGCGCTCAATCTATCCGAATCTGGTCTATCAGGCGATAGACCCGGATGCGTCGTAGATAGCGGCGGGGTTAATTCGTCAGCCCGACCATGCCATAACTCATCGCCACCAGTTTGCGTGCCGTGTCCATATTCTTGGCATTTGGATTTGGCGATTCCAGGGGCCAGCCTCCAGCGCGGGTGCCCTTGTCACGATATAACACGCTGCTCTGGCTGAAGTACGCGCCAGAGTGGTTTGGCGCATCATCAGAGAGCAAACAATGCAATGATGTTTGGGCCGATTCTTCGTTACTGTCCGACATGGAGCGGGTGAAAGGGCGAACCAGCGCTATTATCGCTTGCATGAAGAAGTTGCCGCCCGAGCCGAAGTTTGATCGTGCCCAACCCGGGTGTACCGAGAAAGCCGAGACACCAGTGCCTGCCAATCGTTCCGCTAATTCCCTTGCATACAAAACGACTGCAACCTTCGCCTCTGCATAAGCGGCAAATCTGCTGAATTCCCTCGCCTCGTAATGCAAATCTTCCAGGTGCACAGCGGGACGGTTATTTGGGTTCCCTGCATGTACAACAGAAGAAACAATAACCCACCGTGATGGCGCGCTTGCCTTTAACACATCAAGCAACAACTCCGTCAGCAAGAAATGACCGAAGTAACTCGCCGCCATGGTGATCTCAAACCCGTCTTTGGTGTACACGGGTTTGGCATTCATATTTACCATGCCCGCATTGCAATCCAGGCCGTCCAGGCGGTCATATTTCTGCTTGAATTCCGTGGCAAAATCCCGCACAGTTTGCAGGTCAGCGAGATCCAGCTGCATGACTTCATAACTGCCTTTCAGCCCACTGAAGCTCTGGGCCGCTGCTTCTCCAGCATGGGTTCGTCGACAAGCCATGATCACATGACCACCCTGCTTCACCAGCTGTCTGGTTGTTTCAAGACCGACTCCAGAATTGGCTCCAGTGACGATATAGACCTTGCCGCTGATGTCTTTGGAACGGGTCTTTGTGTCTATGGCCAGTTTTCTTCTTGCCATTGCAAACTCCTCGAGCTGCCTATTTTGTGGTACCTATCGTGCCAAGTTAGCATAGGGTGCGGCGGGGGACCGAGGGCTCTGGTCACAGCCGCACATCCAGCACATCCAGCACTGCCTCGATGGGCGAGAAGATGGTCGCGCGCCGCGAGCCAGCGAATAACAAACCGACCGCTTTCAAACTGTCGCCCGCCACAATCAGCGCGCCCGAATCGCCACCTTGGCTCATGGGCGTGGTGATGGTCTGCCCGGCGAAGCGCGCATTCAGATTGGCGCCATACGACACATCCACCGTGGCATTCATCAGCGTAACGCTGCCTTCGGTATAGCCAGTGGTGCGCCCATGTTTGCGCACGGGCATGCCCAGCCGCGCTTTGGCAATCCCGTTGGGTCGGCCGATTTCGGCGATGCTCTGTTGAAACATCATCGGGTTGTTGGGGCGCGCCAAAGCCGCATCGATGCGGTTGGGAAAGATCGAGCCGCTCTCTTGCGCCTGGGGGACTGTAATGGCTGTCAGCCGTTTCGACGAACCACTCAGGGCGCTCAAGGCATTGCCCACCGTCACGAACATCTCGACGATATCGCAGCCACCCGGCGGGAAGAGTGGCGGGGGCGTGGTGGGCGGCTGCGCGGGGATGGGACCGCTGTTGTTGTAAAAGCGCAAAGTCTCGTAACGGTGCAGCTTCGCCACCACATCGTCGGGACGCAGGCCGTGGTCGGTTGTGCCCGGCTGCAGCACCGCATCGCCAATGGCAGCTTGGTTGCTGTTCGCCAGCACATGGTTGTTAGAGAGCAGCAGCGGCTCTCCTGTCTGGTTGTCAAAGACGATTGCGCCCAGCGTGCCCGCGGTTACCTTGTAATGCCCGATGCTGACGCCAGCAGGAATATTGGGGCGAAAGCGGTCGCGCGGGTTCAACTGCGCTTCCAGCCGACCAATTTCGATGACATCGGTGCGCGCGCCATTCACATCTGGCGGCACCATGTCTTCTGCGCTCAGCGCCTCGATCGGTTTCTTCTGTTCCACCAGCACAGCCATCGCCAGCTGGTCGGTGACTTGCTCTTTGTAGTTGCGAAAGCCGATGCCGACTCCCACCACGCCACGCCGCTGCAGCAACTCTTCTTGCGACAGCCGTTGTGCTTCCAGCAATTGGTGGAACAAGTCCTGCGACATGCGCCTCCCGCCTCGTGCCTGCATTCGGCAATAGTATACAGGCAAGCCCCAAGTGTGGTTAAGGGGCGCTAGCCAGACAGGCTCTTCAAGCCGCTGCCGGTCAGCGCGATGACCAGCTCGGCCGCATCAGCCAGTTGTGCGCGGATTTGTGGCAGGGCTGCGACGGGCACAGCGCTGGTCGCTTCGACCATGAATCCTCGCGCGTGCATGCGCTGCTGCGCGTCCAAAATGTCGTCATTGTCAACGCGCAGAGCCAGGCCGCGGCTGTCTGCGATCGCTCGCAAGATCTGCTGCCCACGCACGGGCTCGTCCACCAGGATGCCATCTGCCACACTGACGCCGCGTTCGACAGGCTGGGCTGTGTCTGCGCCCACTTCCCAGGCGCGCACGATGGGATCGACACCAGTCGATTGCACGGCGATCATGCGGGGGATTTGCGCGAGCAGACCAGCTGCATGCAGCGCCAGGAAGCCACGATACATGCCCAGAAACAACCCGCCATGCCCAACCGGCATCGCCACCGCAGCGGGCGCTTGCCTGCTCAGCTGTTCCCAAATTTCCCAAGCCGCTGTTTGCTGTCCCAGCAGAAAGCTCGGATTCCAGGCGTGGCTGGCATAGGTCTTGCTATTGGCTGCGGCGTAAATCTCTGCAGGCAAATCTGCCGATTCGATGATTTGCCCGCCATAGGCGCGGATATGCGCTTTCTTGCTGGCGACCGCGCTGCTTTTGGGCACATAGACTGTTGCCTGCAGGCCCGCCAGCGCCGCATAGGCTGCCAGCGAAGCGCCCGCATTGCCCGACGAATTGTCCATGGCTTCCGCGACTCCGACGCCTGCCAGGTGATTCAGCATAACCGCCACGCCACGATCTTTGAACGAGCCAGTCGGATTCAAGTATTCCAGCTTGGCATGGAAGCGCGCGCCATCGACATCCAGCTGCACGAGCGGCGTCAACCCTTCGCCCAGGCTGAAGCGCCGCTGGACGGGCAGAAGCGCCTGATAGCGCCACAGCGAGAAGTCGTCGGGCACGATCTGGGCGGGATCGAATGCCGGCAGCGCGCTCCAGTCCAGCAGGCCACCGCAATCCCGACACCGCCAATCGGTGGGTTGCGCCGTCATGCCGCAAGTGTTGCAGGTTATCCGCGCCACAATTGTGCTTCTTTCTCTGTCCAGCGCCGGCATTGTATCACAGCGCAATCCGTGTACCCCCCTCAATCCCCCCGTCGGGTCAGGGGGAAGCTGAACCCCCCCTCGGCCCCCCGACGAGTCAAGGGGAGGCTGAACCCCCCTCGGTCCCCCCCGACGAGTCAGGGGGAGGCAGACCCCCACCCCAAACCCCTCCCCCAAAATGAGGGAGGGGCTTTTCACACCCCATCAATCCGCCTGTTGGGCTGGGAGGAGCATAAAGCATTGGCTACCCTCCCTGACTTGTCGGGGAGGGGCTGGGGGTGGGGTTTGGCTACCCTCCCTGACTCGTCGGGGAGGGGCTGGGGTTTGTAGTGATCCCGGGCGTTTTGCACTAGCGTATCCGCGCCCGTCATGTGCTAGAATCGAGCCAATTCGCCGCGATGACCTGGCACCGGCACACACATGACTCTTCACGATCGCTTTGAACGCCCCTTGCGCGACCTGCGCATCTCGGTCACTGACCGTTGCAACTTTCGCTGTCCCTATTGCATGCCCGCCGAGATCTTTGGCGAACGGTACAAATTTCTGCCCAAGCCGCAACTGCTCACATTCGAAGAAATCGCCCGCCTCACAGGCATCATCGTGCGGCAGGGCGCGCTGAAGATCCGCCTCACTGGTGGCGAACCTCTGCTGCGGCAAGGGATTGAAGAGCTGGTGGCTATGCTCGCGGAGATTGATGGCGTGGCCGACCTGGCGATGACCACCAATGCTTTCTTGCTGCCGCAGAAGATAAACTCCCTCAAAGACGCCGGGCTACAACGTCTGACGATCAGCCTGGATACGTTGGACGATGCTGTCTTTCGCCAGATGAATGGCGGGCGCGCCGGGGTCGACAAGGTGCTGGAGGGCATCGCAGCTGCCGAACAGGCTGGCTATTCGCCACTCAAGATTAACGCTGTTGTGCAGCGCGGCACCAACGATCACACTTTGGTCGATCTGGCACGCTTCTTCAAGGCGCGCGGGCATATCGTGCGCTTCATAGAGTATATGGATGTGGGCAATCGCAATGGCTGGCGGATGGACCAGGTGCTGCCATCCAGCGAGGTCGTGGCGCTTGTTGATGCCGAGATGCCGCTGCAACCTGCGCCTGGCAACTATTATGGCGAGGTGGCGCAACGGTATCAATACCGCGACGGCGCAGGCGAAATCGGGTTAATCAGTTCGGTTACGCAGCCGTTTTGTGGCGCTTGCACGCGCATGCGTCTCTCGCCCGAAGGACAGATCTTCACCTGTCTGTTTGGCACAAAAGGCACTAGTCTGCGCGACCCTCTGCGGGCAGGAGCCAGCGATGACGAACTGGCCGCCATCATCAGCCGCACATGGCGCGCGCGCAACGATCGCTACTCAGAAATCCGCAGTTTGCTCACCGAATCTGACCGCGAAGAACGGCGCAAGGTGGAGATGTATCACATCGGTGGCTAGCTGGGGGCAATTTGAGTAGGGGCGAATTTGCTGGATGCGCTGCTATGCCCCCACCCCAAACTCCTCCCCCAATATGCGGGTGTGGCTTCAATACAATGCTAAATCGTTGGTAAATCCCCTTCCTTCATTCTGATGGATGGCGGCTTGCTAATCCTATCTACATCATTCGACACCCCCACAATTTGAACCAGATTGCCGTTGTGGTAAGCTTGTTGCCATGACAGATGCGCGAGGCGAGGAATGAATATGTCCAATGCAGATTTTGATTTGAGCGGGCAGACAGCGCTGATAACCGGCGCGGGCCGGGGCATCGGCTTGGCGACCGCGCGCCGGCTGGCTGCTGCAGGAGCCGATGTCATCATTGCCGAATACATCGCCGAAAATGGGCGCAATGCCGCCGCCGAGATCGCAAGCATGGGGCGCAAGTCGCTGTTCATTGAAGTCGATGTGCGCGACTCGGGCAGCGTAAATGCCATGGCAACGACCGCGCTGGCCGCCTTTCCGCAGATTGACATTCTGGTTTGCAATGCCGGCATCGCCCAAGGCGTCAGAGCCGAAGACATGACCGACGAAGAGTGGTTGAATATGCTGGCGGTCAACCTGAACGGGGTCTTTTATTGCTGCCGGGCGATCGGACGACACATGCTGGAGCGCGGCAGCGGCAGCATCGTCAATACCGCGTCTATGTCGGGCATGATATCCAATACGCCACAGCCGCAATCTCATTACAATGCAGCGAAAGCCGGTGTCATCTTGCTGACCAAGTCGCTAGCTGGCGAATGGGCAGATCGTGGTGTGCGCGTCAATTGCGTATCGCCCGGCTACATCGGCACAGATATGACCGCGGCCGGCATGGAAAACCCCGACTGGTATCCCACCTGGCTGGCGATGACCCCACAGGGCAGGGTGGGCAAGCCCGAAGATGTGGCGGCTGCTATCTATTATCTGGCTTCGCCGGCCGCCAGCTATACAACTGGCACGAATCTGGTCGTGGATGGCGGCTATACCAGTTGGTAGCGATTATTGTGGCTCTGGGCAAGGCGAACTCAGATTTAAGAGCTTGACGACATCGTTGCGCACCCAGCCGATCGGCGAGGTGTCGTCGTTGTTGTAGCGCACATAATACCAGGCGTTGCCAGTCGGGTTGCGTTCATCGCGCCGCACTTGGATCACATCGAGTTCTGTGCCGGGCGGCAACAGCCATATCGACTGGCTGCTGATGGTCGGGCGGAAGCGGACATTCTTCGCTTCGTCATCGGCATTGTAGACTCGGCACAGCACGGCCGGCGTCGGCGTGATGGTGGGCGTGTCGGTGGCGGTGGGCGTGATGGTCGCGGTCGGCGTGATGGTCGGGGTGGCTGTGTCGGTCGGCGTGAAGGTCGGCGTCAAGGTATCTGTCGGCGTTTTGGTGATGGTCGGCGTGCTGGTGGCGGTCGGCGTGTCGGTCTGGGTCGGCGTGCGCGAAGGCGTAAAAGTTTGCGTTGGCGTGTTGGTGGCGGTTGGCGTAGGTGTTTCGGTGGGGAAGATGATCGGCTCCCAAACATCGCGCGTAAAAAAGATGCCGGCGGCGCCCAGCAAGCTCAGGATCACCAGCAACAGACAGCCAGCAAAACGTCCGCGATTGCGCCGATTGCGGATGACGCCCTCGATGCGTGACAAATCGCTGCGCCGCCCCAAAATCCGAAAAGGCTCGTCGCGCATGATATCGAGCCAGGCCTGCGCCTCGACCATGGCGCCATTTTGCAGCGCTTCGTCCGCTCGCTCCAAATAGCGCAGAAACAAATCGTTGACTGCGCCGCGATACCGTTCGTCCTGAGCATATTCGCCGACCATTTCAGCCAGCATCTGTCGCGCCTGAGCCAGCTCGGGGTCGAAGTTTTGCGAAATTAGCGCTTGGGCTCGCCGCAGCGCTTGCTGTGTCCGCGCCACATCTGCCTGGCTATTGCGCGCGTGCATGAGCAGATCGGCGAAACTGCTGTCTTTTGGATCGAGCTCCAGCCCCATCTCCAGTGTTTTGACGGCGCTGTTCATGAGCAAGATGCGCTCGTCCAAGGTGTTCGCTTCTTTGGCATGATTCAACTGCAACTGGGCTTGATCGGTCACCTGGCTGCGGATGCCGGCCAAATTGCCATCGACTTCTTGCTGCAGTTGCGCAAGACGTTGACTCTTGGGTAACAGTTGTCGCACTTGCGAAAGCAGCTTGCGGATCTGGGCGACTTGCGCCACTTGCTCGTCCAATGTGCCGCCGATGGTGTTCATGCTCAGCGTGATCTGGTCATAGTCCCGCTGGATGCGGCGGATGACCTCCTGGCGTTCTTCGGCTTGCGGGTCGTTGGGCACAACGCGCAATGCGCCTTCGTATTTTCGCAGCGCCTCCGACCAATTGTCGTTCGCCATCAGACGGTCGCCATCGTTCAGCAATTCGCGCGCCAATGCCAGGTCCTGGATATCCAGCAGCGCCTGCTCGACATCTTTCCAGCTGAGGATGCCATCGCGTTCGGCCAGTTCGCGCGCTTCACGATAGAGCCCGGTCGCTTGTTCATAATTGCCGGCGCGCACGAGCGAGTTGGCGCGGTTGTAGGCGACACGCGCTTCAAATGGAATGCGGTGGTCGGGCACGATGCCGCGGATGAGGTTGTCTTCCGACTTTTCGCGATATTCCAGCGCTGTCGCATGGTCAGGGTTTTGCGCGAGGATGCGGTTGGCGACATCTATAGCCTGCTGATATTCGCCGGAGTAATAACTCTCTGTAAGACGTTTCAGCAAGTCATCGAAAGTATCTATGTTTGGGCGCGGCTGCGCTTTGCTGGCAGAAGCTGGAGCGGCTGCTTCGGGTTGTGCTGGTTGGCTGCGCAAACTTTCTCTCGGTTGGCGAGCGGTTTCTGCGGGCCGAGGCGGCTCGCTGTGACTGGGCGGTTCGCTGGGCGTCGTCGTTGGCGCTTGCTGGAGATCGTGCCGCAAAAAGAGGTCTTGTACGCGCTGTCTGGCTTGCGCGTTGTGTGCGCCAGCTCGCTGCAAGAGGCTGATGACATCGGCATGCCCGGCATCGATGCGCAGGGCGTCGGCCAAGATGTCGATGGCTTCATCAATATCATCATCGTCGCCAGCGATTTCGATGCGGATGCGCGCGCGCCGCACCAGTCCACGCATAGCCGCTGTGTCGGGACGGGTGGCTTGACTTTGCAAATCGGCGATCTCGGCAAAGAGCGCCTGCGCCTTTTGCTCCAGCGGCGTGTTCTTTGCTTCGGTAAGCAGGTCGCGGGCTTCTTGCTGCAAGTCGACAAGGGACTGGGGGTCGGTGGCGGCATTTGCGCGCCTGCGCAATTCTTCGATCGCCCGTTGCAATTCCTGCATGGATGACATCCCTATGCTGGCTTGCCCAAGCTGCACAGCCTGCAGCAGGCAAATTGTAGCGCAACTGCCTCGATACGCGCCGTACCACTTGTCAGGATTCTATGCTAGAGTGTGCTGGTGGTCAAATTGCGGCAACGGTCCTAAATTCCAATGGCTACATTTCAGCACATCATACCCAGATACAAGCTAATCCTATTCTACAATATTCGACATGACAGACAAGAACAATATTACCGCTTCATGCTCAGCAGCTTTGTGCCGGCTGTGCAAAAGGTCGGCGTATTCATGCACATGGCTTGGCACATCGCCTATGGACAGCATCCCATGCGCAAGATCGAATTCGTTACAGAAAGCTCCGATACCCTGCGCAGCCTGTTTCTAAGCGACGAATGGAAAGAGCTGGAAAACAAGCTCATGCGCTATGTCTCCGATTATGAACGCAAGGTCGTGGAATACCGCGATGGATTTCAAGTCTAGGTCTTTGCGCCGCTTGCATATTGGCTGGCAGAGCGTACAATAAGCATCCCCGCCAGGCAAAGCTACCGAGCAAAACAAAATGGAAATCGATCTGCGCGAGTGGCTGCCCTTTCTGGCTGATTTGCCAGAGTTTGCGCAGCGAATCTTGCTTGACCTCTTCCCCTTTTTATTCGCTGCGCTTTTGATCTGGCTGTTGCGCTGGCTGCTGACGAGGCTGCTGTTGAAGCCTTTGCGAATCGTGGTCAGCCGCACCGAAAGCCAGCTCGATGACAGCTTGGTCGAAGCTTGCATCTCGCCCTTGCGCGTTGCAGTGGTCGGTTTTTCGCTGATCTTGGTCACGCTGCTGTTCAGCTTCAGCGCGGAGGTGGTGCAGATTGCCCAGGCGGCCGGTCGCTCGCTGTTGATCGGCGCGGTCTTCTTTGCCATCATGCGCATATTCGAAGTCATCTCGCTGCAGCCCGCGGCTTTTGAGCGACTCACCGGCATCACGATCCCCGAGCGCCTGTTGCCGTTTTTGAACACTGTGCTGAAGTTTCTTATCCTGGCGCTGGGCGCGATCTTCATCCTGCAAGAATTTAACTTTGATGTCGCTGCCTTGATCGCCTCGTTGGGCGTTGTGGGAATCGGCATATCGTTGGCTTCGCAGAACACGGTCAGCAATATGTTTGGATTTGCGGCGATCGTCTCCGACAACCCTTTCAAAGTCGGCGACTTCATCCGCACGCCGGCCGTTAGTGGCATCGTGGAATCGGTTGGCGTGCGCGCAACGCGCATTCGCCAGCTCGACCAGGCTTTGGTTTCTGTGCCCAACCACTTGCTCACCGATGCGATCGTCGTGAATTGGTCGCGCATGCAAAAGCGCCGCCTCGACCTGACATTGGCTTTCACCTACAGCACCAGCAGCGAGCAAATGCGCGCCCTGCTGGACGATGTCCGCGCCTTGCTGGAAAGCAGAGACGAGATCGCCAGCGACTCCGTTATGGTTTTCTTCAACGACATGAATGCCAGTTCGCTGGATGTGCGCGTCATCTGCCAGGTGCTCGACAAAGACTTCCGCGCCTTCACCTCGCTCAAAGAGACGTTATTCCTGGAGATCATGGGCATCGCCGAGCGGCTGGAAGTCAATTTTGCTTTCCCCAGCCAGTCGCTGTACATCGAATCGCTGCCCGGCGCGCCTGTTCCAGACAAACCGGCTGCCGAAGCGCCATGACAGAAGTGGCGAGCGGGTTGATGGCTGCGCTGCAATTTACCGGGTCCGACCTGGCTGCGAACCGGCAGGGCCGGCTCAGTCCAGCGCAGGCCGCTCGCATCCAGCGAACGCGGCGGCGACAGCTGTTCCTGGCGGTCTGCCTCTTCATTTTCTTCGTGATAGGCGCGACGATTCTGCTATTTGCCGGGCAGCGCGCAGACAACCCTATTCTCAGCGGGGCGGGCGGCGCGCTAATCGTCATGAACGCGCTGCTGGTCGGGTTGGCCGGTCGCGGCAGCATGCGTGTCGGCAGCGATCTGCGCGCGGGCAGTGTCGAGTCGCTGGCTGGCGATGTCGAACGGGTGCTGCGGCGTGGACGGCAGGGCGACAGCTATCTGCTGCGCATCAATGGCGATGACTTGCGCGTCACCAAAGAGATCTTCCTGGGCTTTCGACACGAATATCCCTATCGCATCTATCGCACCAAAGGCTCGCGCATGTTGCTGTCTGCAGAAGCGATCGGCTGATGAGCCCGCTCGCTTGGCGAGGCAGATTGTCTCGTTGGCTTTATGCGCCGGGGCTGGCTGCCTTTGGCTATCTGCTGCTGGCGCTACATGTTACGACGCCGGCGCAGGCGACGTTTTCGAGCCGCTATATCGGCGCGGAGTCGGGCGATGTGTACGCAGTGGCACAGCAGGTCTGGTGGGTGAAGAGCGCGCTGCAAGCTGGCGATCCGGTCTTTTTTAACTCGCTTTTTGTCTATCCAGATGGCGTCCCGGCACCGCAGTTGTGGGCGAATCCGCTGGCGTATTTTCCGGCTGCGCTGCTGGCGCTGGCCATGCCACTGGCGGCTGCCTGCAACCTGGTGGTGATATTGACGTTGACGGGCAACGGCTTGGCGATGTATCTGCTGGCGCGGCGGCATTTGCAGGCTTCGGCAGAGCTGCCGGCGTTCATCGCTGGCGCGGTCTATCTGGCATTCCCCGCGATGCAGAGCCTGCTGATTGACGGCCAAATCGGCGCGCTTATGCAATGGCCGCTGCCACTTTTGTTGATCTGCCTCTTTCGATATACCGATCTGGGCTGCAAAGGCCGTTATCTGCGGGCTGTGTTGTTTTTCGTGCTGGCGGCGCTGGGCGGCGTCTCGCAGTTGGTGTATGCCAGCTTGCCCATGTCGCTTTTGTTTATGCTGGCTCGCTGGCAACGGCGCGATCAGGTTGGCGCTGTGCGTGCGCTGGCGGTCGTGTTGGGAGGCTGCGCATTGTTGCTGCTGTACCTGTCGCCGGTCCTGGGCGAGATTCTCAGCCAGCCGCTGCCCGCCGATGCCAAAATCGTCCGCCACAGCATCGACCTGCTGGACATCGTTTCGCCAGCGCCCGGGCAACCTGTCTGGCAGGATCTGCTGGACAATTTGTCAATCCAGACGGGACTTCCCGCTGAACCCAGCGCGGCATACATCGGGTTGCTGGGCGGCTTGCTGGCATTTTTGGGCATTGTGGGCAGGCGCGGCGCTCGCTGGTGGTTGCTGCTGGCGGTTGTAGCTTGGCTGCTGGCGCTGGGACCACTATTGAAAGTGGCGGGTCAGGCGTTGACGGTCGCCATCATCGATTATGAAATTGTCGTGCCACTGCCATTCGCCGCGCTTTTGGGGCTGCCGCTTTTTCAACTGGCTGGGCAGCCAGACCGCTTCTTGCTGCTGTATGCTTTGGCGATTGCGCTGCTGGCCGGCTTCGGGGCAGATGTGTTGTGGTCGAGCAGACTCTTGCGGAGCCGCCATCCTGGGCTGCGCTTGGCAATTGCCGCTCTGGTCGTCTTGTTGCTGGTCGAAGATTACCGGCAGGCCCGCGAGATGCCCAGCGCGCCGTCCAATCCGCCGCAAGCTATCCACGACCTGGCAGCGCGACCAGATATCCGCGCGATTTACAATCTGCCCTACGACCGGTCATGGTCCCTCAAGCAGGCGCTGTATTTGCAAACGGCGCATGGCAAGCCGATCTTCACAGGCGGCGACCATTATGCTGCGGTCCCCAACGAGGCACAGATGGACTTGCTGTCCCGTTTCGAGCCAGCGCTGCTATGGGAGGCTGGCGCCGATGTGGTCATCATCCACAAAGCGCCTGACCTGGGAGCAGTTGCGCTGGCGCAGATGCTACGGCGGGCGCGGCAGCAGCTGGGCGAGCCAATTCATGACGATGCCAACCGCAGCGTCTTCCAAACGCCTTTGTCACGCGCGGTTCCGCCTCTGCTCTATGCCACGCAGGCGGACGAGAACACACATACCACCTATATGTATAAAGCGCAGCCGGGCTGGCTGGAATTCAACGCCACGTTGGAAGCCGTCAACAGACGCGTCAACCTGTCGCTGAATGGCACCCTGCTGGACTCACTGGAGGTCAATGGCAAGATCCCGCTATCGTTGCCCCTGCCTATCGCGCGGCGCGGTTATCACAACTTGCTCATTGAGCTGGATCCGCCTTGCCCACCGCGAATCGATGACACATTGCTGGTCTGCCACAGCGTCACAGTCGAGCTGGTGAATATACGCGCTCTTTCGACCGGCACGATATACGACCCGATTCGTATCGAGGACGACATCATGCTGGCGGGTTATTACCTGCCAGGCCAAGCCGATGACGAGTTGGCGGTGCGATTCTGGTGGCGGTTCGAAGCGCCGCGCTCTGCCAACGATGTGCGCTTTGTCCACCTGCTGGACGAGACGGGCCGACTGGTGCCGGGGCGGCAGAACGATACTGCGCTGGGCGTTTTGGGCGCGGGTGACGAACTGACGGAGACCGTGCGCTTCGATACGCGCTTCTTGCCGGCTGGCGAATATCGTGTGCTGACCGGCTGGTACAAATTGCCCGATGCCATTCGTTACGATGTGCTGACCAATGTGCC